>CADBRT010000131.1 GCA_902797055.1 uncultured Spirochaetaceae bacterium
AAAAATTTAATTTTCAGGTTCAGCAGAAGGTGTATCCTGCGGCAAAGCCTGTTGTTCAGGCTTCTTTTCGAGTGCCGAAGCGTTCACGAAGCGCTCTTCGTCAGCTTTGCGGCCCGCCTCCGCGGCAAGCTCTGTACAGTGGCTTTCCGCCTTGACGATATTCTCAAATTCCTTGCCATCCATCGTTTCGTGCTCAAGCAATCTCTGTGCGATGTACTCCAGCAAGTCGCGGTGTCCTTTAAGCAGATTCAGGACAAACTGATACCGCTCATCCATCATGCGGGCAATCTCGTCATCGATGTACTTCTGGGTGTCCTCAGAGAACTCACGCACCAGTTCCGGCTCCTGCGGTCCGCCGTAGCCGCGCCCGCTCTTTCCAAGCGTCACGTTACGGAACCGTTCGCTCATGCCGTAATCAGTAATCATGCGCTTGATGATATCAGTAGCGCGTGAAATATCGTTGGAAGCACCGGTGCTGACCTCGCCGAATACAATCTCCTCCGCAGCACGGCCGCCGAGGAGTACGTCTACTTCGCCGATCATCTCTTTCTGCCCGCTCAGGAACGATTCGTCCTCGCTGCGGTGCAAGGTGTAGCCCAACGTGCTGACACCGCGCGGTATGATGGTAATCTTATGCACCGGTTCGCTGCCGGGTGTAAAGGCTGCAACCAAAGCATGACCTGTTTCATGGTAGGCAATGATATGACGTTCCTTCTCCTTTACAACACGGCTCTTTCGCTGCAGACCAATGAGCGTCTTTTCAATCGCCTCGTCAAAGTCGTCCATGACGACCTGCTTACGTCCGTTGCGGACAGCCAGCAGGGCAGATTCGTTCACGATGTTTGCCAAATCCGCACCGGCGAGACCGCTTGTTGCAAGCGCAAGGTTTCCAAAGTCAACGCTATCATCAAGTTTAACATTCTTTGCATGAATGCGAAGAATCGCTTCACGCCCCTTGACATCAGGCTTATCAACAGCCACCTGGCGGTCAAACCGTCCCGGACGGAGCAAAGCCGGGTCAAGAACATCAGGGCGGTTTGTTGCAGCGAGAATGATAAGCCCCTTCTCATTGTCAAAACCGTCCATCTCAACCAGCAGTTGGTTCAAAGTCTGCTCACGCTCATCGTTGCCGCCGAGGTTGTTCACACGGCTCTTACCGATGGCGTCCAATTCATCAATAAATATGATACAGGGAGCCTTTTCGCGGGCAGACTTGAACAAATCGCGCACGCGGCTTGCACCGACACCGACGAACATCTCTACGAAGTCCGAACCGGAGATGCGGAAGAACGGAACACCAGCCTCACCTGCAACAGCACGAGCAAGCAATGTCTTACCGGTTCCTGGCGGACCGACCAAAAGAACACCTTTCGGAATTTTTCCGCCTATGTCTGTATACTTTTTCGGAGATTTCAGGAAGTCAACAACTTCCACCAGTTCATCCTTCGCTTCGTCAACGCCGGCAACATCCTCAAAACGGGTTTTGACCTTGCCTTCATCGACAGCCTTGCTTCTGCTGCCGCCAGCCCCGAAGAAAGAACCGGAGATTCCTCCGCCCATTCTCCTAAAGATAAGCCAATATAATAGGAAGATAAATCCAAACGGAACCACAAAGTTCAGCAGGATCTGCACCAGATAGCTGTTCTGGCGTGTCACGAAACGGTAGGTGACATTCTTTTCGTCCAAAAGCGCCAGAAAATCCTCCGTCAGAACGCCTGTCGTCCGGTAGACATCCCCGTTGGAAGCAGATGACTGCAGAAACGGAAAGTTGAAGCCAACTCCGGACACATCGGAAACAGAAGACGCCGCATTGCGTCCGTATCCGGTGAACGAATTGTCATTCATATCAACCCGTACAATCGTCCCGTCGGCCACCAGCTTCTTGAACTCAGAGAAATATATCTGGTTCTCAGGCTTGGAAGAAAAGAGAAGATTCAGGATTCCCAGAATCCCGACTACAGCTATAATGACACCCCATACAGGAAGACGGTTCTTGTTCTTGTTTCCATCATCATTATTCTTCTTATCACCGTCATCAGTGGATAACTTGAAGAAATTATACGGATCGAAATCATCCTTTTTGTGTTTGTCGTCGTTATCGCTCATGCGTACCTCAAAGTTATGTTAGTATATTACAAGATATATAAAAAAAAGTCTCTAGTCCCTATAAAATATGTTATTTTTCTCAAGTATGTTTTTTTAAACCCGATAGAAAACATTAGGGAAATAATCATATCTGTATATCTACAGTTGAGCGAGGGGAATCATGGGTTATAACTCTTACAGCGGATACAACACTTACCGCGAAATTGGTGTAAAGACAGCCAGCCAGGGCTCTCTTGTCGTAATGCTTTATCAAGGGGCCGTTTCCCATCTTGAGGATGCCATCGCACTTGTCGATGACAACAACAAAATCAACCCCAGAGATATGGAAAGCTTCGGCAAGCATATCAGGAAAGTAACGGATATCATCACAGAGCTTGAAACCAGCCTGGACTTGGACAGAGGCGGGGAAATAGCGCAGAACCTGCTGTCCCTGTACATCTTCTTTAACAAGCGTCTGCTTTCAGACGCTCTCAGCCACGACAAAAAGGATTTGAAAGAAATCCACAAAATGCTTTCAGACTTGACAGAATCTTGGGTTCAAGCTGCAAACAGCACCGCAAACGCACAGGTTGGAATCCCGACGGACAGGCCAGCTATCAGCATAACCGGCTAAGCGAGGCTTCAATGTCAGATGCAATCTCACCACAGGAACTGAACGAGCGGATTGCAATAGTCCGCAGGTTCCGCGCATTGTTAGAACAGCAACGCGCAAAGTTTCAGGAATACCTCACAATCCTTGATAAACAGGAAACCAAAATCTCCGAAGCAGACGCAGAATCAGCTTTGATTCATGCAGATTTGGAAAACCAGATTGTCAAAAACATCCGCTCCCTGCAAAAAGTCATTATTCCGATGCGGACGCTGTACGAAAAATCCCGTGCAGCCGCATACAATCCTGCAGAAGTCGTACCGGTGGAAAAACTCCAAAGGGATCTGGAAGTGCTCAGGCATGAAGTCATTCAGCGAAACGAACGCAACCAGAAGTTGTTAAAAGCACAGATGGAAAAACTCCGGACTCAGATTGCGTCATCACGCAACCCGTACCGGTCAAGTCAGTCTATCTACGCAAAGCAGGAAAACCTCGGCACCCGAGTTCATTTAGACGCATAGTGATTCGCTTCGGTATACGACCGGCAGATTTTTTTTTCCTGCTGCTGGCTGTTTTTTTATGCACTTTCTCCATCGCATCCCTTAAACGGAACAAGAAAAATGCTCCTGTCGTCTCTGTCACAGCAAAAGGACAGGAGTATCTCTTTTCACTAGAAAAAGACGGAACATATACGGTCGAAGGCACACTCGGAACCTCAACCATCGTTGTACAGGATGCTACCGTGCGCTTCGAAGATTCCCCCTGCCCGAATAAAATCTGCGTCCAAAGCAGGCCTATCTCTCAAACAGGAGAATGGATTGCCTGCCTCCCCAACGATGTATTCATAACCATTACTGGCGGACAAAACGAACTTGACGCACTGGCTTTCTAGCACAACCTGTGCTATACTTCCCGCATGACTGACAACAAATTCTCATACTGCCCCCAGTGCGGCAGCAAGAACATAGAAACGCACAAAGGCGGACGGAAATGGCAATGCCCCGACTGCGATTTTGACTTATACAACAACGTTGCAAGCGCTGTTGGACTGGTCATAGCCAACAGCAGACATGAAGTTCTTTTTGAAAAACGGGCGAAAGAACCGAGGAAAGGCTTCCACGCACTGCCTGGAGGATTTACGAATCCCGACGAAACAGCAGAGCAGGCCGCCGTCCGGGAGTGCCGGGAAGAAACAGGAGTAGAACCGGAAGCGGTAACCTATCTGTGCTCCTTTCCCAACACGTATGAATACCGAGGAATTACCTACAAAACCTGCGATCTGTTCTTCACAGCAAAACTTCCCGAGCATTTTAATTTCAACCCCGATGCAAAAGAAGTGTCAGAAGTCTCATGGCTGCCCATACGGACTGAAGAAGACATCGAAAAAGCAGATCTGGCGTTTGACTCAGCGAAACACACGCTTTCAATCTGGCTGAAACAGCATTCAGGAGACAAGCAATGAATCTTCCATTGTATATCTGCATAGGGGGAGCTGTACTGTATGCTGCCGTACTGTGCATTTATATCCCCAAAATTAAGAAAGCAAAGAAACACATAGCACCAGGAAAGATAATCCCGGC
>CADBRT010000132.1 GCA_902797055.1 uncultured Spirochaetaceae bacterium
CAGAGCGATACCCAGACATCAGCGCAACCATTGTTTTTACTACCTAACAGGGAACATTACTTATTAGCTTTCGTCTTGAAACGGCCTATCTCACCGCCGAGCTGATTGACGCTCTTGTCCAGAAGGATAACGCTGTCATCAAGCTGCTTTCCGCTGATTGCAACACTCTGCGCGTTGTCATTCATGACAGCCATGCTGCCCTTGACAGCTTCCACGCTGTCACGCAGGTAGTTCATCTCCTTCAGGATTTCCGCGCTTCCCTCTGCCATCTGGGCGGAGGCATCGCGGACTGCGGCTGTATTTTTGTCCATCACGCTCAGCGACGTGATGACACTGCGGGAACCTGCATTCTGTTCTTCCAGTGAAGAACGGACGGAGTGAACCAAGGAGTTCGTGTCGCGAATCCTCGTTGAAACACCGGAGAACGCTTCGCTGGACTCGTGAGAAGCAGAGACAATCTCCGCTATGCTCTCTTCAATATTCTTAAGTTGGTCTCCGATTGTCTTGGACTGGCCGGAAGAAGTCTCAGAAAGCTTGCGGATTTCATCAGCAACAACGGCAAACCCCTTTCCTGCCTCACCGGCATGCGCCGCTTCAATTGCAGCATTCATGGCAAGGAGGTTCGTTTGCTCAGCAATGGAAGCAATCGCAGTGTTTGCTTCCTGTAACATCTGAGACTGCTGTTCAATCTGAGTGATTCGCTCGTTGACGTGCTCTTGCTTCGCCATACCGCTCTGAGCAGCACTGTCAAGGTGCGTAAAGGCATCTGCCATCTGCTCCATGGAACCGCTGATCGACTCAATTCCCTTCACCAGTTCTCCGACAGCGGCAGAGGACTCCTGAATGCTCTTGCCTTGAGAATCAATCAGAGAGTTAAGACGGGATATGTTGGTGGTGACTTCCTGAACAACGGAAGACGCCTCGGTGAACCCTGAAGCCTGAGTGGAAATCTGCTCCTGCACGCTGCCAATGCTTTCACGGATAGTTGTCATAGAAGCGGAAACGCTTGCAACGCTCTGCTTCATATTCGTGGAAACTTCTTCAAGCTGAGAACCAGAAACCTTGAGAGAACTGACAATCGAGTGAAGTTTTTCCATGAACGCGTTGAATCCGCCGACAATCTGACCTGTTTCGCCGGATGCGTGTATGTTCAGCCGCTGCGTCAAGTCTGCCTCTCCCGAAGCGATTTCGTTGAGGGCATCAGCAGTCTTCGTTATAGGCTTTGTTATGCCCCTCATGAGGATATCGACAATCACCAAGACGAGGACAAAGATAACGGCAAAAGATATAGAAAGAATCTTTGTAATCGTACTTGAAACGAGCAGGACTTCTTTTGACTGCATACCGAGCACATAATACCAACCGGTAAGCGAAATCTGCTTTGCCTTGAAGATGTAGTCGACACCATTCATTTTTGCCGTGACAAAGTCGTTGCGGCCCAAAAGCAACTGTTTTCCCAACTCTCTGTATGCGCCGCCTTCTATTGAAGAGATATTTTCATCAGGGGTGTATTTATCGTGGACAAAGAATTCGCCTTCCGGTGAAAGAATGAAAGATTGGTCACCCTCGGATACCTTGTGGTTGTTAAGGATGTCTCTGACAGCGTCCAAAGGGTAATCGAAAGATACTACCCCGTCAATCTTGCGGTCTTTGTAGACAGCCTGTGAGAAAGTCACGACTTTGCCGCCGGTGAAAGCATCGATGTAGACATCAGAAAAGAAAATTTTCCCGCCCTGCTGGACTGCGCCCTTGTACCACCCGCGACTGGTCGGCACATAGTCTGCAGGGACAGAGAAATCAGACCCTTTGTACAGGGTGTTGTCCTCTTTTGCGCCGTAGAAGCCTGAAATATTGGGGTATTCTGTAGAAAAGCTTTCAAACACGTCCTGAGTCCGGTCGAAATCATCGTAAAACCCGTCCCGGAATGCCAGAGCAAGGGAAGTTGTCATCTTCATAGGTGCTATCAAATCGCATTCAATGTCCGCTACAGAGTGTTCAGTCTGCTCGATCATCAGGTTTTGAGCCTGTTCTATAGCGTTTTTGCGTGTAAGGGATGATACTACCAGTGTTGCCGCGATGAACAACATTGCGACAGGTACAGCAATCGTTACGATAAAACGTTTTACGAGTGTCATAAAAATCTCCTAGTCTTGATAAAGTTAATTGTACAACCCAGAGAGTTAAATGTAAATAATCAATCTTTAAAAAAAATAAAATACAACCTTCGTATCGCGGAACATTCTGCTGTAGATAAACTGAAAAGAAACGATAGAAAAAACTTGACTGTTCAGCATTTTCATCTTATTATGAAAGATAAGAGTTTATAATAGAGAAGGGGTACCTGTATGAAAAAAATCACAACACTCGTTTGTGCCGGGCTTGTGCTTGCAGTCTCGGCGTTCGCTGACATAACGTTCGGTGCCCGCGGCAATTTTGCGCTGGGAATTGGAACCACCACAAACATCACCGGTGCACAGACTAACAATCTGCGCTCTGTAGACTACGGTGCGACAGTCTTCGGCAAATTCCCCGTGTCCGTTGTCAACAACATGTACGTCCAGCCGGAGCTGGGATTCAACCGCTACACCACCAGTCTGAAAATGAATGACTCAGACATCAAGGCTACAATCGGCTACAACGCCATCATTCTTCCCGTGCTTGTCAGCTATGACATACCGATAAATCAGTCATTCTCGCTTTACATGGCGGGAGGTCCGCGCTTTTCATTCATAACCGGAGACATGAGTTACACACAGAAGTCCGTCACTGTAGAAAATGACCCTGACTCACGTATCATGGTCGGTGCCATCGCTGGCTTAGGTGCACAGTATGCGCTCTCAACGAACGCCTGCCTTGTGACGGATTTACGCTACGATTTCGGCGTCAGTCCGCTCAAATTCAAGGATGCCAGCGAAGAAATCAAGCCAAGAGGACTCAATTTCAGCGCCGGCTTCACACTTACATTCTAGTTGTCGAACGACACTTTATTGCCGTTTTCATCTTCAATCCCGTCCTCAGTGATGTAATACGTCTTGATGGGCGGGAACCCATTGAATGCCACACTGGCATAAGTTGATGTGTAGGCTCCAGTCGTGAGCCAGTACACTTTGTCCCCCTGCTTGAGATCAAACGGCAGGCGGTATTTTTCGTTTTCATACATGATGTCCGCGCTGTCACAGGTCGGTCCCGCAATAATCACTTCACCTTCCTTTCCGCCGTCTTTATCAGTTACCACAGGATATTTGATTGATTCGTCCATAGTCTCGACGAGACCGTTGAATTTTCCGGCATCGAGATAGACCCAGCGCTGCAAAGCGGTATTGTTCTTACGGCTGATGAGCACAACTTCACTCGTGAGGACACCAGAGTCACCAACGAGGGAACGTCCCGGTTCGAGGATGACCATCGGACGGTCTTCACCGAAGTCATCTGTCAGATAGCGCGTGATTTCAGAAGCGTAGACAGACAACTCGTTTGTAGGCTGAATGTAGTTCGCAGGGAATCCACCGCCCATATTTATCATGGAAAGTTTTATGCCCTCTTCGTCTTCAAGGGACTCAAAAAGATATTTTGTCTTGGCAATGGCATCGTTCCAGACACCGATGTCACGCTGCTGGCTTCCTACGTGGAAACTGATTCCATACGGGGTCAGACCGTTGTCGCGTGCATGAACGAGCAAGTCGTACGCCATATCGGGATGACAGCCGAATTTGCGACTCAGCGGCCAGTCTGCACTGGAAGTGTTGTCGATGAGGATTCTGACAAACACGCGAGATCCGGGGGCAATCGCTTCAATGTTCTTGAGATCATCGCGGGAGTCTGTCGCAAAGAGCCTGACGCCCTTGTCATAAAAGTATTTAATGTCTTCAGCCTTTTTGATTGTATTGCCGTAGGACAGTCTGTCCGGAGAAACTCCGAGAGAAAGCACCTTGTCCAATTCGTAACGGGATGCGATGTCGAAACAGGAACCAAGGCTGTCGAGCAGTTTCAGCACTGGCATGCCAGGATTTGCCTTGACAGCATAGTAGATGTGCGCATAAGGAAAAGAATCCTTAAGCGCAATGAAATGGTGCCGGATGCTGCGAAGATTTACGAAGATATTTGGTGTCGCAGCTTTTGCAGATGCGGAACGGAACCGTTCCCAGTCATTGTCAGAAATGAAATCTTCTCTTCTGAACATTGATGTACCGCCTGTAAATGAAATGAGGGCGTTTTCTGAACCTGACGGTATCTGGAAATGCCCTGTTGATGAATGAGACAATAACATAATCCGGCGGGTGTGACTATATTTTCCGGTGATTTTTTTTGAAAAAATTCCGCAGCGGCTGTACGTGTGAGCCACTATACTGCAGCAGAGCCTAGTGTTGAAAAAAATCACTTTGTGTATCATAATATAATAAACAAGCAATTCGGAGCAGGATAATGGCAAGGACAAAAAACACAACCGGCAGGACGACTGCAAAAGCAGAAAAAGATGAGAAACCCAAAAGCACACGGGGCAGAAAACCTTCCAAAAAAACGGAAGAGGAATCAAAACCCAAACGCAAATACACCCGCCGAGCCAAACCCGTTGAAGAACAATCCTCCCCCATTGCAGAAACAGAGGATAAACCTGTGAAAAAATATGTTTTACTAGGAGAACAAGAAGACCTTGAACAGCCGGAAGAGCCAGTTGTTCAAGAAATATCAGCAGAAGAAACCGATACACCGGCAGTGTATGAAGCTGACAATCAGGAATCATCTGTTATTGAACAGGAACAAGAGGAAGAAACTGCAGCCGCTGAAGAACAGGTGCCAGAACAACCTCAATCAGAAGGTTCCAGCCTTTTGGGAACAATTCCACCAGCAGAAGAAAAAGATTCTTCAAGCTCATTCCTTTCAAGTTTCTCAGATTCACTTTCGCAGGTAGCAGAGTCAGCTGTAAACCTGCCGCTGACAACCGATGACGATGCAGAAGATGACTACACCGGCAACGGCTTGCAGTTCAGTTCCGACGTACCATTGTTCAACACTACCACCGACCTGCCGGAAACACCACTGACATTTGACAAACTGGGTGATATCGGCGGTGATACAGTCTACGACAACACGCCAGACAAGCTCGAAGAGACCATGGCGAACCTCGTCGCCTCCCAAAGAGCCTTTTTCAATACAAACCAGACGAGGGACGTCAACTGGAGGATTACACAGCTCAAAAAACTGCATTCCGTCATTCTGGAAAACGAAGAGACACTGTACACCGCCCTCAGAAATGATTTATCGAAAGCTCCGTTTGAGTCCTATTCCTCAGAAGTGGGACTCGTGCTCCATGAAATCACTGTGGCAATAAAGAATCTCAAAAAATGGGCGCGCCCCAAAAAACATTTCGGCGATTTGGTTCTCTTCCCCGGAAAACTCTCCTGCAAAAATGAACCTTACGGAGTCGCACTCGTCCTTTCAACATGGAACTATCCGTTCCTGCTTTCCATGGAACCGGTTGTCGCAGCGATTGCTGCAGGAAATACTGTTGTACTCAAAACGTCGGAATATGCAACGGCGACGAACAATCTCATGCAGTCCATGGTGGAAAAAAACTTTAACGCTTCCTTCTTTTCTGTGGTGCAGGGAGGATACTCAGAAAACCATGCGCTGCTCGACCAGCACTTCGATTTCATTTTCTTTACGGGCAGCCAGAATGTCGGACGCATAGTCATGACGAGTGCCGCAAGGTTCCTCACACCGGTCTGTCTGGAACTCGGCGGTAAAAGCCCGTGCATTGTAGACTCAAGCGCAAATATTCCGCTTGCAGCCCGCAGGATTGCCTGGGGTAAATTCCTCAACGCAGGACAGACCTGTGTCGCGCCGGATTACGTGCTTGTCGACAGGAACATCAAAGACACATTCATTGAAGCCCTTCAGAAAGAGATTACGCGACAATACGGTGAAAATCCTTTGGAAAATCCGGACTATCCGAAAATCATCAATGAACGGCGGTTCGTACACCTTTCAACGTTCTGCCCGGATGCTCCGATGGATTTCGTTTCGAATAAAATCGCGCCAACAGTCCTCGACTTGGGAGATGTACGAAACGAAGCAGTGCGGGAAGCGCCTGTCATGAAAGAAGAAATCTTCGGGCCTATACTTCCTGTCATAACTTTCGATAACACAGGAGACGCGATGACCTACATTGCATCCTGCCCGCCGCCGCTGGCACTGTATATATTTTCAACCAGCAAAGAGACCACCTCTCGCTTTACGACAGAACTGCGCTTCGGGGGCGGTTGCGTCAACGATGTTGTCATGCACATTGTCTCTTCAAAAGTACCATTCGGAGGCTTCGGAGACAGTGGCATGGGCAACTACCACGGGAAAGCAGGTTTTGATACATTCAGCCACAAAAAGAGCATTATGTACCAAAGCGCGACAAAGGACCTGAACGTGCGGTATCAGCCGTACTCAGACAAACAGATGAACCTGATAAAAAAGGTTCTCAAATAAGGATTTTCTATTTTTTATGAGACATAAAGCACTGCCTCTTGCTGTACTTGTATTTTTCCTTTGCTTGTCCCGCCAGCCCGTTGTTGCAAAAGGCTGGGAAGGACCGGACAGTATATTTTCTTTAGATATGTCTTTTCTGACGATGGGACTTACCCATGGGGGGCTGGGCTTAGGTTTTTCCTACGAGAAAAGTCTGCCGAGCCACTTTGCGGTAAAAACTGCGTTTGGGCACTCTCTTCTGAAAATGGAAGAAAAATGGGCACCGTCAGTGACGTTCGGTCTCGCCGGGGAATACTACCCTTTTTCCGAAAATCTGAACAAACTGTATCTGTCTCTCGGCAGCTATGTTGATTTCATCGGCTACACAGACGCAGATGCCATTGTCGATTCAGAACGGTTGTTCATTTCAATGCTGCCTTCAATAGGATGGAAATGGAATATTCTGCGCTGTGTCACGATTGACTTGCACGGCGGATACAAATACGTCTTTGCAAACGCCGATACAATAGTTTATAAAGAATACGAAGACTATCTCCGCCGAGGTATACAGGCAAGCATGAGCATCAAAATCAACCTCAAGTACCTGTTCCGCCGTACCAACAAAAAGCAAAAGAGCAACAGTAAAAAATAATCCCCGAACGTCACAACTGCTGCAGGTGACGGATTCGCTCCAGCAGTGGCGGGTGACTGTATTTAAACAAAGTGTACACCTTCGGGGGCGTCACATCAGACAGATTTTCCTTACCGAGTTTTATCAATGCCGTAACTAACGACCGACTTCTGCCGCACGCTTTTGCCGAATACTCATCCGCCTGAAACTCATCCCGACGGCTCATCGTGTTCGCAATAAGAGAAACGATTGGTGAAAACCCTGTAAATACAAGGACAGCAAGGAAACTGCCGATGAACTTCTGTGCCGCACCTATCTCACCGACAGCCGCAGAAAAACCGAAGCCGGTGTATAAAAGCGGATTCTGTACAACGAGTGACAGCGCAAAAAGCACGCCAAACACCACAGGTATCATAAAGCACATCCGCTTTATGATGTGCCCGTGCTTGTAATGCCCCAGTTCGTGGGCGAGGACGGACTCCATCTCGTCAATGGACAACTGGTTTATCAGCGTATCGTACAACACGACCCGCTTGCTTTTGCCGAAACCGGTAAAATACGCATTGCTGTGACTGCTTCGCCGTGAAGCGTCCATCACATAGATACCTTCAGCCTTGAATCCCGATTTTTCAAGCAGAGACTCCAGACGTTTCTTCAAATCCCCGTTCGGCAATGGCGAAAATTTATTAAACAAAGGAGCGACTACCAGCGGATACAAAAAGGAGACGCCCAGACTGAACGCAAGATAGATGGCTCCCAGCAGCAACCACCACAGCGACGGCACATGGCGCAACAAAAATACAGCCGCTAAAAGCAGGGGCACCGATATCACCGCTGATACGAGAGCAGACTTTATTGAATCCAGAATCCACTGTTTTACCGTCATGTTTGAAAAACCGAATCTCTTTTCTATAGAGAATTCCCCATACAGTTCGAACGGCAGGTCCAACAGCATGGACGGAATGGAACTGAGCAGCGTAAACAGAAGAACCGTCAGATATTCATTTCCCAAAGCTGAGCTCAGACGGTTGTACAGGAACGCATAGAAACCGCCGCAGAGGAGCGCAACCCCAACTACAGTTGAAAGCACGTCGGCAGGAATGCCTAGAAAATAATGAGCGTTCCGATATTCACACGTTTTTGAAAGCGTTTTTGTATCAGTATAGCCGAACAGTTCCGTCGGAACCCTGGTGCCGTGTTTTTTTCTGGCACGGAATGCACTGAAATTGAGCGTCTGGTTAAGAATCAAACTGAAAGCTGTCCCCACGAGGAACAAGACGACAAAAATATTGTTGATCAACATTTGTCTACACTATAGCAAATCATACACTCAGCCTCAAGCGTTACGCCGCCATCCTTTACAGCACATCCAGGACTTGACACAGCAGGAATCTTTCTATATAGTCTAACCATATTGCTCGATTAACTCAGTGGTAGAGTGCTACCTTCACACGGTAGAAGTCAGTGGTTCGAACCCACTATCGAGCAATTTTTTTATTTTGTAACGACCTGTGCTCCTGATTTTTCTTATATAATATACAAAAGGAGCTTTCCATGAAAAACAACACAATCAGATGTATCGCAATTCTGAGCCTTACGGCCTCGCTGATACTTGCTTCCTGCTCAGACAAAAACACAATCCGCACCGAGTATTCAGACTGCGGTCTTTCCTTGAATTTGCCGGAAGACTACGCGTCAAAGGGACTGGGAATCGTCACCTATGGAACCGATGTAACCGAGTACCCGACTATGCTCGCCTACTTCCAGTACGATCCTGCCATCGACAAACTGAATGAAGAATTTGCCGCACTCGCAGACGAAGGAAAAGAGATAACTCAGGAGCTGTTTGATTCCTACATGGAAAAAGCTATGCTCCACTACAAGAACCTCGTAACCATAACGCTCATGCCGGAACACGAATACGCAGAATACAAGAAGCAGGGATTCCCGTCAGGACTGGAGCAGTTTTCAGAAATGAAAGCCTTCGGCAAAAACAACGGCTACCGCTACTTTGTCAAATATGAGGAAACCACCACCGACGGCATGGAAGAAGACGAGAAAGGCCTCATGAAAGAATGCGCTCAAATCATACAGAACGCCATTAAGAAAAAGAAATTCATAAAAATCGAAGTCTCAAAACCGACCGTAGCGAAAGACAATGGTGTCTCCCTGCCGGAAGCCATGCCAGCTTTTTCAACGGTAGATATAAACGGTACTACTGTAGACAACAGCTTTTTCTCACACGCAGACTTGACAGTCGTAAATATCTGGGGGACATTCTGCGGTCCCTGCATTTCCGAAATGCCTGACTTGGAAGCCTGGAACAAGACGCTCGGAAGCAATGTCCAAATTCTAGGCATCATCTGCGATGTAAACGATGCAAATGACACGGACGGCATTGAAGAAGCACGTCAGATACTGAACGGAGCCGGCGTAACCTTTACAAACGTGCTCGGTACAGGTGACCTGAAGGACTTTTTAAGCATAGTACAGTTTGTCCCGACGACATTCCTTGTCAACAAAGCCGGACAGATTGTAGGAGACTCAATGGTGGGTGCCAATGTCGACAACTACAAAAAGAGCGTGGAGTCCTATCTGAGTGGAAAAAAATAAAAAAAGGTTTGTGCAAATCCTTTGCCTTATGCTTGCCTCAGCCTGCATTATGTTTGGTGCGTCGCGAGGCGAAGTTCGCATCGTGCTGAAAAAAGCCGTGCGAATCTGTATGGAATGCATAGGTCTGGGGTGAAATCATGAAACAGAGTACACACGCTATCCGCCGAAAACTGCTCCAAATTGCAGCATTCGGCTTCTGCAATTCCCGTGTCGGAAATCTTCTGCAAGGCAAACTCTACACAGGCAAATGGAAACAGTTCTGTGCACCGGGGCTCAATTGCTACTCGTGTCCGGCGGCAAGTCTTTCATGCCCGGTAGGGGCTTTACAGGCGGTGTCAGGTTCTACAAAATTCTCGTTCGGCTTTTATGTTGCAGGATTCCTGCTCGCCGTCGGAATTATTTTGGGGAGGGCTGTCTGCGGATTTCTGTGCCCGTTCGGGCTGTTTCAGGAACTCATATATAAGATTCCCTCGCCTAAATGCAAACTGTGGAAACCGCTGAGATTCGTCAAATACGCAGTGCTGGTGATTTTCGTGCTCATTCTTCCGGTAGCAGACACGAATTATGCAGGAAGCGGTAAACCCGCATTCTGCCAGTACATCTGCCCGGCGGGAACGTTCGAAGGTGCGCTGCCGTTGCTCGCCACACACCCGGAACTCAGGGCAGTGGCAGGACATCTTTTCACGCTGAAAGCACTTATTCTGGCAGCAGTCCTTGTCACATCCGTATTCGTTTGCAGATTTTTCTGCAAACTCTTGTGTCCGCTCGGAGCAATCTACGGATTGCTGAACAAACTGAGTATGTTCCATGTGGAAGTGGACCACGAAAAATGTGTTTCATGCGGCAAATGTCAGACGGTTTGTCCCATGGATATTGACCCAGTACGCCAGGCAAAGTCAGCGGAATGTATCCGTTGCCTTGCCTGCGTTTCATCATGCCCCGCAAAGGCAATCAAAGCTGGCTTTTAGGGCATCAACTTTGACACAGGGATGCGACCCTTCATGTCGGGGCCGACCATGAGCCACCACTGACACGGACCGTCCACCCAGTAGCGGTTGAACACATCAAGCACCTGCTCCGCTGTCACCGCCTCCATCTTTGCGTCCAGCGAACGGTTAAAGAACATATCGTCATAGCTGAGAATATCATACAGCAGGGAACCAGCCACACCGGCTGTAGTCGCCTGTTTGCCATACGTTGAAACAATATACGAGTTTTTATAGCTCTGAAGTCTGTCCTTAAGGGAAGAAAGCACATACGTGCCATCGTCCGCAACGGAGTCGATGATTTTTCCCTCCGCCATATAATTCCGGGCTTCTGTCATATACTCTGCAAAATGCTCAGGATTTGACAGCTTGAAGATATTTTCCTGACCCAACGGAGCCTTTGACTGCGTTACATAACTGCTGGGGGTATAGCAGGCACCATAGTGTTCACGAACAACATTGAACAGGATGCCCGAGTACACTTCCCCTGCGAGGATTGCCGGCATGTAATCCTCGCTTGTCGGAAGAGGAGAAGCGAACATACGGGAAACATATCCCGTACCTGCAGCTTCAGGATGTGTCAGAATAACAGGCTCCCCCTGCACTTTTACCGGTGGTACATCTTTCAACACCGTTATATCGCTTGCATCAGAAGGAATTGACCCGATTGTCGGGTTCAAGGCTTTTACCAAAGCCTTTCCGTTCATAGAACCGACCGCTACGACAAAAATATTCTCCGCATTGAGAATCCGCTTGTGCAGCTGCTTCATGTTATCGATTGTTATGGACCCGATGGACTCCGGAGTGACAGAGACACTCGTTTCAAACGGATGATCCTTGAACAGCGTTTTCCGCATCTCGTACCCCATGATAGACTCTGGGTCGTTCATCATGGACTGCAAGCCCTGCATATAATCTGTCATCATCGTCTCATACGGAGTCTGCTCAAAGGACGGATTGAGGAAACTGTCCGCCAGAACAGGCAGCATATCGTCAAGGTAGGAACCGAGCGTAGAAAGAGTAAGCGCGCTGCCTGCAACCTTCGTGTACGGGCCAATGCTTGAAAGATTGTCATAGCTCAACTGTTTGCGCGCAGCGTAATCGTACTGCTCAGAACTCGAGGCCATCATGCTGAAAAGAGCACTCTCAAGCCCCGACGTCTCAGGTGTCAGATGTGATATACCGCCACGGACAGCAATGCTCACGGAATCCACCGCGTACCCTTTGTCGGAAAGCACATACACAGGGATTCCGTTATTGAGGGTATACGTCTGCACATTTTTCGCCTGGGAAAGCGAATACGAAGAGTTGCCGGCAATCTTTGCCTTAGGCTTGTAGATCTCTGTTTTCTCAGGAACTCCAGTCTGTGCTGCAACCTTCTTCGGGTCGGCGCCGAATTTTTTCTGCTTCCACCAGAAAGCGTTCTCTGCGGTTATCACCTCATAGCCTTTCTGTGCAAAGTCGGACTGTATCTGACTGTAGACAGCAGGGTTCACCAACACGCAGACCAACGGCTTTTTGCCGGTGATGTACTTGCGAACGAACGACTGCACATCGCTTTGAGAAACATGTGAAATCATGTCGTTGTAGGTGTAGTAATACTCGGGTGATGAACAAATCCACCAGAAGCGGAGATTAGACAGCAATCCTTCTGCAGTCTGAGCGTTGATTAAATCGCTGTCACGCAGGCGGCGGGCAATGCCCTTTACCGATTTCTGTGTGTAGAGAGAGGAATCATTCGCAACAGACGGAAGAATTTCGTCCTGAACGCGGGAAAGGAACGCGTCTACACGCTCGGTCAGATTACTCTCCGGAGACATCATCGCCGCACCGAAGTCTATGGTTCCCGAAGCCCGTGTTGTCCCGTATCCGCTCCAGACATAGCCTGTATCAGGTATGCCGAGTGTTTCATCGTTCACCAACGTCTGCTTAAACGAACCTTCCGGTGAGGAAAGCAGGTGCAGCATGTAATCGATGGGATAGGTATCTTCAATATCGTAATCAGTGTCGGGACCGCGGAACATGACATCCACCTGGGCCATCTGAGGAGGCAGCTTGTCATACGGAAGCACTGCATACGCAGTCTTTTCAAACGGCTCCGTCGCCTGCTGCTTGCCCAACGCAGGCGCCTCATTGCCGTTGTTGCTCCACGTACCGTAAATCTTAGCAACTAGATTCTTTACTTCATCAGGATCCACATCACCGCCGACAAACAAGGCTGCGTTGGACGGAATGTAGTATTTGCTCTGCATGTCGCGCATTTGAGCAACGGTGGCGTTGCGCACAACTGGAGACGAACCGGAAGGGTCTGTCCGGTACGGCTCGTTCGGGAACAGATGGCTGTTGAGGTAATTCGAATAGATGTGATTTGCGGAAGCGTAATCAGCTTCTATTTCAGAGAGGACGACTTTCTTTTCGTTTTCAAGTTCCTTCTCCGTCATGAGCGGGCTTCTGATTGCCGCATTCCAGAATGCAAGTCCGTTTTCCAGCTGATCCTTTGGAATAGTGAAAAAGTAATTGACACAGTTTGTGCTGGTCGTACCGTTCCAGTTCGTCACACCGAGGTCGCTGATGGCGCGCTGGACTGAAGCTGCATCCTTGTACAGTTCATTGCCTTTGAACATCATGTGTTCATACAGGTGGAACAGCCCCGCAGTCTCAGGAGTCTGCGTAATTGCCCCTGCTTTGACGGCAATCTCTATATAAACAAGCGGGACGCTGTGGTTTTCCGCCACAAAAACGTCAAGACCGTTGTCCAACGTGTACTGGAACAGATTCTCAACAGGAGTCTTTCCAGAAGCCTTTTTTACATCGGCTTTGCCCGACGAAACGCTGGAGCAGGACGCTACCAGCAGACAAAAGCTCGTCATACAAGCCAAAAACGTTTTTCTAAAGAACGATTTGTATTGTTTCATGCAAAGAGCATACTGAAAATACTCCATTTTAACAAGGTAAAGCGGCCTGCATATTCAGACACAACCGAGAAAGTCTTTTATTGCAATCTGAAAATTCTTGGCGTATACTAAAAGATATGGTACATGTTCCGGTAAAGGTCAAACTGCCCTTTCTGTGGGGCAGAGCTGTTTTTAAGAAGGATGACTGGAGAAATATCAATCTCGTTGTAGGGCCGAATGGGTCAGGCAAGACACTTTTAGTGGAAGCCATTGCCAATGTCTTTGCCACCCACGGTTACGACATAAAATTTCTGCGGGAAGAACAGAGGACAGACCGGGAGGCTTTGGCAATTCTTCAGGGAAACGAGACTGTCAGGCAAAAGATTCAAAGCGTGCTTTCGAGCATGTTCGGCAAAACCATTGTCTTCAAGCAGGTTACCGACGGTTCCTACATTCCTGTGGTGGTGAATAAAGCATGGAACGTGGAGTACGACTTGGAAGAAGTGGAATGCCACGGACTTAAGGAAATCATCACGCTGCTTGTCGCCCTCTACGCGAACACCGGAAATACCTGCCTTATCTTCGACGAGCCGGAACTTCACCTGCACCCACAGTTTCAGCAGTTTTTTGCAGAGGAACTCCGACGGGTATCGGAACGTCACCCCAAACGAATGTACTTCATCATCACTCACTCACCCTTTTTCATCGATTTGCGCTTCTCCGAAGAACTTTCTGGCGTTATTGTCTGCCACACGAACCGGGAACCGACCCACATAGAGACGCTTGGCAAACGGGACGAGGATTTACTGCGACGCTTTCTGCCGAGGTTCAACACGTACCACAAGCAGTTCTTTTTCTCCGACAACCAGATTTTTGTGGAAGGATACACTGACCAGCAGCTCTTTTCCAGCCTCTTGCCTTACGTGCATACAGAGCGAGGCGTTGCAGGGACAGGAATTATCGATGTCGGCGGAAAAGATGAACTGGGAGTGTTCTGCAAAGTCTGTTCGCTTTTAGGGACAGACAGCCGCATAATCACCGATTTGGACTCCCTGTTCGGCGGCAAACTGAGAGATGTCTTTTGCGCTGATGAACGGGCAGCGCACTGGCTTGAAAAACAGAAGGAAAAACAGCTTCCCTTTTACCAGAGTATTTTTACCACCCGGGAGATGGGAAGAGAAATCACGCTTGAAAAACTCATATCGCGGCTAGAGCGATACCTTGCAGTGATAGGCAGGGAGTTGTGCCTCATGCAGCCTGCCGCTCCCATGGAACCAGAGCTTGCGTTGCTCGTTGAAAAACTGGATGCGCTGGATCAGAAACACGCACAGGCGGAAAATGTGGATACCTTCAAAACCGTCGTGTTGCAGGGCGTCATGGCGGAAGGGGCCTTGCAGTCCCAACTCACCGCACATCTGAGCGAAGCTGTCGTAAAGACACTGCCGTTGGTGCGAAACCTATTCTCTCTGATTACAGCGGTAACAGCCGCCGTAGGTGTGTACATCCTGCCTCGCGGTTGCATTGAACACTACTACACGCAGTCATCGGTACGCTATATGCCGGTGTCAGGCAAAGACAGACTGTTCCACATAGAACGGGAACATCTGCTATATGCAGACCCGGCTACCGTACACAAACAGTACGCACA
>CADBRT010000133.1 GCA_902797055.1 uncultured Spirochaetaceae bacterium
GTGCTGACCTTGTTTCCCGAGATTCCGCGCGCTTTTTTTGAAAGCTCGATCATGGCGAAGGCGGTTGAACGGGGAATTATTGCCTACGATTTAGTGAATATCAGGGATTTTGCCTTTGATAGACACAAGACGTGTGACGACGCTCCGTATGGCGGAGGAGCCGGACAGCTGTTGCTGCCGGAACCTTTAGGACGCGCTTTGGACAGCGTAGAGGCCTACAAAAAGACGAAACATGTTGTCTATGTTACGCCCGGAGGCAGGCCTTTTACACAGGCGAAGGCGCGAGAATTCAGCAGGGAAGACGAACTTGTCCTTGTCTGCGGACGGTACGAAGGTATCGATCAGCGGATAATTGACTACTACGTTGATGAGGAAATCTCCATAGGGGATTATGTCATGTCCAGCGGGGAAGTTGCAGCAACGGTTATCATTGATGCAGTGTACCGGCTTGTGCAGGACGTCATAACGGAAGAGTCATTGGACGAAGAGAGTTTTACCGGCGGGCTTTTGGAATATCCCCAGTATACAAGGCCGGTTGTGTACAAGGGCATGGCTGTACCTGAAGTTTTGACAGGCGGCAACCACGAAGAAATCCGGAAGTGGCGGCTCAGAAAGAGCCTTGAGAAGACATTGATGAACAGACCTGATCTGATTCACACTGCCAGGCTCACAGGTACCCTTTCTCAGGAGTCCGAAAAAATGATCGAGGAGCTTGCCGGTTATAAAAACTATAAAAACAACCGTAAGCAGGCGAAGGCGTTGAGATCTGTTCAGGAGCGGCTTAAACGGCAGGCGAATGAGGCAGAGCAAAACGAAGAGAACTAGGAGAAAAAGATGGACGTAATCCAGACCATTGAAGAAAGACAGAAGAAGCCGGATGCAGAGAACTTCCACGTTGGAGATACAGTGAAAGTTCACTTCGAGATTATCGAAGGAAAGGCAAAGAGAATCCAGATTTTTGAGGGGCTCGTACTCTGCATTAAGAATTCAGGAATCCGCAAGACATTCACTGTCCGCAAGACCAGCTACGGTGTCGGTGTCGAGCGTGTTTTCCCTGTTCACAGCCCGCGCATTGTCCGCGTTGAAGTTGTGAGACCTGGAAAAGTCCGTCGCTCAAAGATTTACTACATCCGCGACAAGGTCGGTAAGGATGCCAAAATCAAAGAGCTTCTTGGAAGCAAAGCTGTTGCTGCTGTCAGAGCAGCTAATGCCGCAGCAGAAGCAGCTGCAGCACAGCGCGAGGAAGCCCTTAAGGAAGAGATTAAGGCAGAGACAGCTGCAGAAGCAGCAGCAAACAAGAGCGCAAAGAAGGGAAAGAAATAATCAGTTTCTTTTAACTTGTGCGTAATGCGACAAAAGCCGTCCGGATACCCGGACGGCTTTTTTGTGTTCGTAGCGCTTACTCGCAGTCCTGTATCTGTGCTTCAAGAGTAGTGGTACAGGCGGTGCATCCGTCTGTTATGTCCGTCTCCTGTGCAAAGCGTAGAAAATACAGGTGGCAGGAGACTTTTGTTTTGTCACAGCCTTTCATTGCGGCAACTGCTTCACGGTAGCATTCCTGCTGTTCGTAGTACAATTCTGGTTCGATTTTCTGGTTCGTCTTGTAGTCAACGATTGTATAGCCCGAACCGTCGCTGTTCTTGAACACAAGGTCGAGCGTTCCCTTTACGATTCTGCCGCCGATAACCGCCTTGAACGGGTATTCGGTTTTTACCCAATCAGAAGCAAGCGCCTGCTGTGCCAAGGGAGTCGTCAGGAACTTGTCTTTCATCTCCTGACAGATTGCCTTGATTTTTTCGAATTCTGCCTGTTTTCGGTGCAGTCCAGTTATGGCAGCGTTGCTTATGACCGGCGGTTTGTGGGTAAAGATGGATTCCATGTACGCGTGGACAATGATTCCGAAGTCTGCAAATGAGAATTCCGGTGTCATGCTGTTTTTGGGAACAGAGCCTTTTACGATGTCATTTATGCTCTGGTAGGGTACATTTATCTGTTCCGCGGTTTTGAGTATTTCTTCTGACGGTGAAGTTTCATCGTCAAAGGTATGCAGTTTGCTTGGAAAAACGTAGGGCTTTTTGACTGTTTCCTTTTCAATCGGTTTAGCAGCGTCAAATGCCGTTTTGAGGTGCTGCATGACGATCTGCTTCTGTTCGCGTGTGTTTTCATCTTTCGTCCCGGCAGCGAGGTGTTCGCTTCGTGTCACCGCAGGGATGTCTTCAAAGGTGAAGGGGGCGTCTTTTGCTGTCTTGCCGTTGCTTGAAGAAAAGGTTTTGAGGGCTGGAAAGAGCAGGTGCAGGAAACACCGCGGTGTTTTATCCCCGTCGAGACGGTAGGAATCTCCGTCGAGGAATCCGCCGGTTTCATTGCCTTTGCTGTCTTCGTGAACGGGGGTATAATTCCCTGTCAGATACAGTTCTTTTTCCGCACGGGTGCATGCCACGTAGAAAATTCTGCGGAGTTCTGCTGTTCTCATGGAAGTTTCTTTTTCTTCCTGAATTTTGTAAAAATAGTTTGTGATTTTGTCTGTGTTTTTCAGTTTAAGCTTGGACAGTTCTCGGGGGGCTGGAATATTGATTGATATGCCGAAATCCCTGCCTGAATAGACCGGTGAGCTGTTGGACTCCGCCCTTTCGCCGGAAGAGAGTCCGACGACGAAGACATACGGAAACTCAAGGCCCTTGCTAGCATGAACAGTCATAATCTGTACGCCGTCGCTTTTTTCTTGAAGCATATTGATTCCATCTGTTTTTTTGTCGGGGTCTTTGAGAGACCTGAGGCTGTCGATGAAATCCGCCAGTCCCTGCTTCCTGCTTTCTGCGTTGCGGGCCATTTCAAAGAAGTAGTCGAATGCCGTGCCGTACATGGATACTTTTATGTTCCACTGTGTTTCATAGCGGTAGCCGTATTCATTCCATAGAATGCTGACTATCTTGGTGAGCGGGGAACTTTTGGCTGCCGTACACAGCGTGGTGTAGAAGTCACGTGCATGGGCAAAGCGTTTTCTGCTGGCTTCATTCAGCTCCGCTTCCTGTTTTGTTGAGAAAAAAGCTTCCTCTTTTGAAGCGGCAAGCACCTTGAAAGTTTCCTCGCTGGAAAGGTTCACGAACGGTGAGCGGAGTACGATGGCATAGGAATTGATATCGCTGGGGAAAGCGCAAATGCTGAGCATTGCGAACAGGTCGTTCACCGGCCCGTCGTTGAAGAAATTCTTGACGGCGGTGTTTGTATACGGTATGCCCTTGTTGAGCAAGGCTCGTTCAAAGTAAGCCTGCTTTGTCATGGTTCGCTGCAGTATGGCCACCTGACTGTATTTGAACTCATGATCGGCGGTTCTTTCCCTGTTCCGTATTTCGTCTATCTTTGTTGCCACCCACAGGGCTTCGCTTTCATCTGCGCTCAGTTCCTCGTCGTTTGTATCGGTTTCCGTCGGCGCATTGGCGTCTTTTACCGGTTTAGGGTACAGTGCAATATGCACCCTTGGGGTGTAGGAAGAACTGTCCGCTTCGTCCGCTTTTTTCTTTGAGAATTCGACTTTCGAGTACTGGGCTTCGTAGTTTGCAGCTTTGCTGTCGGAACTCGCAAATATTCCGTTTTTCCTGTCGCCCTGCGAATATGGGTAGGCAAAACCTCCGAACAGCGTGTTGAAGGCCGCGACAAGAGCCAGTTCTGAGCGGTAGTTTGTCTTGAGTTCAAGATTCCCGTCGGGGAAGGAGTCCTTGAGCATTCTGAACACCGAAACATCTGCGCCTCGGAACCGGTAGATACTCTGCTTTTCATCTCCGACAAAGAACAGCTTGTCCGTACACAGTTCGCTGACTTCTGGGATTCCAAGGGCATTTCGTTCCGGTCTCTCTGCGAGCAGGAACAGCAAATCCCTCTGCAGGGTATTGTTGTCTTGGAATTCGTCAATCATAATCGCCTTGAAGCGACTTTTTTCCAGTGCACGTATTTCAGGGTGTTCTTTGAGGATGCGCAGCGCAAGCGAGGAAACGTCGTGGAAGGTGAGGACTCCGGTTGAACGTTTGTTCCGGTTCACCTGATCCTGGAATTCTTTGAGCAGTTCACAGGCCTTTTGTATTGTGCTGAACGTCGCCACGAACGATGCAAGACTGCACAGCAGGGAGATGTCTTCATACAGCTGCTCGATGTCTGCAATGGTGCGGGGAAAATTTTTGCTTGAAGGCTTTTTCTCTTTTTCGATGGGGTACAGAGCTTGTACAAACGCAATCGTATCCTGTGATTTTCCGCTTGTAAAATAGGTTTCGTCGATGACCGGCGGCTCCGGTAGTGAGATGGTTTTTGCTGTTGCAAAAAAGTTTTTGAAGCCGGCAGGCTCCTTGTTCATGGAGCATTCGTCATCGTAGTCTTGGAACAGAGCTGCCCAATGCTCCGAAACTTCCTGCACCGTTTTGTTCCATTGCTGTGTTATTTCCTCGCGCTGGCGGTGTAACGCTGCATCGAAGTCAACCGGTTCCGCTACAGAGGAGTTTTCTATGAGAGGGGTTATCAGCAGGTCTTCTGCAATCTGCGCGAAGTCTGATGTTTTTGCAAGCTGTTTTATCGCCGCGTTGTCTTTGTGTTCGAGTATGAACGGAAGCGCCAGTTCCCTCATGCTGTCTTTCACCGATTCATCGTCCTGTGTAAAATCCGGGCTGATGCCGTAAAAGCGCGCTCCCTGCCGGGCGATTGCCGCGCAGTAGCTGTCCAGCGTGGAAATCTGCGCTTTGGAGAACTCTTTTGCGGCTTCCGGTGCTTTCTCTTTCAACGCCTTGTAAATGCGGCCCGTCATTTCAACGGTTGCTTTTTTTGTAAAGGTGAGGGTGAGGATTTCATCAACCTTGCACTTGCCGCTTTGTACCAGTTTTGAAAAGCGCTCTGTCAGAACTCTTGTCTTGCCGGAGCCTGCTCCTGCACTGACGACTGCGTTTACCTGTATATCGACTGCTTTCTGCTGGTCTTTGTCCATTTCCATTTCATGTTCCCCTTATTTTTCTGTTGAAACTGTAAAGAATCTGCGGCAGATTGGCCGATAGTTCCTGCAGTCTGTGTCGGTGCAGACGGAATACGTCTGCGCTGCTTCGTCCAGTGAAAAGTCCTTTGCCTGTATCCGCTGTGCAAATGTTTCCACCATGTCAAGGAATGCTTCCATTGTGGGAGTGAAGTCGCTGACCTTTGCCGTCTTTGTACCGTTTTTGTAGTTGTTTGTTGCTGTGCCGAGTACAGGTACAATATTTTTGTCCTTGATGGCATAGAAAAATGCATTTTCTATGGAAATAGGTTTCTTCTGGTTCTGCAAAAGGTAGATATACATAGGCATCTGGGGATCCGGTAGAGACGTGTCTGTTTTGTACAGTTCCTTTTTCGGGACTGCCATACCCGTATTTTTAAAATCCAAGAGGACCGGTTCTCCATCGGGTGATGACAGCAGGCAGTCTATCTTTCCGTTCAGAACATAGTCTTTGTTGTCTGGTGCGAACGAATACTCTTTTTCTGTGGCGATGACTGAGAAGTCTTCAAACCAATGGGAGACTTCTATGACGCTTCCTTCGATTGTTGCAAAGATTGAATCCCGTTCTGTTTTTAAAAGCTCTCTCAGCAACGGACTGGTATTGCGCAATGTGGCTATGGCTTTGTCCACGCTGGCGGAGAGAAGTTTGAGATACTCGTCTGTTAGACTGTCCTCTTTGGCATGCAGCGGTTTCCTTGCTGACTGAAGAGCTTCCATATACAGATGCAGCATTTCGTGGTTCAGATTTCCCATGGTATAGATGTCCATAAGGGAGCCTTCGCTTGACAGCTCTTTTACTCCGAGAATGCGCTTGAAAAGCCAGAGTCTCGGACACACGTAGAAGTCACGTAATGGTGTTGCGCTGATTTTTATCTTCCCGTTTGCGTCATGGCATTTTGCTTTGAGCAGTTCCCCGAAGGCTGAACTGCTGTCGGTGTTTGAACTTTCCTGAGGTTCTATGAAATTCTGTCCGTACCAGTTTTCAAAACTTTGCTTCTGATACATCGGAACACAGTCAGGCAGTGTGATGTTCTTTCCGTCTTCACTTTGTTTTAAAAGCAACTGTTTCTCACGCTTGTACGGGTTCTGTATTTCCGGGTTCTCTGCGTCGTCGAGCGGAACGAAGTCGTCTTTGTCTTTCCTTCGTTCCACTTCCTTGAAGCAACCGTGAGGCAGTGCATACCCGGTGAATGTTTTTTCCGCACAGGTGTAGAACGGTTCTGTATCGCTTGAAAGCGAATACAATCGGATGAACAGTTCCGAAACATTTGTGTCTTCCGTAAAGCCGAGTTTTTTCCGTTTCGTGTCGTTCAGAAAGCCGATCTGCTTATAGATGACGGAGAGGGAAGACTGGCTGGCGTCCAGAACGATGTGTTTGGCAAACGGTGCTGACGAGGCAAGTCGGTATGTGATGACTTGCACCCCCTGTTCAGACTGCTGGGGCACATACATTTTATCCTCAAGGTAGGACGTGAAGAATGAGTAGGGGGAGGCAACCGTACAGTTCGGGAATTCCTGTTCCAAATCAATCAGGCCGTTGAGTTCCGTTATGCAGCGGCTCATTATGTTGTTGCTCTGCTCGTCCCATTCATCCTGATTGAAGAACAGTTCCCTGAAAGAAAAGTAGTTCTTGAGTATGTCGGCAAATGTTTTGGAACGCGCTAACGGAGTCAGCTTGTCTTTCAGAGAGCGGTAGAAATTGATGAGAAGCAGGTTCTGGTTCGGCTGTTTAAACGCCATCTCCCAGACATCGTAGGGTTGCCCGTTCGGTTCCGTAAAAGAACAGAGGCAGTTGTTTTCTTTGCCGAAGTTGATGAGTTCGTTGTTCAGTGTTTTTTGAATCCAGGGAAGCTGGTTGTTCGAAAGCAAGGTTTTTATGCTGTCAAACGAGAAGTTTGTACGGACGCATGCTGCTGCCTGTACAAAGAAACTGCCTGCGCCGGTAGATGCAAGGCTCACGCCGTTTCTCAGAACGTGGGGAATTTCAAGGGAGGTGAAAGTCTGCGTCAAATACGGTGCATAGGTTTCAATATCCGGCACGCTGATTGCAATGGAAGTCCACGGAATGCCTTCATCGTTGTGCGCGTGGAGCAAGTGCATGGCGACCGCCGAAATCTCCTCTTTTGAGGAAGAGAAGAACTGCACTTCCGGCTCTTTCTGTCCAGCCGCTTCAGGCACGTGCACCAGCACAATGTCCGGGCTGGAGGCGAGCAGCTCCGCGTATTCTGAGTAGTCCATCAGAATTTCCGGGTAGAAGATATAGTAGGTGTGTCCGTCTGCTTCAAACGGAGGTGTTTCCCATGCAGGATCGAACAATCCGTTTTCGTCAAGGAATCTGCTGTACCGATCATAGATTGCCAGCAGGTCTTTGTCCTCGTCGTCTGCATCGGTTTCCTGTATCCTGTCGGTGAACCGCTTCTTCCACTGGCTTAACGACGGCAGAAAACCTGCAATCCAGTTTGTGAAGGAGGAAGCTGAAGCCGCATACTCTTTTGTTATGATGTTCGTGAGAAACGGTGCCTTCGCATTTTCTTCTATCATGGTATTGGCGAAAAACTTCCTCAGCGTTGCAGGAATGGACCGTTTGTCTTCGTGCTGGCTTTTTA
The DNA here is from genome assembly GCA_902797055.1 of uncultured Spirochaetaceae bacterium. GTDB lineage: Bacteria > Spirochaetota > Spirochaetia > Treponematales > Treponemataceae > Treponema_D. Next base: position 7,615 of record CADBRT010000133.1, read on the forward strand.
TGGACGAGCCTTTGAAATCATCCCACGCGATGAATCGTTCCGTTGCAATTGCTTTAGTGTCTGATACCTGTATGATTCTGTCAGCCCACAGCGTGGCTGAAGTCTGTGTCGGGAACACGAAAACAGAGTTTTCTTCCTGCAGGTGTGCAGTAAGCGTTGTTTGAATGGGATTGCTGTTTAATCTTTCTTTCATACTATCTAGTATAGGCGGATTCCGGGGAACGTCAAATCCTTTTTGAATTTAAGTATATTGCAGTGTCTTTATTGAGAATAAAAATTGCGTTGACTTTCCATATAAATACTTATACAATGAGAAAATTAAGACTTTCGAGGTGGAACTATGTCCAAGAAAAGTGACAATGCTACAAAAGGAACCGCGCGCGCACCGCACCGGTCATTGTTTTATGCCATGGGTTATACGGACGAAGAACTTGACCGTCCGCTCGTCGGCGTTTGTTGCGCCAAAAATGAGATTATTCCGGGACACTTTGATCTTGATAAAATTTCTGATGCCGTCAAAGCGGGAATCCGCATGGCTGGGGGAACTCCGATAGAGTTCCCGGCAATCGGTGTCTGTGACGGCATTGCCATGGGACACGAGGGAATGAAGTACAGCCTCGTCACCCGTGAGTTGATTGCTGACAGCGTTGAATGCGTGGCAAAAGCCCATCAGTTTGATGCTCTTGTAATGATTCCAAACTGTGACAAGATTGTCCCCGGCATGCTCATGGCTGCAGCCCGCCTTGACCTGCCGACAGTGTTCTGCTCCGGCGGTCCGATGATGCCGGGTCATCTTCCAGGTCACGATGAAGGGAATCCTTATTCTGACAAAAATCTTTCTCTTACCGATATGTTTGAGGCGGTCGGTGGTCTTGCTGTCGGCAAAATCAACGAGCAGCAGCTCAAAGAGTTGGAGCACAGCGCCTGCCCTGGCTGCGGAGCCTGTTCCGGCATGTTTACCGCAAACTCCATGAACTGCCTTACCGAAGTCCTTGGACTCGGACTGCCAGGAAACGGAACAATCCCTGCGGTTACCGGCGCCCGGCTTGCTCTTGCAAAGCACGCCGGAATGCAGGTAATGGAAATGTACCGCCGCGGTATCACCGCGCGACAGATGATGACACGCGATTCTTTCAGAAACGCGCTTGCCGCTGACATGGCGCTTGGCTGCTCAAGTAATACCATGCTCCACGTTCCTGCTATTGCGCACGAAGCCGGAATCGACATTGATTTGCATGAAGTGAACAAGATTTCTGAGAACACGCCGAACCTCTGCCACCTGGCACCTGCAGGGCACACCTTTATCTGCGAACTCAATGACGCAGGCGGTGTGCAGGCTGTTCTTGCCGAGCTTGCAAAGAAGAACCTCATCAAAACCGATATGATTACCGTTACCGGAAAGACCATTGCCGAAAACATCTCGGGCGTGGTGAACCGCAACCCTGAGATTCTGCGCCCGATTGAGCATCCGTTCTCTGACAACGGCGGTATCGCAATCCTCTTCGGCAACCTTGCTCCTGATGGCACCGTTGTAAAGCGCTCTGCCTGCGCACCAGAACTGATGAACCACACCGGCTCCGCTCGCGTCTTTGATGACGAAAGCGAAGCCATGGATGCTGTTCAGAACAGAAAAATCAATCCGGGCGATGTCGTTGTAATCCGCTATGAAGGACCGAAGGGCGGCCCGGGAATGCGCGAAATGCTTGCCGTTACTGCAGCGCTTGCAGGACAGGGGTTGGACAAGCAGGTTGCCCTGATTACAGACGGACGCTTCTCGGGAGCGACAAGAGGCGCATCTTTGGGACACTGTTCTCCAGAAGCTGCTGTCGGCGGCCCGATTGCCCTCGTGCAGGAAGGCGACAAAATAACGCTGGATATCAACAACTACAAGATACACCTCGATGTCAGCGACGAAGAACTTGCAAAGCGCCGCGCTGCATGGAAGGCTCCGGCTCCTAAAGTGACGACCGGTTACCTTGCGCGCTATGCAAAACTCGTCTCCTCTGCGGACAAGGGGGCAATCCTCCAGTAGCAGTTCCGCGCAAGCAGCTCTTGCACATTGCTGCTCCCCTGCATTAAAATAATAGTCATTATTTTAACAGCAGTTATGGCAGGGAGCGGCAATACATGAAGCGTTTTTATGACAGGAAGGAATAGTTGCAGACTCTTTCCAGCTTGGAGCAACAATCCCGGACATCGGTATGCTTCACCGTCATTACGGGAAGGCGGCAGATTGGAAAGACAGAACTGGTGAGGCAGTTTCTTCTGAACCGGAAAGGATGCTATCTTTTCACCAGTCGCAGCTCTGAACCCATGCTTACCACCCAGTGGCAGCAACAATTGAAAGAACAGATTGGTCTGAACATATTCGGAACAGTACCGACGCTTACCCAGCTTTTTGAGCAGGTAATGATCTTCTCTGAGTCTGAACATTTTTCGCTCGTGATTGACGAATTCCAAGACTTGGAAAGTGTAAACCGTTCATTTTTCAGCACTATGCAGAATATCTGGGATACATACCAGAACAAATCCAAAATCGATATAATAGTCCTCAACGACATTGAAAAGAATGCGCACATCTATGAAGTGAAGCGGCAGGCAAAAAAACTGGATATGGAAATCCTCGCCCAAAAAGCAGATGCATTCACACCCCTCATCCCAGGATATTCTGTTGCCTTTCACGGTCTGAGCATGCAGGACATGTAAGGGTGGTTGCTGCCTTGGCGGGAGTTCCCTTTTTGGTATGCGTATGGTATCATAAAAAGCAATTCGATTATGGAAGAATATGTTAAATATATTTGTGACTATTTTTTGAAAATCTGCGGTGACGCTGCCCTTTCAAAAAGAATGTCAGCCCTTCCCAAAATCGCTCGCCTTGCCTGCGGTGAGGGCATATTAGAGGCCGGACAGAGAAGAAATTACATTTGCCTTGTCCTTTCAGGCTTGGTCAGAGGCTTCTACATTGATGAAGACGGAAATGACGTTACAAAATGCTTTTCAAAGAAAGGGGACTGGTGCTGCAGCTACAATTATTTGTCAAAAGCTCCATGCCCCTTCTATTTGGAAGCTGAGCAGGACACGATATTAGCCATGTTCAACATTCCAGACATCGAAAAAATCAAGGAAGAATATCCAATACTAGAGGCAAAGATAGAAGAATTACTGGCAGAGTCAATGATGAAATCTGAGCAAAGGATTTATTCTTTTATTTCAATGGAAGCCAAGGACAGATATATGCTTATTATGAAGGAAGAGCCTGAATTGCTCAAAATGGCGAAACAGGAACACATCGCCTCATATTTGGGCGTTACGCCAAGTTCACTTTCGAGAATAAAGAGAAGTTTATAGGCTCTTGTCATATGACAATTACAAGCTGAATTAAGCGTGCTAGAATCTCGTCACAATTAACTTGTAAGGAGATTTTAAAATGAGTAGAGCGAAAATCATATCAATCGTTTTATTTGCCTTTGGATTATACCTCACCTTGCTTTCACCCTTCTCAGGCAGAGCTGTGGCAGCAATTAACGGTGGATACGGCACATTCGATTTGAAAAAATATGATGCGGATGTGTTTTTAA
>CADBRT010000134.1 GCA_902797055.1 uncultured Spirochaetaceae bacterium
AGATATGCCGGAAGTGAGATAATGCCTCCGCCGCCTGCTATAGAATCGATGAAGCCTGCGAGAAAGACCAGCGGGCAGACAATTGCCATTTTTACGACTAATTCATTCATACCATAATTCCTTTGATGAAGATGATTTCCCTCTGCACGAATAAATATACTTTCTACAGTATCACAAGATTTTTTGCAATATTCCGCATTGACTTTTCTGAAATCTGCTTCTATGCTGATGTATGTATGGCTAAAAAGCAGTCTGTAACGACAATCATCCCGACTCCCCCGCTATGGAAACGCACACTTTTGGTTCTGTTGGGGGCTCTCCTGTTTGCACTCAACTTGAATACCTTCGTTCACACCGCGAATCTGTTCCCGGGAGGTTTCGCTGGAGTTACGCTTTTGATACAGCGGACCGCGGAACGATTCTTCGGCATACAGATTCCGTATACGGTTTTGTACTGGGCGCTGAATGCGTTCCCCGTGTATATCAGTTTTAAATACATCGGTAAAAAGTTCACCATCTTTTCCCTTGTCATGATTGCAGTGTCTTCTGTTCTCACCGATGTGCTTCCGAGTTTTCATGCGACTGATGACGTTCTGCTGTGTTCGGTCTTCGGAGGAATCATCAACGGTATTGCGGTGACGCTGTGTCTCCGGGCTGGCGCTACCAGCGGAGGAACGGATTTCATAGCGATTTATTTTGCCGAAAAGAAGGGCAAGGATATGTGGAATATGATTTTCGGCATAAACTGTACTGTTCTGGGAGTTGCGGGACTGCTGTTCGGCTGGGAATCAGCCTTGTATTCGATTATCTTCCAGTTCGCTTCGACACAGGTGCTGAATGTCCTGTATCAGCGGTACCAGAAAGCCACCATTCTCATAATTACCGAACACCCCGATGAACTGTACGCGATTGTCAATAACGAAGCCAGCCACGACGCGACGAAACTCGATGCCGTCGGGTGTTATCGGAATTCCAAAAAGTATCTGCTGTATACCGTTGTCTCCAGCGACCAGGTCAAAAGCCTGTGCGCCAGTTTGCGCCGTGCAGATCCGCTTGCCTTTATCAACGTGCTGCAGACAAAGGAAATTCTCGGACGCTTCTTTACACGCAGAGCGGACTAAAGCTTATTCCGCCTTTTGCGGTACTGCGATAATCAGCAGCAGCGACAGCAGGTATGGCAGGGCAAGCAGGAGCGAATGCGGAACATTTTTAAACATTGCTATGTTCTGTATATTGGTGCTCAACCATTCCGCAAGGGCGAATGCCGCAACGGACAGCGCCACGAGGAACGGATGTTTCTTTCCCAAGAATACCGCCGCCAGCGCAGTCCAACCGCGTCCGCTTGACATGCCCGGCACAAAGGATGAAAGCCTCGCCGCCAGTACACAGCCGCAGAGCGCTCCGTCAGCCGCCGCGAAAATCCATGAAAGCATTTTATAGAACGACACCGAAATTCCTTGTGCACGGAGCATATCGGCATTGCTGCCAGTTATGCGGAGTGTGAGTCCGGGTGTCGTCTTTACGAGCATGGCAATCTGCAAAAAAGCGAACGCATAGCAGAGAATACTTGTTGCAATTCTCATCGACGGTGCTTCGAATGAAAACAGTTCGCTGTACAGAACGCCGCGCGTTCCGAAAAAGAGCGATGAAAACAGTGTTGTTGACGCTCCGTACAGCATGTTGAGGGCGAGCGAAACAAGGAACATGTTCGCTTTGCTGCGAGTTGCAAGCCGTTCGAAGATGATTGTTATCAAAGTGCAGGAGAGGACTGACAGGAAAAACGCCGCTGCAATATTGTGCGTCAGAATGGTAAACGCAAAACAGAAGAATGCGCCTAAGTTGATTATATACTCAAGGAACATCGCCATCCGTCCGGCGTATTCACTGATGAGCGCTCCCATTGTGACAACCAAAAGCGGTGCTGTGATGTGCAATATGGAAATGACTGGCATCAGTTTTTCTCCTCGCGGGCGGTCTTGCGGGTGCGGCGTGAAAACGCAAACGGCAGCGCAACGGAAAAGAGAATCACTCCCTGTACTATACCCGCTATGTCAAAATCAAATCCCTGTGTCAGTGACACTCGGGAAGCTGAGGTAAAAATCCATGCAAGAACCAGCGAGGTCGGTATGACTGCGAGCGGGTTCGAAGAAGAAAGCAATGCTACGTTCAGTGCGTTCCAGCCCATGTTCACGTAAAACCCTTTGTGACAGGTAAAGTACGTACCTGTCACCGCAAAAAAACCGGTGAGGGAATGTAGAGCTCCCGACGCGCACAGTGTCAGGTAGGTGTTCTCCCGCGATGAATATCCGCAGTAACGGGCGAACTCTGGAGCTGCACCCCACAACTGCATCTTCCTGCCGTATCTTGTTTTGAACATGACATACCACGTGCCGAGTGCTATCAGTATGGCGGCAAAGAAAGAAATTGAAAGGGGGGAGGGGGGGAGTATATGCGGCAGCTTATAGCAATCTGCGATGTAGGGAAGTGCAAGCATATTGGTGTTCGTATTTTGTACAGTGATCAGACCGTCGATGACGGGGAGTGTGGCGGCGGATACGAGGAATGTCGTGAGCAGGACAGCTGCTCCGCGAAGTTCTTTAAGCAGTGCGGATAGTGCCGCCATCACAGCGCCTCCTGCTGCTGCAGCGAGGAGCGCCAGTACGCACGTCAGCGGCGGTGGAAGCGTGGAGCGTACCAGTACCAGACAGCCAATGTACCCACCCAGGTATACCTGTCCTTCACCGCCGAGATTCATGTTGCCGCTTTTTATGGCAAGCGCAGAACCAGTCCCTGCAATCATAAAGAAGGCTGCCGTATTGAGCATGTTGCCGAAATAATATGCTGAGGTGAAACTGTCTGCAAAGAGGCTTTGCAAGGCTGCAACAGGAGTTTTTCCGAACATGACAATCAGCAGTATGCAGACGAGCACTCCCAGCAGCGGCGGGATGATATGTTTTCTCAGCAAGATTTACTCCTTTGTTGTAAAAGAAAGCTGCGTCATGCCGCTTTCAAGCGTGTAGACCCGGGCACAGAGGGAAAGCGGAAAGTCTGCCGCCCCTATGACAAGCACCGCTTTTCCCTTGCCTGCAAACGCTGTGAGCCGTTTGCACAACGCACCCTGAGACTGTATATCCAACCCCTGCATGGGGTTGCACAATATGAGCAGCGACGGATCCGTTGAAAGTTCCCGTTCCAGTACAAGCCGTTGAAGCATTCCCCCGCTGAGGGCGCTTGCTTTTTCCTGCGGCTGTATGCGTACCGCCGCTTTTTCAATCAGTACGAGCGCTTTTTCATGGGTGTCCGATGCTTCGTATACCGTCAGCATCTGTTCGACGGTGATGTTCGGGTTTGAGCCCCGAAGCGCACGGTCAGACGGTACAATTGCCGTTTTATGATTTCTTAAGAACCCCGCTGTCAACATGCCCCGCGAGAGATTCAACTTTGTCTCTGTTCCGTCTGCGTCTGTAAAGAATACTGTACCGCGGGATTGTGTCGGGGACATGCCGGTGATTACGTCTTCGAGCGTTCCAATGGCGGCTTCTGCAAGTCCCGTTACACAGGTGATTTCCCCGTAGCGGGCTTCCAGATCTGCGTTCAGCAGAACTGGTCTGTTTTTAGGCGTTGCCCGCACGTGTTCCAGCCGTATGCAGCTGACAGGCGTCAATGCTGCTTTGTTTTCCGCCGGTTCGTCTTTCTCTTGCATGTTGACTTCCGCACTGTTGCTTTTTTGTACAGTTGAAAGATACTGTTTGAAATCTTCCCTGTTCATGAACTGCTGTACGAGTTTTCCGTCGTGTAGCAGCGATATGGTATCCGGGTATGTCAATGCTTCTGCCTGGCTGTGCGTTATGACGGCAACGGTCGTCCCTGTTGCCGCCAGTTTCTGGAGATTCGTATACAACCGTTTGCGTTCTTCCATCGTCAGAAAGGCTGACGGTTCATCGAGTATGAGACAGTCTGGGTGACGCAGCAGCGAGCCTAAGAGGGAAATATAGAACCGCATGTTTCCGCCCAAATCCTTGACGTATGAATTGAGCGGCAGTTCGGGAGCCCATTGTGCTTTGAGCGTAAGCAAATCCTTCGACGGATTCCTGATGAAAAACTTGTGCTTTTGGAGTTCTCCCGCAAGTGTACGGGTTTTTATGATGAGGTTTTCTTTTGCGGTGAGGGCTGGGGCCAAAAGCGGCCGCTGGTGTACGAGGGCTATGCCGTTTTCAAGCGCTTCCTTCGGACTTGCCCACTGCACTTTCTTGCCGTCGATTGCTATGAAGCCTTCTGAGGGTTGATAGTCCCCGCAGACAAGAGCTGCGAGGGTTGATTTTCCTGCCCCGTTGTCACCGACCAGCGCATGGATTTTCCCCGTCGCCCATTGAATGCTGACGGAATCGAGGGCTGTTTTCAGAGGGTATTTTTTTGTCAGTCCATGCGTGGTGATTGTCATGTGCGGTGTCGGGTACTGCCGGTATTCACCTTACAGGGAAGCCGGTACAGTTACTGCTCCTGTCTGTAAGTCTTCGATGAGTTTCGACATCTTTTCGCGGATGGAAGAATCGACATATTTGATGTAGCTCTCGTCTTTATCGAAGTATGAAACATAGCCTTCCTTGAAACCGACTGTTCTGACCGTACCCCACTTGGTGTTTCCCGCGAGATATTCAAGCGTTGCTTCCTTTGCTGCTAAATCCTGTTTGGTCATGCAGCAGGAGATGATGGTGCCGGGTGCTTTCTTAAAGCCGTTTTCATCGAACCAGACGATGTGCATGTCGTTTTCCTTTGCTGTGGAAATAACTCCTTGTGACGCTCCCCCGCAGATAGGCAGGACGACATCGACACCGGTGTTGTACAGAGCCTGAGTGATTTCCGCTCCTTTTGAAGCGTCGTACCAGTTACCGACAATGCGGAAGTCGCAGCTTGTTCCCTTATAGGCGTCTTCTGCGCCCTTTGCAAAGTACGGGTGCAGGATATTGTTCATGATGGGATATTCCTGTGCCGCCACCAGTCCGACTTTGTGTGTCTTGGAATACAGCCCCGCCATGTAGCCGGAGATGTATGACTGGTCGCGCTGGTTGTAGCTTACCGTGTACATGCTCTGGTTGCCTTCGAGCGCTGCGTCCAGGAAAATGTATTTCACTTTGGGGAACTGCTTGGCAATCGGCGCAGCAATTTCCGGCAGGGAAGGGTTGGATGATATGATAACATCGTAGGTGCCAGTTGCGGTGAGGGCGGTGAGCTTTGTTGCCCACTCGGCCTGATTTGTTCCGGCTTCCATGACATACAGCTTTGCTTTTTCATTTTCATCGATGATTTTTGCGTTGTATTCTTCAACCGCCTGAGTAACGCCTTCTGCAACGTGCGCATAGGTCGGGGAGTCTGCCATAATACCGGGGATGAATACAGCGATTGACGGAGCCTTGCTCTTTTTTTTCTGTGAGCAGGAAGCTGTTGTCAGGGTGAGTGCTGCCAGTGAAAACAGCACGACAAGCGCCTTTCCGAATGCTGATATCTTTTTTGAGTTGCTTTTCATATCTACCTCTGTGCATGAATATAGTTCGATTTGAAACTAATGTCAATACTTCGGTATAAAACTAATTGTGTGCAACGCATTCGAGGTTTTCGCTTAATTTGACCAGCAGCCGCAGTAGTTCCTGTTTTTCCGTTTCGGAGAAGTCTTTGTAGCAGGTTGCAAGCAGGTTGTCTGAAATCCTTGCGGTGAGTTCGTTATAGCGTTTTCCCTTTTCGGTCAGCGATACCAGTTTGCTCCTGCCGTCTTCCTTTGCGTTCTCATCCTGTATGAGCCCATCTTCCTTCAGCTTGCGTATGAGGGAAGTTGTGGTGGATTTGTTTCTGTTTATATTTGCTGCTATTTCCCCCATGCTCATCTTTTCCTTCTGGGACAGAATGTACAGAATATAACCATGGGAGGAGACGAAGTCCCCTTTTTCTGCGAGCATTCTGTTCGTGAAGTCCGCAGACAGTGTGTGGATGTGGGAAATCAGAGCCATAAGCGAAGATACGTTATATTCCATAATAATGCATTTTCCAGCGGATTGGATTACCTGTCATGTTTTGGAGATTATCGTAATACTACTTCAAAAAACGGGTTTTCTCAAGCCGTGGAAAATGCGTTACAGCGGGTGACAAACAGCAGAAAATCTTGACTAATAATGGAAAAAACAACGTTTTGAGATTGACCAAAGCCTTGTTTTACAATAACATACTATTTCGAATTGTCTTTTTTGTGCCGTCCGGACACAGGGAGACAGAAAATCTTTCCACGGAGGAAAAGTAAGTGGTAAAAATCAGACTTAAGAAGTTTGGTACAAAGGCTCGCCCTGACTACCGCATTGTTGTGCAGGACTCTCACAAGCCGCGCGATGGCGTAAGCATCGAGGAAATCGGTCAGTATCATCCGATCGCTGCCGAGGACAAGCAGATTCTCTTTGATGAAGAGCGCGCAAAGTACTGGCTCAGCGTTGGTGCACAGCCAACCCCGATTGTGAAGAGCATTTTCAATAAGAAAGGGCTGTCAGTAGTAGTCGGAAAATCATTGGCCAAATAAGCGTCTGGAGGCAGTAGGGAATGGAAAAAGACCTGATTGAATATATCGCAAAATCACTGGTCGATGATCCCAATGCAGTCTCTGTGACGGAAACCGAAGGCGAACGCGGTCCTGTACTTCAGCTCAGCGTAGCCCAGAGTGATATTGGCAAAGTAATTGGCAAGTACGGTCGTATAGCAAAAGCTCTCCGCACTGTCCTGAGTGCATACTCAAGCAAGGACGGCAGACGGTACAGTTTGGAAATTCTTGACTGATGAAAGAGCATTTTGTGGTGGGGGTTGTCCGCGGTACCCATGGTATGACGGGCGAATTCAAGGTGGAAAGCACTTCCGGCGAGTACGAGCATTTCGCACGTATGGAAGAAGTGACTTTGACAGATGGCACCGAATCAAAGCTTTTCCCGGTGGAAAACGTTTCGATGGGCACCGGATGTCTGTATATGAAGCTTGCGGGAATAAGCACACCTGAACAGGCTGCACGTTACAACAGGTGGCAGATCGTAGTTCCGCGCAAATACGCGCATCCTTTGCAGGAGGGTGAGTGGTACATCGAGGATCTGAAAGGGTGCTCGGTTTGGTACAAAGACGAGACGGCGGGTGATACCGCACCGGCGGTGGCTGAAAAGGACATCGTTGGAACAGTCACAGACGTAAGGGAAGGCGGATCGGGTTATCTCGTTGAGATTTTGCTGTCCGAGGGTTGTTCTCTTTTGGCGGAGGACGTCAAGTACACGAAGAACGGTTCTGTTCGGAGTGCTTTGGTTCCCTTTAACAATGAGTTTTGGGGTGAGGTTGACGTTCAAAACAGGAAGATGCAACTGATGCACCTCTGGATTCTGGAGTAACTCCATGAAATTTACTGTGCTGACCTTGTTTCCCGAGATTCCGCGCGCTTTTTTTGAAAGCTCGATCATGGCGAAGGCGGTTGAACGGGGAATTATTGCCTAC
>CADBRT010000135.1 GCA_902797055.1 uncultured Spirochaetaceae bacterium
CGCAAAAAACGCTCCGGCGGTTCATGGGAAATGCCTAAAACAGGGTGTCCGTTCGGCTTTACAAAATCTATGACAAGATGAGTATCAGCAGGAGCCATGTAGACTACCCCCGGCTTCGCTTCCTCTTTGTCAACAGCAAGCTTTACATAAACATTCGAGCAGGAATTATCAAGCCATGCAGCCATATTCCTGTCAGCACCGATTTCAATATGCTGGGCATACAGAATCGGAAGCGGAAAATGCCTGCCAAGCCCCTGCAAGACATCAGCAACAGCAGTCGGTCCTCCCGTAGACGCTCCCAGACACAACACCTTAAACCCTGAAAAATCAGCAGGAAACACTTTTTCTATGGAAGACGATGACTTATAACTCGTTGCGGACTGGCTCACGATTTTCCGAAGCTTTTCCACCAGGTCTTCAAAGAAGGTTGAATCATACGCAGCCAGCGACGGCTTTGCAACAAATTCTGCAGCTCCCGCCTGCTTAGCAGCCATTGAAGCTGATGCATCCCCCGCTAAAATAAGAACAGGTATGTGCATTTGGCCGGACAGAATCTTTGTAGCCGCCAGTCCATCCATCTCCGGCATATCAATATCACAGATAACAATATCTGGACGCTCTGTCTTTGCACTGTCAACCGCCCGCCTTCCGTTTGAGACGGATGCGATTATTTCAATATCTTCATGCTTTGTGAGCACTTGATCAAGAATTGCCCTGACGACAGCAGAATCATCAGCAATGATTACTTTCACTTTTGTCCTCCCTGCTTTTCAGGACGTTTTATCATGCCTGCCGCAAACAATTTCCGCATTATCAGGTCAGGAGATATAAGGATCCTTTTTCTATTAGAATCAGAAAATCCCATGGCACATACACCGCATTCCCACATACGGGCACGGATGCTGCCAGGCATAAGGTGTAAGGTATTGATGTCAAGAACCTTACTGCTGATTGAACCGTTCACTGACAGAGCAAGATTTCCAGAAGCAGGAAATGCGGTATCTGTCAGGGATACAATTTTTTCAAGAACATCCTTAGAAAAGTCCTGCTTCTTCATGACAAGTATAACCTTATAGGTTTCATGCGAAGAACAGAGAAATTCCTTTTCCAACGAATTCCCGATATGCATATGAGGAAGCGTTTCCTTGTTGAACATGACATTCGGTTTGTCTATAGACAAATCAGAATAGATTCCGGAGACAACGTATTTGCTCGGTATGAGGAAATCTACTGTATCATACGCTATGCACGTAAAATGGTTATGCGCTTCCAAGGTCTTTCCTTATCAAAACTTCAAACGAATTCGGATTCAAAACAGGAATCTCGTCGTGGCCATAGCCCAGTGTTCCGAGGAAGAACCCATCCTCATCACTGTTGGGGATAAGATTCAAGTCAGATTCCTCCATCTCTGTAAAAAACAGGATGTCAGAGATATGAATCGAAAGCTGGTCATCATCCCGCTTTAAGACAAGAAACAACGGCTCTTCAGGAGGTTTTTTGTCGGAACTTTCAATGACAGCAAGCGGATTAACTACCGTAAAAGGATCGCCACGCCTATTTATGACACCTTCGATATAGGTAGGCATAAACGGAAGCTTATACACAGCGACATCGCGGACAATCTCTAACACATCGGAAGAACGCATGGCATATTTTTTTTGTCCAATTAAAAAGACAAGCCATGTCGTCATGTTCTTTTCGACCTGAAGGTCTTCCTTCCTCTCTATTGAAGCAATTTCCTTTACAATTTCTTCATTCATGGCTCAATCCTTACTCGTCGTCGCCTTCCTGCCCTGCAATCTTTGCATTCTGCTTGTTCAGTTCATTTGCAATGATTTTGAGATTCTGAGAAGAGGAGGAAATATTTTCCGTAGCAGCGGTAAAGTTCTCTACACCGGCAGCTATCTGCCTGAGTGTAACCAATATCTGCTCGCTTGCGCCCGCCTGCTGCTGGATGATTGTCGTGATATCTCCTGCACTGCCCGCCGTTATTTCAGATGCATTCTTGATGCTCGCGAACCGCTCTTCAAGACTCTTCGCACTCTCGTACCCTTCCTGTATCTTGACTGTTCCGCTTTCACTGGCGAGAATCAAGCTGTCCGATCCCTGCTGTATCTCGGTGATTCTATCCTTGATTTCCTTTGTACTGTCGGTGATGTTGTCGGCAAGGCGGCGGATTTCACTTGCAACGATGTGGAAGTTCTTTCCCGCTTCCCCGGCGCTTGACGCTTCAAGCTCCGCATTGAATGCGATTATCTTTGTCTGGTCAGCTACGCTGTTGATAAGAGAGACGATATCCCAGACGTTTTCTATCTTATCGCCAAGACTCTTGATGCCGTCTATGGTCTTCTGGTTTGCGTCTGCTATCTCATGCAACTGGGCGACGTTCAATTCCAGATACCTCACACCGTCTGCAACATCCTCGGATGTCTTGCTGGCGACCTGAGCGACATCCTTTACCTTCGTAGAGATATTCTCTGAGAGCGCATTGTTGTCCTCCATGGTGGCGACAATCTCTTTGACTGCGGCGCTCTGATCCTGACTCGTCGCTGCATTCTCCTTTGCAGCAACAACAAGGTTCTGTGTTTCGGCATACATCTTGTCGCCGAGTTCTTTCTCCTTCGCCCGCATCTTGTTCATATTCCACGTACTGTAACCAATACAAGCGAGGATAATGAAAATAGTAATGATGTTGACAAGCAGCATCTCTGTATAGTAGCGGCTGGTGAAATCAGAGGTCGGGCCTTCAATGACGACGAACCACGGGCTGACTCCCACCTGCCGAACACAATAGAACAGTTTTCCTTCTGTAAAGGCTTTTACTTTACCATCGAGATATGAAGCTACGGTGTACTTCTTCCCAAGAGTCCACACATCAAAATAATTTTTCTTAAGGATGCTGGCGGGGTCATCATTTGTCAGGAAAACTCCTGTTGAATCAATGAGTTCCACATGACTGTTCGCAGAGACCTTTCTTCCTTTAACAGCGGCAGAAAGGTTAGCAAGGGATATATCACACCCTACAACACCGATAAATTCATTTTCAGAATCATAGATTGCCCTTGAAAAGGTAAGAATAAGCGTACCGGCGCCGAAACGGTCATTTTCATACGGTCCTGCCGCTGCAACAGCACCTTTTGCATTTACCGCATTTGAAAACCACGGTTTATTCGACTGAGACCATCCAGCAGGAGGAGTATAATTATCGCTGGTGATAAGGTATCCGTTCTTGGTAGCGACATCCCTAGCGGAAACAAAGAACACGGAAGAACACTGAGGGTATATCTCGGCGGTACTTTTTACTATAGCCTCGACAGAGTCTTTATCCCATTTTTTATCCCTACTGATTGTACCTGCCATAACATTAATCGCAAGTGACGGAGGTTCAAATGCCTGCTTCACTTCATACTCTACTTCCTCTGCAAGAACCTCGCACTGTTTTGTCATCGTCCCTGTCAGAATGCTATTGATCAAAATAGAGAAAGAAACAGAAACATATATCGCAACTATTGCAAACGGTGCAATACTGGTTAAAAACTGTTTAGGTGAAAGTGATATCAGTTTTCTTTTCATAAAGTACATAACTCCTCTTCATTCTGTATCGGCATATATCTATTCCACTCAGTAGTTCATCATCAGATTTTACTCATCGCTCAACGCAATAAAACCTCA
>CADBRT010000136.1 GCA_902797055.1 uncultured Spirochaetaceae bacterium
GGAGCAGAACCATAAGGTTGGCTGCTTGGGGCCGGTGTTCCTCGACACGAACAAGAACAAGCTTCGCGGCAAGGAACAGACCAGCACCCCGGCGGAAAACAACTGCTGGCATGTGACTGCGGTCATCACGTCGTCGTGCATGACGCGGCGGCGGATTCTGGAACGAACACGTGTTCCTTGACTACGCGGACATGGCTTCTGTGCGTGATAGAATTTTTATGTTAATTAAAGGTTATAAAAATGATAATAACTAGGACACCATTCAGGATCAGTTTTGTTGGGGGAGGAAGCGACCTCCCCGGGTTTTACCACCGCCATGAAGGTGCCGTCCTTTCCACGAGCATCAACAAATATATGTACGTCACAATCCATCCGTCCTTCAACAGGGGTGAGACTGTGCTCAAGTACAGCAGGACAGAGTCCGTGACGGATGTCCACAAGCTTCAGCACCCGATTGCAAAACAGCTGCTGCTTGACCACGGACTTTCGGGCTGCGAAATTGTGAGCACTGCGGATGTTCCGTCTGGCACCGGGCTTTCAACTTCAAGCGCTTATACTGTTGGGCTTATCCATGCACTATATGCTTACCAGGGAAAATATTGCTCGCAGGAAAAGATTGCATCCGAGGCTTGCACGCTTGAAATTGAAGAACTGGGGGAACCAATCGGCAAGCAGGACCAGTACGGAACTGCCATAGGCGGACTTAAAATTATCCGTTTCCTTCAGAACGATTCCGTTGAAGTGGAGCCGATTGTTGTGAACCGCGAGGTTCAGAAACGGCTGAACAAAAACCTCCTGCTCTTTTACACTGGGCTGACACACAGTGCCGGGGAAATCCTTAAGGAACAGAACAAGAACGTGATCAGCGAAAGCGACAAGTTCAACAGCCTTGTACGTATGACAGAACTCGTCTATGAGATGCGGGATGCCCTCGTTTCTGGAAATCTTGATGATTTCGGATCCATCCTTGATGAGAACTGGAGACTGAAGAAAAGCCTTACCTCCGCCATCTCAAACGGCTATATAGATAAATATTATCAGATTGCAATGGAAAACGGCGCGTTGGGAGGAAAGCTCTTGGGTGCGGGAGGAGGTGGCTTCCTTCTGTTCTACTGCCCGGAGGAAAAGCAGCTGCGCTTAAAGTCAGCACTGAGTGATTTGTCATTGATTCCGTTCGATTTGGAAAACAGCGGGACTAAGGTTGTTTATGTCGGAAATAAGGATTGGTAGAGAAATGAAAAAAATTGTGGTTTTAGGCGGCGGGCTGTCCGGCATATCCAGTGCGTATTTCCTGCAGGAAAAACCTTGGGTTGAAAGTATTACCGTTTTGGAAAAAGAATCAGTTACCGGCGGCCTGTGCCGTTCAATACGAAAAGGCGGCTATATCTACGATGTCGGCCCGCACATCCTTTTTTCAAAAGATAAGGAAATGCTGAACCTTATGCTCAGTGTCCTTGATGAAAAAAACGATCTAAAGCGTTCCAACGAGATTTACTACAAGGGGCGGCACATCCAGTACCCGTTCGAAAACGATTTGTCCAAACTTCCGGAAGAAGAACTGAACTACTGCATCCAGGCGTTCAATCACAATCCGTACGAAAATTACGAGGCACAGAACATGATTCAGTTCTTCCTCAAGACCTTCGGTGAAGGAATTACGAACACGTACCTGCGTCCCTACAACGAGAAAATATGGAAGTATGATCCTGCATTCATGAATACATCCATGGTTGACCGCATCCCCAAGCCAACGCAGGACGACATACGCCGAAGTGCAGCTGGGGAGACTATCGATGGCTACCTGCACCAGCTGTATTTCAGCTTCCCGGCGGACGGGGGAATTCAGTCTGTTGTGGACGGGTTCAAAAAACGGCTGGACGGCAAAAAGTGCCGGATTTGTACGGACAGCACCGTTACGAAAGTTGAGAAAAACGGAAGCGGTTATTCGGTGACAACAGCTGACGGGAAACGCTACGAGGCAGACCTTGTGGTTTCCACGATTCCTGTGCAGGAACTGACGGCGGCATATTCAGCGGTGGATTCAGAGACAAAGGAATGTGTCTCCGACCTCCACTACAACTCCATAGCAATCGCATTCGTAAAGACACCGTATGACTTGTGCGGCGAGCATTTTGCCTACATGGTACCTGACAAGAATGTTATTTTCCACCGCATTTCCAAAATGGATTTTCTTGGAAGTTCATACCATAAGGAAGGGGAAGCAACCTACATGGTCGAAGTGACGTACCGCAAGGACGACCACATAGACGCTATGGGAGACGGAAAGCTTCTTGAAAAGATAAAGCAAGGGCTGTGCGACATTGAATTTGCAAAGTCGGTAGATGACGTTGAGGTGATTGACCTTACAAAATATCAGTACGCGTATGTGATTTACGATTTGCACCACAGTGCAAATATGAAGAAAATACGTGATTTCTATGGAAAACAGGGGATTGTCCTAAACGGAAGGTTCGGCAATTTTGAGTACTGGAACATGGACAGGGTTCTGCGGGAAAGCCTGAACATGGCTGAACAGCTTGACGGGGAAAATATATGAAAGCACTGGTAGCAGGCGGAGCCGGATTCATCGGCAGTAATTTGACAGACCTTCTTCTTGCAAAAGGTCATGAAGTTGTCTGTGTTGACAACTATTTTATCGGCACAAAGGATAATATCGCACATTTGAGTACAAACCCCAGGTTCAAAATGTATGAGCAGGATTTGTGCGATTTGAATGCCCTTTCGAAGATTTTTGAATCTGAAAAGTTTGATTACGTCTTTCATCTTGCCGCAAACTCCGACATCCAGGCAAGCGCAAAAAATCCTGTTGTCGAGTATAAGAACACCTATACGACCACATTCAACATCCTTGAGTGCATGAGGCTGTACGGCGTAAAGAAACTGTTCTTTGCATCGACATCAGCCGTCTACGGTGAAAAGACGGAGCTTCTCACTGAAACAACTGCCGATTTGAGACCTATTTCATACTACGGAGCTTCAAAACTTGGTTCGGAGGCATTGATTTCTGCCTTCAGCCACATGAACGATTTTGAGGTGCTTGTGTTCCGCTTCCCGAACGTGATAGGGCCCCGTCTTACTCATGGTGTTGTATTTGACTTTATCAAGCGTCTCTCTGATGACCCGACTCAGCTCCGCATCCTCGGTGACGGCACCCAGTGCAAGCCGTATATCTATGTGACTGATTTGGTTGAAGCGATTGTCCGCTTTATGGAAACCGGCAAGAAGGGTATGGAAATCTACAACCTCGGGGTTGAAGGCGCAACGACTGTCACGAAGATTGCTGATATCGTCTGTGAAAAAATGGGGCTGAAAAATGTCAGGTACAATTACACAGGCGGAAGCATCGGCTGGAAAGGGGACGTCCCCCATTTCCAGTACGACCTTACGAAGATTCATTCAACCGGATGGAAAGCCTGCTACAACTCTGACGAGACCGTTGCAAAGACTGTCGAAGAGGTTCTTAAGTGCAGGCAGTAATCATGGCGGGGGGCAAGGGGACGCGCCTTGCTTCCGTCACTAAGAATGAAGTTCCGAAGCCTCTTGTCCCTGTCCTTGACAAGCCTCTGCTTGAGAGGCAGATAGAAGTCCTTAGAGACAACGGCATTGCAGACATCTGTATTGTGATAGGCTTTCTGGGCGATAAAATCCGCGAAAGGCTCGGGGACGGTTCTGCATACAATGTAAAAATCAATTATATAGAAGAAAATGAACCGTTGGGGACGGCTGGAAGCTTTTACTATCTCAAAGATTTTATCAATGAGGATGATTTTCTGCTGGTATTCGGGGACGTCCTTTTTGATGTGGACATAAGCCGGATGGCGGCTTCCCACACTGCCAATAACTCCCTTGCGACACTGTTTGTCCATCCGAATTCGCATCCCTTTGACTCTGATTTGGTTTCACTTGATTCAGACGGAAGGATACTGGGATTCGACTCAAAGCACAACGAGAGGAATTATTGGTATGACAACTGTGTCAATGCAGGTCTTTATATTCTGGATAAGGGACTCTGTAACTTAGTCAAAGAACCGGTAAAAACTGATTTGGAAAAAGATATTCTTTTCCCGCTTATACAGAAAGGTGAAAGAATATACGGCTACAAAAGCCCTGAGTACATCAAGGATATCGGTACTGTGGAGCGCATCCGGTCTGCGGAAACTGATTTGCAGCGCGGCTTCATAGAAAAACGCTGCCTTAAAAACAAACAGAAATGCATCTTCCTTGACCGTGACGGCACGGTGAATGTTCTGAAAGGACTCCTGTATAAGGAATCTGACTTCGAATTGGAAGAGACTGTTGTTGAAGCAATAAAGAAAATCAATTCATCCGAATGGCTCTGCATCGTTGTGACCAACCAGCCTGTCGTTGCGCGCGGGATGTGCTCCGAGAGCGACGTGGATAACATCCATAAAAAAATGTCTACGCTTTTAGGTCGGGAAAGTGCATGGCTTGACGGGGTGTATTTCTGCCCGCACCACCCGGACAAGGGGTATCCTGAAGAGAATCCCGCCTACAAAATCAAATGCCGCTGCAGAAAACCGGATACCGGAATGGTTGAAGCCGCCGCTGAAAAGTACAACATCGATTTGCAGCATTCCTGGATTGTCGGGGATACGACGCTTGACATCCAGACAGGCGTGAATGCGGGGCTTCATACTGCGCTTGTCCTGACAGGAGAGGCAGGGAAGGACGGGAAGTTCCCTGCAACACCGGAAATTACAGGCAGAAGCCTGGTTGAAATCGTAAACAAAATCATAGGAGAAAACTGACTTATGGAAGACTTCAAGTCGCAAATCGAGGA
This sequence comes from uncultured Spirochaetaceae bacterium, assembly GCA_902797055.1. Classification (GTDB taxonomy): domain Bacteria; phylum Spirochaetota; class Spirochaetia; order Treponematales; family Treponemataceae; genus Treponema_D. The sequence goes on from CADBRT010000136.1 coordinate 4,823, forward strand.
CTACATCGCGCTTGAAAAAGAAACGCTTTCAAAGCTTGACGTGAATGCAATCAATGGCGCAATGAACATGATTCTCGGTGCGTATAACGGAAAGCATACGATTTATATTTTTGGGAACGGAGGTTCTTCCGCCACTGCAAGCCATTACCAGAACGACTTCAACAAGGGAATCAGCGAATACACTGACATAAAGTTCCGCTTCCAGTGCCTGAACGACAATATTGCGACGGTCATGGCGATTGCCAACGACATCGGCTTTGAGGAGGTGTTCCGCTTCCAGCTGAGGAACAAACTGGAGGAAGGGGACATCATCATTGCAATTTCCGGCAGCGGGAACTCTAAGAATGTCATCAATGCAGTTGAGTACGCGAAAAGCTGCGGGAACAAAATCATCGGCATGACAGGATTCAACGGTGGCAAACTCAAGGAATTGAGTGATATTTCTCTACACGTGCCTGTCATGAGCATGCAGACTACGGAGGATATCCACATGGTGTTCGACCATCTGATTATGAGCATTTTCTACAAGACGCTGTGTGGAAAGGAACATCTGAAGAAGTAAGAAGCGTTATCTGTATGAATCCTAAGGTTTCGGTCATTGTTCCTGTTTACAAGGTTGAAAATTATCTTACCCAGTGTCTGGACAGCATCTGCCGCCAGACACTAGAGGACATCGAGATTATTGTAATTGATGAAGGCGATAGGGACAGGTGCCGTGAAATCATTGATTATTTTGAGTCAATTGATAAGCGGATTGTTTCTGTCCATGAAAAGCAGGGCGGGTACGGCAATTCCGTAAATTACGGTTTTACAATTGCGAAGGGGGAGTACATAAGCATCATTGAAAGCGATGATTTTGTTGAGCCTGATATGCTTGAGAAACTGTATGCGCAGGCGACCCGTTTTGGCGCGGACATCGTAAAGTCCCCTTATTTTCAGTTTTATAATAATGAGAAGGAAGAAATCCTTCCCATTATAAAGGAACTTATTCTGCAACTGCCAGAAGACAAATGTTTCCCTGCTATCCAATATCCTATTCTTTTTTCAACCCATCCTTCTATTTGGGCTGGATTGTACAGAACTGAATGGCTGAAGAATACAGGAATACAATTCCTCACAAAAGGTGCCTATCTGGATATCCAGTTCAGGTTTGAAACACTGATGGCTGCAAAAAAAATATGCTGGGTAAAAACACCGTTTTACCACTGGCGGTATACTAACCCCACGTCAACAAATGCTCATTGGAATTTAAAGGCTGCATTTGAACGGTGGGATTTTATACATTCCCAGTTTGAGGGAAAACCGGAACTGTGGCGGTCTTTGTCCACCTATATGCTGCCGGAAGAGACACTCAATCTTTTCATACGTTATGATTACAAAAAATGTACACAGGACGAAAGACGCAGGCTGCGGAACTTCAGAAGCCTGTATTCTGATGATGTCGTACGCTATTGCCCGTTTGTCGATGATTCGAAGAAACGTGATTTCCTTCTCGGTTCTCCAGACCTGCTTTTGCTGAAAAGAAAAATACGCCGTTTTGCAAAGAAATTAAAGTCATATAAAGCCCAGACGATTGTATACAGGTTGTTCATATCGGCAATGTTGGCGGCTGCGGCCTGGGGGTATGCTTTTGGACGGTATCCGGCAGTTTCTTTTCTGACCCCGTTTGTGTATGCGGCGGCAGGAATGTGTACTGTTGCATCCGTCATGTACTGGTGCTGCATTCTTTGTATGAAGTGTGCTGGTTTTGTATTTCGCAGGCTGATTGCAAAATAAAGGATGCTGTACGTGGCAAGGTCGTCAATAAATCCTAAAATTTCTGTTATCGTCTCTGTCTGGAACAATGAGGACTATATCGATGTTTCCATGAAAAGCATTCTGGGACAGACCTTGCAGGAAATAGAGGTCGTTTGTGTATACCGGCAGTCTGATGACAGGACGACAGGAATTTTGAAGGAATATGCAAAAAATGATTCCCGCATTGTGCTGGTCGAGCAGAAGGATACAAAGGGGTGCGGTCCTGCAAAGAATCTTGGAATTCGAAGTGCAAAAGGTGATTTTGTCGCATTCTTAGATGCGGATGATTATTTTGCAAGTGCCAGTTGCCTTGAACTGCTTTATACCGCTGCTATCATAAACAGGGTGAAAATCTGCGGGGGATTGCGGACTCTTTTACAATTGGACGGGAAAGTCTATGAGCATGGCATCAACCGAAAAATTCTCTCCGGTCATCCTGACGGACTGCTGCTCTCGTACCGTGATTTTCAGAATGATTATCATTTTCATAACTATATCTATGAGCGCAGGATGCTGCTGGACAACGGTTGCTTCTTCGGGACATGGCTTGTTTATGACGACATCAGTTTCCATATCCGTGCAATGTCTGCAGCAGAAAAGTTTTATATTATCCCCGTGGAAATGTACTGCTACCGGATACACGGCGCGTATGTCTGGAATGACGTACAGACACTGGAATCAATAAAGGGGTTCTCCGATGTCCTTCAGTTTTCAGACGAGCATGACCTTGCTCTGCTCCATTGGAAGACGTTCCAGCGGATGTGTTTCGGTGAGTACCATGATAATTTCGTCCGCCATCTGCAGGCGGGGAATACAGAGGTATACCGTTCGCTGATGGTTGCCAACTGTTTGGTTAATGCCGGAAAAATACGGCGGATACAGGAGAGCCTTGATTCATATGCCGTGCAGCTTGAAGGTGCGGATTTGCCGTCGCTTGATGTTGTACCGGCGTTGGAAAACGGGGAGTATGTGTTCCCGTCGCTGTGGCATGCTGTAGAGAATTTGAACCAAGAAAAACTTCGGCTGGAGAACAGATGTGGAAAACTTGAGAAAAAGTATGAAGCTGCGATGAACTCAAAGACATACCGGCTGGGGAGTGCAATGCTGTACGTCCCGAAGCAGATTATGCGGTTGTTGGGGAGAAGGAGATAAAAGATGGGAGTTAAGAAAGAACTGTTTGAAAAATCTTTGTTTTTGCATAGGTTGATTGCCAAAAAATTCGGATTAAAAATTATTCTTAAAACAAATGAATCACAGGTTCCTGTTGTTGATTCTAACTCTCCAAGAAAAATAATTGAAATTCAAAATAAAGATTATTATAAAGAAGTGTTTGAAAAAAAAGCTTCTGTGGCAATAGATATAAAGAATTTAGATATTGCATTTATAGTTCCTGATCCAATAAAAGGAAGTGGCGGTCATAGGAATATTTATCGTGCAGTGAAATTCTTGAAAAACGCAGGTCATAAACTTACTGTTTATTATATAAATACTAATCTTGATGCTGATACTGTAAAACAGCAAGTCTCAGATTGGTTTTATGATATGTCTGATATTCCTTTCATACATTATGAAGGAAAACTTTCTTATCATGATGTGTGTGTTGCAACTTGGTGGGAAACGGTATATGCCATTGTTGATAATCTGGATAAAGTAAAATTTCCTTTTTATTTTGTCCAAGATTATGAACCTTCTTTTTATCCAACTTCTTCAGCCTCTATTTTATGTGAAAATACTTATAAACAGAACTTCATGCATATATGTTCTGGACCATGGTGTAAGACATTTTTAAATAAGAAATATAATGCAAAAGCAGAATATTTTCAGTTCCCCGTTGATAGAAAAATCTATAATCAGAGTAAGAATAGAACTAAGAAAAATAAAAATATAATTTTTTTTGCAAAACCAGAAATGCCAAGACGCTGTTTTGAAATAGGAATTCAAGCTCTTGCTGAATTTTATAAAATAAATCCAAATGTCGAAATAATTCTTTTTGGTTCGAATAACGTTGGGAATATACCATTTCCTGCAACAAAACTTGGAATTCTTCCTACAATTGATGATTTAGCGGATTTATATCGTAATGCGGATTTAGGAATTGTGTTTTCTACTACGAATCCAAGCCTTGTTCCATATGAAATGATGCATTGCGGCTGTCCCGTTGTTGATATGAATCTTGATTTTTCTATTTCAAAATATGGAAATAATGAAAATAATGTGTTTCTTTTGGATCCAAGACCGAATGTAATGGCAAAACAATTGCTATCCATATTAAATGATGAAAATTTATTAAATTTACATAGTCAATCTGCTTTGACATGGGTTCAAAAAGAATTCCCTTCGGAAGACGAAATGGGCAATGTTGTCGAAAAAATAATACTTGATGAAATAAAAACGAAGGTGAATATCTAAAATGAGACTAATATCACGTGGAATAAAATTATTGAAGTATATTAGAGAATACTTCTTGTTATGGAGAAAAAATGGAAAACCCGAATATGATACCCTAACATATGTTTCACAGTTAAATTCTTCATTGAGAAGGATTGCATTTTATGATGGGTGTGAGGATAACCGTTCTGAACGTTATAGAGTCCACAATATAGTAAAAGAATTCCGGAGCAATGGTATTGCTGTTGATATATATAGGGCTTGGAATATTCACTGGTTTATGGAGTGTCCAAAATATGATTTGGTCGTTTTTTTTAGAGAGGATAGATTTCATCTGCTTCATTTAAGAACCGTTTTGAAGCATTTAAAAAAAATGAATATACCGGTGATTTATGATACTGACGATTTTACGATTGAACATAGAAATACTCGATTTTCTAAAAATATCTTAAAAATTATCAGTTTATGTGATGCAATGACTGTTACTACATCCTTTCTTGCAAGATTGTTCAGCAATGTAACAGGAAAGAATGTTTATGTTATAAAAAATACAATTAATATTGAACAAATTTTACTTGCAGAAAAGTTGGAAAAATATAAAACTGAAGATTGGAAAATAAGGATAGCCTACCAATCTGGTACAAATACTCATAATAAAGATTTTGAACAAATCGAGGATGCTATTTTATTTGTCTTGGAAAAATATGAAAATGTGGAATTTCATATTTTTGGTCCATTAACACTTTCCTCCAAATTTGAACTATTTTTCTCTCGTGTATTCAATTATGCATATGTTGATTATCTTTCTTTGGAAAAACTTGTGTCTCGAATGGATATTAATATAGCACCTTTGGTAATAAATGATTTTAATAATTCGAAAAGTGAGCTTAAGATTTTTGAAGCAGCTTTATTAAAAATTCCAACAGTTTGTTCGCCGATTGAACCATATTCCTCTATTGTTGATAATGGTGTTAATGGCTTTATAGCAAAAAATGTTGAGGATTGGAAAAATACTTTATCAATTCTTATAGAAAATAAGGATAAAAGAATTGAAATGGGAATTCGTGCTTTTGAAAAATTTGTTCCAATGTATGATATAAAGAATGAATTTTATAATATTAATGAAATATATGAAAAAGTCGCTAAACGAGGTGAAGATTTATGAAAATAATTAAATTCGTTTTTAGACCTTTTGCTCGTATATTACAGAAAATTGCATATAAATTAAATTCTATTTTTATAAGTGAAATGCATAAAGAATTTCGAAAATTGAAGAGCGAAGTACAAGGAGTGAAGGGTGAAGTACAAGATGTAAAAGGCGAAGTACAAGGA
>CADBRT010000137.1 GCA_902797055.1 uncultured Spirochaetaceae bacterium
AATGAACGGTCTTGAGGCGGACACAATCGGCGGCTACAACTCCTTCAGAAGGTGGGGAAAACATGGCTGATGAAGGAATTCGGCAACGAATATTTTGAAAATACCATTTACATTACTTTTTACAATAACTCAAAGATAGCACGGATATTTGATGAAGTTCAGGAAGCCCCAGAATATGCGGTAGTTGCCGCTGGATCATTACTGAGAGTTGCCCTGCACGCAGGCATATCGTTCCCTGTCGGCAAGGTGGACGAGCTGCACCTACACCCCATTTGGGTCAGGTAAAACAAGGCTCACGTCAGAAGGACTTTGAAATGGCAATCCAATGGCTTGTTGATGCCGCTCTGGTTCATAAGGTCAATAAAGTCTCTAAACCTGCCGTTCCATTAAAAGCTTATATTGACAACGCCTCCTTTAAATTATTTTTTATTGACATAGGACTGCTGGGCGCAATGAGCGAATTGGACATTGAAAGTCTATTGTGACAAATTCAAACCGAATGAAGCAATCAGGATATCAGCAGCAGGATATATAGACCAGGGATGGATGAAAAATATTCCACTCTGGGCTGTACAGTCATTATCTTTATGACTGATCTGCATCCCAAAAGTGTTCCAAAAGGGGTCCTCGTATTCCGTCATGCAGGATTTCATAATCCATGCGAGGATATCCTTCTGTGACAGTAGCCGTGCTTGTCAGGCATTCACCTGTCATAGAGGGGGAGTCTTGTCCCTCTCCGGTATCTGGAATGGAACAGCCATACCGCAGGGGATTTTACGCAGCGCAGTAAACGTGGTATAATTTATGCATGGCTAACGCGAAAAAGAAAACGCCTGCCAGTCTGCGGGTGTTGATTGTTTTCCTTTCAGCAGTCGGAGTTCTTGCGCTTTGTGCTGTATTCTGGTTTTTGTTTACGCTGTTCGACCGGGTGTCTCCGCTGTCTCGCATTCGGGGGGACTATGGTGCACTGGTGAAAACAGAAAATCTGAAAAATGCACTGGAGCCTCTGTTGGATTTGCAGTCGGTTGATACTGTTCTGAACGAACCTGCTCTTTCTTCGTACCGTTCAGCGTATCTTTCGTTGAAACAGTCTTCCTTGCGTCACATGTCTGTTCTTGCTTCCCGAAAAGCGTCTGTTGCTTTGTATCCGGAGCGTTCTGGGGGAGGTTTTGTAGCTGTGATTGATGCAGGAAAATTTGCTTGTATTACAAGGCTTTTTTCCCGTGGGTATCCACCGTTTGTGAAATTCGGTGAGATTCGTTTTTTTAAAAACAGAACTGGGCTTCCTGCTAACAGCTATGTGTATGCAGTTCCCGGTGTGGAGACTGTCGGAAATTCTAATATTTATGCGAAAATATATAAAAATCTCATCGTTCTGTCGTCAAAAGAGATTTTACTGAATTCTTCATTTTCAAAGGATTGGAGTTCTGACTATTCGGCTTCACGGAGAAATCTGATTGAGGAGACCTGTGGAAAGACCTTTAAGATTGTAACAGAAACGAAGCCGTTCGTCGCCTCTGTTTTAGGAAACCGGCTTCCTCCTTCCATTGCAAATTTGGCTGCTGTTGATATTGAAACGGTGCTGGAAGTTGCAGTCGGCAACGACCGGATTGAAGTCGAAGCTGTTGTACCTTTTGATAAAAATGAGGTGGCGTCGTCGGCATTAGCGACTCTGCTTTCAAGAAAATCGACGATGCCTGAAATTTTAACGAAGCTGACGAAAGATGTGCAGTCGTACAGTTTGGTGAGTGCAGGAACGCTTTCGGAACTCAAGGACGCAAGTTTTTCATTTGCAAAGGATTCTTTTTATGCAAAAGGTCTGAGTCTTGATGAACTGTGGAAACAGTGCGAACACTATGCACAGTCTGTTTTCGGCAAACGTATTGAAGAATTTCTGTTTTCATGGACAGGGACTGAATTTGCCGTGGTAGGCATGAAAGATTCTGTGAGTCCTGTTTTCGCTGTTCAAGTGGCAGATGAACAAAAGCGCGCCGCTGTTTTTGACGGGGTGCTCCGTTCTCTCATAACACAAAACGATTCCAATTTGATTGTTGGAGGTTCCAGACTTCACCGTCTTGAAATGCCGTCAGTTGTTGTCGATCTCTGTAAGTTTTTCGATATTGCACTTTCTCGCCCCTATTATCTGGTAAACGAGGGGTATATTTATTTTTCAGACTCCCCTCAAAATCTTTCGGTACTGTATAATGAATACAAATCCAATGATATGCTTGCAAAGTCAAGTGTATGGCAGACGGTTTCCCCCCGGCTTGGACAAACTGCAACAGCGAGTCTTTTTTACAATTTAAAAAGAGATGTACCATTCTTTCTTCAAGGTTCAGGATTTGTTACCCGTTTCCTCAGCTGCTGCAATGTCGGCCGCTGTGATTTTCATATAGGGGAGGGGGCTTTGAATGTTTCGTTCTGTGCAGCTGCGGTTGATGTTGATGGAAACAATCTCGTTTCGGGATTTCCTGTGTCGCTTGACGGAAATGGTGACAACAATCTGCAAGCCGAGTGTCCTGATATATACGGAAACTGTCCGGCGGTGTTTTGGACAGAGGACTCAAAGACGGTGAAGTCTCTGGAGCTTTCTTCTTTACAGCAGCAGCATTTGATGTTGCAGGAACATTGTGAGATTGCTGCAGCAGAAAAAAAATGTGCCGCTGGCGGAGTGCTGTGGGTGGTGACACCGAGAGGAACCGTATATCTTGTTGATCGGAAACTCTCTGTTCTTCCGGGCTTCCCTGTTATGACGAGTTCGAGGCCTTCTGCAAAAGGAGCTGGTGTAGGGACGAATCTCGTGGTTCCGCTGGAAAATGGTTCTGTCGCTATAGTCGGTGACAACGGAACTGTTCAGAACAAGGCTGCTGGGACTGTGTTTGCGTCGCAACCTTCGGTGAACGCTGACACGATTGCCTTTTATGCAGAAGCTTCAGATGGTATATATCTGATGAAAAACGGGAACTTTGTAAATAAGTCCAAACCGCTCGCTGTCAGCGGACCGGTAGCGGGAACCCCATGTCTCGTGCAGGAAAAGGAAATACTTTCTGTTGCCTGCATAACAAATACGGGATTATTCCATCTATTTACGATTGCAGACGGCGAGGAACCTTCCCTTTCTACGGTACAGCTTGACGGAGCATTTTCGGTGGGAGCAGTGTATGACAGCGGATGGTTCTTTGCACTTTCTGATGACGGACGTCTCTTTCGCATTGGGCTTGATAGTTCCTGCATGGCTGTTTCTGTTCCTGATGTAACCAAGGTCAGAAGTGGATGCCTGTCTGCAAAGAACGGAACCGTGTATGTATCGGCCGGTGATAACTGTTTACATGCTTTTTCTGTTGATTTGAAGTTGTTGACAGGTTTCCCGCTCAACGGAAACGGGGTTCCGGTTTTTGCCGATGCAGACGGGGATTCTGTTGAGGACTGCATTTTGCTTTCGTGGGACAAAAAATTGTATGCATGGAAAATGCCGTAAGAAGGTATCCTGCACACCGGAATTGTCCAGTGCGCAGAATACATGAGCCGTTACTTTATTATCAGACACTGGTAGGGGGTGAGTGTCTTTGTTCCTGTTACGGCTGTCCCTGTTTCAATATCTGTATAAGCAGTGTTGAAGTGTACATCTGTATTTTCTGCGTTGAAGTTCATGATAAAGAAAATACTGGTGCCATCCGTGCGTTTTCTTTCTGCAACTGATATTCCTTCAGGGAATGATGCATTGAGGTTGCAGCTGACGGAGCACTCTTTGAACAAATCTGAATAGAATGCACGGATAAATCCGATGTCTGCTTCCGCCGCAATGTAGTATGCAGTTCCTTTTCCATAGATGTTTTTTGTGAGAGCAGGAAAACCTGCATAGAAATCGTTCTTGTATGTGGCGAGTACGCTTGCGTTTTCGGCGTGGACGATGGCGCACAAATCTTTTATTTCGTAGTTAGTCCCTTTGTACTGTATCTGGTTTGAGGTTGCAACAGGACGTACATCGATTTCTTCTGTCCGTATGCCGAGAACTTCTCTCAGCGGGTGGCTGCCGAGAAAGCACATGTCGCTTTCATTTACTTCTCCGCTCCAGTAGGTGGTGACGTATGTGCCGCCATTTTCTACGAAGTGTTTTACGTTGTTTGCGTAGGCCCCGCGGTACATATAGTTTGCGGGGGCAATGACAAGCGAATAGCCGTCGAGACTGTCGTCCATGTTGACGATGTCAACATCGATGCCTTTTTCCCAAAGCACCTTGAAGTAATCGAAGGTGCGTTCAAGATACGAAAACGGAACGACGACTGCCTGCGCGTCTTCCACCGCCCACCAGTTTTCCCAGTCGAACACGAACGCAACTTTTGGACGGTTGCAGGAACCGAGAATTGTGCTTGAGAGTTTTTCCAACCGCTGACCAAGCTCCGCGACTTCCCGGAATACACGGGTGTTGTTTCCGTTCTTGTGGTCTATGACTGCGCCATGGAATTTTTCGCTGCTTCCCCGGCTTTTACGCCATTGGAAGTACTGTACGCTGTCAGACCCATTTGCAATTGCTTGGAGCGAAGACAGCGCGTGCATGCCCGGTCGTTTCAACGTGTTGCGGGAAGTCCAGTTGATGAGTGACGGGGTGCTTTCCATCAAAAGGTAGGGCTGTTTTTTGAGGCTGCGGTTGAGTATTTCATCAAATGCTGCCCCTGCGGCTATATCCCTGTCATTGTCTGTTGTGTGCCAGAACGGATAACTGTCGAGCGATGTTATGTCGAGCTCTTTTGCCCATTTGAAATAGTCGAAGGTTTTAAATCCTCGCATGAAGTTTGCAACGACGGGTGCGCTGCTTGAAATCCGTACCGATTTGATTTCTGCTTTGCAGAAGTCAAGCATCTGGTCGCTTATAAAGCGCTTCCAGTCAAGTTTGATGCCGTGCATAGTGTGTTCACTATTTTCCGACGGTCCGTGAATCTGGTCCCAGTCGGTGAAGATGTTGCTCCAGAACGAGGTCCACCACGCTTCGTTCAGTGCATCAAGTGTTCCGTATCTGTTCTTGAGCCAAGTGCGGAAAGCGGCTTCGCAGTAGGGACAGTGGCAGTCGATTCCGTCGTTATCTCCTCCGTACTCGTTGGAAAGATGCCAAGCAAGGAGGCCGGGGTGCTTGCCGAAGCGTTTTGACAGTTCCCCGTTTATGCTCTTCATTTTTTCGCGCATGACAGGTGATGACGGGCAAAAATTGTGCCGTTGACCGTGGTGTCTTCTGATGCCGTTAGCCGACATCTTCATGACTTCTTCATATTTTTCTGTGAGCCAATGAGGCATTGCTCCTGTCGGTGTTGCCAGAATGGTGTAGATGCCGTTTTGGTACAGGGTGTCCATGTATTTTTGCAGCCAGTCCATGTCGAAGCGTCCTTCTTGGGGTTCCAGACGCGCCCAAGAAAATACTCCAAGCGTGACGCAGTTGATTCCTGCTTCTTTCATGTAGCGGATGTCTTCTTCAAAGATGCCTGGGTAGTTCATCCACTGGTCGGGATTGTAGTCCCCGCCATGCAGCAGTTTCTGTATCTTTATTTGAGATGCCATAAGTTTCTCCTGTCAGCTTCCGCTGTGTATGCTGCCAGTGTAACATAAGCCGGCAATCTAAAGCAATGGCAATTCTTGTTGCAAATGGCTGGTAAAAAGAGTATACTCACTCCGATGTCTCTGAATTGCAATGAAATAAACGTTATCCTCAGCGAACTGGATCTGTCCGGTGCGTTCATACAAGAGATTGTGCAGCCGGGATATGACACACTGGCATTCCGCGTGATAAAGCACGGTGAGCTTTCTACGCTGCTTATTTGTACGTCTGCCCAGTCGTGCCGTATCTGTACAACTAAAAACAGGGTTCCGAAGAATGACAAGCCGCTGCGGTTCAACGAGTTTCTGCGGTCTAATGTACAGGGCATGCGGATAAACGAAGCCAGACAGCTTGGTCTCGACAGGATAATCCGACTGGATATTTCCACCTGGCAGCAGAAATTTTTCATGTACATCAGGCTGTGGTCTGGAGCTGCGAATGTTATTGTGACTGATGAAAACGGCACAATTCTGGATTGTATGTTCCGGCGTCCGAAGAAAGGTGAGGTGTCAGGAGGGACATTCACACCTGTTGATCGTACTCCGTCAGCAGAGGAAAAGACCGCTGCTCTGGAGCGGTTCCCGGTACGGCAGTTTGACGAACTCGATCCGACGTTGTCCTTTAATGAAAAGGTCGATACATTTTACAGCGAGCATGCGAATTCCCTTTCGAGGGAAAGCCTTCTTGCACAGGCGGAAAAATGGTACACGGTGCGCCATTCGAAAATGCAGAGCGCGCTCGAAAAACTCCTTGAAAAACAAAAGCAGTTTTCAAATGCTTCAACGCTCAAGCATACAGGGGATTTAATCCTTGCCTATGCTGCTGACGCACAAGGAAGTTATCTTGACTGCGAGGATTACGACACAGGAAAGCCTGTTCACATCAAACTTGATGCAAAACTTTCTCCACAGGAAAATGCCACTGTCTATTATGAGCAATATAAAAAAGCTGTCTCCGGCATGGAAGCGTTGGAACATGATATTGCACTGTCCAGACGCAATATAGCGGCGCTCGATGCAGAGTATCAGTCTGTGCTGAAAGAGAAAAATGTCATCAAGATTGAGCAAATGCTCCGTCATGACACGACTCCGAAGCAAAAAATTGAGAAACAGTTTGCAGGCCTTCACTACGAGATAAACGGATGGACGCTCATTGTCGGCAGGACGGCTGCGGAAAATGACGAACTTTTGCGCCATACGGTAAAGGGGCAGGATTTGTGGCTCCACACCAGGGATTATGCCGGTGGCTATGTCTTTGTGAAAGCAAAGAAAGGTAAAACAGTTCCGCTCGATATTCTGCTCTATGCGGGGAATCTTGCTGTGTACCACTCGAAGGCTCGTCAAAACGGGCAGGCTGATTTGTATTATACACAGGTGAAGTATCTGAGACGCGCGAAAAACGGACCGAAAGGACTGGTAATTCCTACGCAGGAAAAAAATCTGCTGGTCAAACTCGATAAAGACAAACTCCGTACCCTTGATGAATATGAAAAATAAATGCCGACATAAAGACGGAGTGCGTCTGCTGTCCTCGTTTTCTACGCTCCGTTGCTTTGCTACATTCTTTATTGTCCCTGTTACCGCAGGTGTTTCTGTTCGCTTTTTGCATACTGTTGCTACAAAGTTTTTCCTGTTGCAGTATGCTCGTAAATGGAAACTGATACGTACTCCTGTCAAAAATGTCGATCACCGGCTTGATGAGGAAGTTCCTTTTAAGCCTGAAAAACTGGGCATTTACCTTGATTTTATCAATTTCTGGTTGAAGCCGCTTTCTATGTTGGAATGCAAATTCGGTTTAAAGCAGGGAACCCGTATCTGCGCCGATTTTTTGAAGAAGCTTACACGGGCCTATATAGAAGCCTATCGTGTGTATCATACTTGTATGACTACTACCCGGCAGCCTTATACAGACAATAAGCAGGTACGTGCCATGCGTTCTGCTGACCCCCATTTTCTTTGTGTGCCGAGCCTTCACATTGCAATTATTATTTTGACGGAACAGTTTTATAAACGCCTCTTTGAGACAGGTCTTTTTACAGACGAAGAGAAAACTCTGTGGCATGAGGAACTGTTTCGTCACGGTATGGAGATTGCAGAGTCTGTTCTGTACCTTAAGCAGCACAGTGTCAACTGCATTCCTGCAGCCCTGTATATGATGACCGTTATTGCTCCGGATATTGTGTACACCGATGATGTCGTTTCATTCATTGAGCAATTTCTTTCAAATGCTGATGACGTTTCTGAAAGTGCAAAAAAGGAAATACAGCAACATATAGAAATGACGTATGAAATGTTCTTGCTGGAAGGCTTATGGGAATCAGATTGGGAGGTATCGGTTCTAAGGTGGCTGGAAACATATAAGCCGTTCCCGGGTGATTCGGGAACGGCCTGAAAAGCTTTCTATTACAGTACTATTTTAATCAGTATTCTTCTGCCCCGGATTTCTTGAAGAATGCTGCGGAGCCACTTCTTTGTGTTGCGGTGTGCACGCCAGGTCTGGTATTGCTTCCGCCTTTTGCTCTGGAGCCTCCGAATCCTCTGTCCCGTCCGAAACGGTCTCTTCTGTCTCTGTCCCTGCGTCCGAAGCCTCTGTCTCGTTCTCCGTGTCCGCCGAACATGTCTCCTCTGTCGCTGCGTCCAAAATGGCGTCCTCCTCTGTCCCGTCCGCCACGGCTTCCGCTTGAAGCTTTTACATCTTCATGGATGTGGGGAACCTGATTATCGGAGGCAGATATTTCGATTGCACGCTTCGCTGCTTCTGTCGGCAGACTCAAAAGACAGAATGTGTCGGCCATGTCGATGGCATCGACATCTTTATTTTTAACTCCGACAAGATCTGACATGAACTGTGCAATCTGCTTTGGATTATAGCCGTCACGCCATCCCATCTGTACGTACAGACGCATCTGGTCTGCGCCCATTCCGCGTCCGCTTTTTTCTCTTCTGTCTCGTCCAGAACCATCGCGATCTCTCCCGCGTCCACCCCGTTCCATGGAAGCTGTATCGGCAATTTTTCCGTAGCGTTTGCGGCTGAGTGCATTTCCGTATGTTGCTGCGAGCAGGGATGCAACTACCTCCTGAGGGTTCTGTCTTTCACAGAGCTCTGCTGCGAGAATGTCAAAGACAGGGTCGCCTTTTCTGAGGTGCGGGGGAAGTTCAAGAGCTGTCTCTTTTGGTTCCTCTGAAGATATTTCTGTATTTGCAGCGA
>CADBRT010000138.1 GCA_902797055.1 uncultured Spirochaetaceae bacterium
GTTTTTTCCCGTCTTTGACAGGTGGAAGACCGGTTCTATTTCTGTATTCTGGTCGACCTTGTCTCCGATTTCTGCACAGTACTGTTTATATTCTTTCTGTATCTGTCTTGCCTTGAGCGGTATGAGGCTGACCGTACCTGCAAAAATGATTGATGTGACAACCGTAAGAATATGACCTTTCCGGAAATGAAGCAGGATTAGGGGAATGAGGAGCATGATAAAAATGCCCAGAAGATTAAAAAGTGATTCTCCTGCGGTACTGTCCATGTCTACTGATGAGAAATGAATCACGCGAGAAATCGTTCCGTAGTCGCGGACACAGACGAACGTATCCAAGAGAACAATCAGCAGTGTATCCATCATGAAGATTGAAATCAGCGTTTGAATGCGACTGTTGAACAAAAGGTAGATGCACAGTGGCCAGAAAACCAGGAGTCCCGATGTTTTGAGCAGGGCTTCCCAGATAAATGCCAGCGGGGAAGCGAATGTGTCAAGGTTGGAAAACTCCCCCACAGAGGATTCTATGACGAGTGAGGGGACGACGAAGCCAGTCAGAACGGCAAGAGAACATGCTGAAAACAGGAAGAGGGATAGGCGTACTTTGTTATCAGTGACAAGAGGCTGAAAAATACTGTCCAATAGTTTCCCTGCTAGTTTTACTGCCAGAGGGGCAAACAACAGGCAGGAAAAAAGAATTGTAGCTGTGAGACGGCGGGAAAAAACTCCGTAATGGTAAAACAGTATGTAGCAATCAATGGCAACGACTCCGACAACGAGCAGAACATATAGTGTTTGGAGTGGTGAGCGGAGTTTATAGAAGACGTTTTTGACCAGTGAAAAAACATTGTTCATGGTCCAGTATAGAACAAGCCCCGCAGGAGAATCATACAAGATGACAAGAAAGACCAGTGCCATGCCGTATGTCTGAAGTTTGTCGCGCAGTTTGAATCCCTTGGTGTAGATTGCACTGGCTATCATATTGATAACCGTCATGAGAATTGGCAGGATGTTTACATTGAAAGAACCAATGGAAAACAAACGATCCGGTTTTCCCATGTCTTGGATAAAGAGCAAGGACTTTCCTTGTAGTGCAGGAAGGGTGGAAAGAAATGAGTATGCTGCGATAAAAAAAGGTATCTGCACCAAAAGTCCGAAGGAGGAACGCAGCGCCATGAGCGGGTGGTAATGGTTTTCTTTATAAAAGGTTGTAAGGACCATGTATTGCTCATCACCTTTGAAAGCCTTTTTTATGCGTTGTATGCCGGGATCCAGTTCTTTCTGCGTGTTCCTTTGAATTTCCTGCCAGTGTTCTGCCACAATGTACAACGGCAGACACAGGAAGGATACTGCTATGCTTACTCCTATTACGGCTATACCGGTATTGCGGAATATGCTGTTTGCCAAGACGAAAACGATTTCAATAATCTGAGTCAATGGTTGTATTATAATTGTATATAATATGAAAGACATGTGACGCTGTTGTTTCCTGTTTTTACCGAATGCCCTGCACCCAGTTGTTTATATCGAATATGCTGCCAGTCACCGTATACCACAGTTCATCCGGTATGGAGAATGTATATGTTCCGTTCATACCTGGCTGATAATTGTCCATCAGGACGACACCTGAGGCTTTCTTTTGTTCGGGAAGCAGTTCTGAAATTTCTTTTCCGGTAAACGGATTGACCGGATGTTCTATAATTCCTTGGAATGCAATCGCCGGTACATCAGCATTTGTCATAAACTGCCAGTCTGTTTCGAGTTTTCCTTCTGCCTTAAAATCCTTTACCATCAGAAGGGGATGAAAATGATCTGCCAGCAGCGGAAGCGGCCAGTCCCAGTCCTTCAGTTCAAAGTCAAGGTTGTGTCCTGCTGCGGAACCGATTCCGTGGTCGCTTACGAGTATGATTCTTGTGTTGTCATAGCAGTCATTTTCCTTGAGATAGTCAAACCACTCGCCGAGTTTTTTCAACGCCGCTATGTTGCAGTCGATGCTTCTGAGGCTGATAATCATCTCCGGCCGTGCCCCGCTGGTGTTTTGGGCGGGTTCGTATGCCGGCGGTTTCAGATCCAGACCTGAATGCGTGGTTTCGTTTACAATGGTGCAGTAGGTATCCTGTGTGCCGGTAAAATCCGTCAGTTCCTTCAAATAGACGAGTTCGGAGTAATAGTCAATAAACTCCATCATGTCATCGGATGTTTCATCCGGCGACCACCAGGAACCGTCATCGTACACACTGTCGCGCAAGAATGTCGGTACCGCACGGAACAGACTGTACCACACGAGATTTCGCCTGAGCTGTGTGGTCGTGATGTTTGCAGGAATCTCGCTTTCATGCTGATCCAGATACAGCTGGGTGTACTTGCGCTGGATATTGGTGCCGTGTATCGCCGGGTAA
>CADBRT010000139.1 GCA_902797055.1 uncultured Spirochaetaceae bacterium
ACGAGTAATAGTACTGCTTTGCCCCTTCTGCGGTTTTCTGTGTCTCAACCATATCGTATATCCTCCGTGTGAATGTACTGTCTGCTTTGTTCGTTTCGACAAATTTCAGGAACGTCTTTGTCTCCCAGTCTTCCGCTTTGGCGTAGGCTTCGCAGTTGAATATCTTCAACACTGCTCCGTCACGCAGTTCTGCCTCCGGCGCTTCACTGCACGTCCTGCTAAAAGTATAGCACGGAATGCCTTTTTTGAAAGGGTCGAACCGGCACAAAAAGATGATGTAGCTCTCCTTCAGCGCTGAGTAGTCCTGCCCTTTGATGAGATTGTCGATATCGAGCATGCTCTGGTAGTAGCGCGTTCTTCTGCCTATATCCGGCTGCGAGTAGTTCTGAATCTCCATGTCGTAGACCGTGGAGCCGTCGCTGGCGTAGACGTCCAGACGGATGCCCTTTGCGGTGTAATAAGGGGCAATTTCCTTCTGCAACTCGGGATATTCAATGCGTCTGATTTTCATGCCCAGCAGGCGTTCAAGAATGCCCTTGCAAATCTCGGGGTTCTGCAGGATGTGGCCGAACATGAAGTCGTCGTAGAAAGCAAGCTGTTCAAATGGTTTAATATACATGACTGACACCTCATGTATATAGTCAGTTCGGAATTGTATTTTTGTCGGGATTTTCTGGTGGCAGACGATGCCTGTGCCCCGATTGACGTAACGCCCGCAGGGATAGTGAATGCCCAAACCTTACGGGAATACGAAGGCTGTCACCGAATATGAAGTCTCCGTACACTGGTACGGTATAAAATTAGGCAGTAAAAAATATAGGCTTTAACGGTGAGTTGTAGTTTGCAGGCGGCATAAAATCCATTAAGGTGGACTTTCCTGAACGGCGTATTCCTGTGATGACCTTGATGACATCGTTGTCCTTTTTATAAAAACAGTGTTTTTTTGCCTGTAATGAACAAAATTGTTTTCTATTTGGCTTGATAATGGTATATTCTGACATAAATGGAAAGCTCTGAATATGAAGGCGGGGTTGTAACAGATTCGATTGTACAGCCCCCCAGAAATTACAAGGTGATTCTCTTGAATGATGACTATACGACAATGGATTTTGTTGTACATGTACTGATGACTATCTTTCAGAAAGATGAAGCCGAAGCAGTCGCTTTGATGGAAGAAGTCCACAGAAACGGAAAGGGTATTGCCGGCATCTATTCGTATGACATTGCCGCGTCCAAGGCTCAGAAGACGATAAAGCTTGCGCGGATGAATGAATTTCCGCTCAATTGCAGATTGGAACGCTGCTGACAGGATTCTTACATGATTGAAGTTGATGCATTGTTGCATAAAATAATTGCTGCCGCGTATAAAAAGGCTGAGTCCAGCCACCATGAATTTTTAACGCCTGAACACCTCTTGCTGGCATCTTTGGACTATGAGCAGATTAAAGACTTGCTTTTGAGTTGCGGTGCGAATCTTTCGACAATGGCGCATGATTTGGAGCTGTATCTTTCCGGCAATGTCCCTGTGGTAAAGAGGGGAGAGGCTGAACCTTCCGTCGGGTTTAATGCTGTGTTGGAAACGGCACGCGAACACTGTGCCGGTGCAGAGAAAGATGTGGTCACCATGTCCGATATCCTTGTGAGCATGATAGAGGAGGAAGACTATACTTGCTCGTACATACTGCAGAAAAACGGAGTGAGCCGTCTTGTCCTGCTGGAAGCAATCAGCCTTGATTCTGCTTCTTCAGACGAGGAACCTTCGTCTTCCGTCCTGGACACTTACACTACCAATCTTACGCAGAAAGCAAAGGACGGGGAGCTTGATGTGCTGGTCGGCAGAAAGGACGAACTTGAACGCACCATTCAGGTTCTGTGCCGCCGCACGAAGAACAATCCCCTGCATGTGGGCGATGCGGGAGTGGGAAAGACGGCGATTACGGAAGGGCTTGCTTCCCTGATAGTGCAGGGGAACGTGCCTGAAATGCTGCAGGGCTTTTCTGTGTACTCGTTGAATATGGGAACAGTCCTTGCCGGTACCAAGTTCCGCGGGGACTTTGAAGAGCGGCTCAAAAAGATAACGGCAGAAATCATCAAGCAGCAGAAAGCAATACTGTTTATAGATGAAATCCACACAATAGTGGGTGCCGGTTCTGTCGGCAACGGCGCATTGGATGCTGCCAATATATTAAAACCTGTGCTGACCAGCGGTAAAATCCGCTGTATTGGTTCCACCACGTTTGAGGAATATGCACGGATCTTTGAAAAGGACAGGGCTCTGGCGAGGCGGTTCCAGAAGATAGACATCACCGAGCCGTCACGTGAAGACTGCATACAGATTTTGAACGGTCTCAAACCAAAGTATGCGGAATACCACCGGGTGAGCTATCCGCAGTCTGCTTTGGAATGTGCCGTCGACTTGTCCATACAGTACATTCCGGACAGGCGTTTGCCAGACAAGGCCATTGATATTATGGACGAAGCCGGGGCATATGTGCGTATCCACGCGAAGAAATCTTCTGTCAAACCTGTTGTTACAGAAAACATTGTCCGTAAGATAACAGCAAAGATGGCCCGTGTTCCGCTTGAACATATTACGGTTCAGGAAAAGGACAACCTAAAAAATATAGAAGAGACGCTGCAATCCCAGATATTCGGACAGGATGAAGCTGTGCATGCGTTGAGCCTTGCCGTCAAAAAAGTGCGTGCGGGGTTCCGCAATCCTGAGCGTCCGGAAGCGGTGTTCCTGCTTGTCGGTCCTACGGGAGTGGGAAAGACGGAGCTGACGAAAGTGCTTGCAAAAACGCTTGGTGAAAAGCTGCTGCGCTTTGATATGAGCGAGTATCAGGAAAAGTATACGGTGAGCCGTCTGATAGGTTCCGCACCGGGGTATGTCGGCTATGAAAACGGCGGTATTTTGACGGATGCTGTACGAAAAGAGCCGCACGCTGTCATATTGTTCGACGAAATAGAAAAAGCCCACCAGGACATATACAATATCCTGCTGCAGGTGATGGACTACGGCACGCTGACGGACAATCAGGGGCGCAAGGCGGATTTCCGCAACTGCATTATTATTATGACGAGCAATGCCGGTGCACGCGATATGGAAAAAGGCTCTGTGGGCTTTGGCATAGGACAGTTCTCTGCTTCTGACGACAGGGGGACATTGAAAGCTGCCGTCGATGAAACGTTCTCCCCGGAGTTCCGCAATCGCTTGGACGCTGTAATTCCGCTGCTCCACCTGTCCAGTGATGTTACCAAAGATATTGTGCGAAAGAACGTCACCCGCATTGCAGAGCGCCTTGCCCAAAAGAATGTACGGCTTACGGTATCGGACGACGCTGTGGCGTACATCGCGGAACAGGGGTACAGCAAGGAATTCGGCGCGCGGAATATAGCGCGTACTGCTGATGATTTAATCGCAACTCCTTTGGTGGACTCTGTGTTGTTCGGTGACTTGAGCAACGGCGGCAGCGTATTTGTGGAGGTAAAAGATGGGAAGCTCGGTTTCGTCTGTGAATGAAAGTGTCGTCGGCAACGGGTTGATACGCTTTCCGCCTCCTAATCCTGTATATAACGACGTTTGTCTTATTTCAGCAGAAATAAATCTGAGGCTTTTATATTCTGCCTATATGCAGGGGGTGTTCCCGTGGTTTGACGAAGACCAGGGCGAGCCTGTTATATGGTATTCTCCCGACCCCAGATTTTGTCTCAGGATAGAAAACCTCCATATACCGAAACGGTTGGATCGATTCTTGAAGCATACTCCCTATACATATACTATGGATACCTGTTTTGAGCAGGTAATGGAAGCGTGCCGCGCTGCAAAGCGGGAAGGGCAGTTCGGTACTTGGATTGGCCGTAAAATGATAAATGCCTATACGGAATTCCATAAGGCTGGCTTTGCGCACAGTATTGAAGTGTGGCACGACAATGAACTTGCCGGCGGATTTTACGGAGTTTTGATTGGAAGTGTCTTCTTCGGTGAATCCATGTTTACCAAAATAGACAACAGCTCTAAAAGTGCATTTGCCCTGTTTGCACGGACGTTTGCGGAATGCGGGGGAATGCTTATAGACAGCCAAGCGTATACGGATAATATTGCCCGCTACGGGGCAACTGACATAAGCCGCGACGCTTTTTTGCAGCTGGAGCGGGAGTATCTGCACCGCCCGCTCAAATATGATTTAAAGGAACGGTTTGAACAGAAATGTGCATTACTGCACCAGTGACTCCTATTACAGTTCCATGCGGAGGACTTTTGAGCCGCGGCCCGGTGTCCAGATTGCGCGCCGCTGTTGGGGGAGCGTGGAGATGTCCGACGGGACAAAGCCGAGGTTTTCAAACCAGTCGGCGGTCTGCGTGGTGAGCAGGAACACGCCCTTTGCTTTCCGCTCACGGGCGCGGTTTTTGAGAAAGGACATGAGCTTGGGGCCTATGCCGAGGTGTGAGCAGGAAGCGTCGACTGCAAGCGCGGCAATCTCCATCTGTCCGTCGCTGTAGGGAACGAGGGAGGCGCAGGCGCGTATGGCTCCGTCGAGTTCGTAGACGATGAAGGCGGTGTACTGCTCGTCGAGCATCTGCTTGGTGCGCGGCAGCAGAATGCCCCGTTCGACAAAGGGCTGCATGAGGCTCAGGACGGCAGGAATGTCGTCGTGCGTCATGTCGCGGATTTTGCCGTAGTTGCTCGTGTAGACCATGGTGCCGGAGCCGAGGTCGCTGAATATCTCACAGGGCAGGGTGCCCGCCATTGCTCCGTCAAGGATGTGGGCGCGTGTTACGCCCGACTCGCATGCCTTTCCTGCAAGCCCCAGCAAATCCAGCAGTTTCTCTCTGTCTGCGCTGCCATAGTCTTTGTTTGCGGAGATGAAAGCGTCCAGTTCCTGCAAGTCGAGGGCGGGCACTTTGCCTTCTTCCGATATGCCGATGTTGTGCGGTATGATGAAATGTTCTGCGGTAATCTCTGCGCCCGGTACGAGGAAGAAGAGTTTGTCGGCATGCAGGTGTACGGCCACTGCTTCTGCCAGCCGCAACGATGATATATTGTAGGGTTTGCCGGCAATGCTCCACCCTATGCAGGGGAAAATCGGTATGAAGCCCGCGTCGAGGACTTTATCAATTGCAGGGGAGTCGATTCTGTCGATGTCGCCGACGGTGCCCCAGTCAAAGCCGTCAAGGACGCCGCGTCCCCGTGCTCGCACCCAGTTGCCGATAAGCGCGGAGATTTTTACTCCCGCGAGCGCAGTCATGACTTGGTTGGAGACATCAAAGGACGCCATTTTGATGAGCGGCATGGCGTCCTGCCCGGTGATGCGGCAGCCGTCTTTTATCTGCCACTTCATGCCTTCCCGTGACAGGATTTCGTCGATTCTGCGTGCGGAACCGGGAATCAGCACGACCCGCAGCCCCGCCTGGTGCAGCATGGCGATATCTTTGATGTGTGATAAGAACACGGTGGAATCCAGAACCGTGTCGTCAAGGTAGATTACTACAAGCGCGTTTTGAAAGCGGTGTATGTAGCGGATTACGTCTCTGATGGCGGCGGCTTTTTCCCGGATTCTTTCTTTCTGCATTTCGGTTATTTATTGGCTGGTATCAGATGGAGGGCTGAACGAAGCTGTTCCCATTTATAGCATACCCAAAGCGATATGTAGTATGCGCGCTGGTGCAGGCGGCTTGGATGTGAGATAGCGCCTTTGTCGAATTTTCTGTTGACGAAGTATACGATGATGTTCAACGAAACGATGAACAGGTTGAGCAGATATACGACAAGCACGTAGTTGTATTTGTGGTGCAAGATTTTTGCCGTAATGCCGGCAACGTATCCAGTGACAATCAGCAGGATGAATGCAAGGCTCATGTTCCGTGCGGAACGCGCCTTGATGTTTTTTGCGAGTGACAGTGGCCATGAAAGCCCGAAGCAGATAAGCATGAATGCCTCAAGAAAATCTGACATAACAAGGTGTATCATAGTGCAAGACGCCGTTTCGTGCAAGACAAGGCGGTGTATACCACCTGTTTTGTGCATATTTGTCACATCACGGAGGTGTGCATGACGTGTTTTGTGACATTCCCGTTGCGCGGTGCTGAAAAAGTCTCCCCGCTGAGGGGCTGTCAGGGCGGGGAACAGGGGCTGGTGGCTGAGCGCAGAGAGCGATTGACCGCTGATATTTTCCCGTCGGAGCAAGGATACTGACTGAATCTGAAAATTGGCACGCTGTCTGCTATATGTTTTAGTGAGGGGCAGAAACCAGAACGGCGATGCTCCACGAAAAATAATCAAACATTTCGGAGGTATATGTATGAACGAACTTTCAGTTTTCAATCCATTTTTTGATGACGCTTTTGGATTTGATTTTCCCCAGATTGTCAGCACGCGCTCTGTTGCCATGCCGAAGGTTGATGTAAAGGAAACCAGTGCAGCCTATACGCTCGACATGGATTTGCCGGGCAGGACTGAAAAAGATGTGGACATCGATGTAAAGGACAACATGCTCACCATCGCTTCCCGCAAGGAGCAGCAGGAGCAGAAAGAAGAAAAAAACGGCGGCTATGTAATCCGCGAGCGCCGCATGTACAGTTTCTCCCGCCGCTTCCAGCTGCCTGACGACATTGAGCAGGACAAAATCAGTGCTACATTCAAGAATGGTGTGCTTGAAGTGGTTCTGCCGCGCCATGCGGCTCCTTCTCCAAAGAAGATAGCTATTACAGCTGCGTAAACAGTGGGGTTGCTCTGTATGGGTGCGGGGCAACCCCGTTTTTTATTTTTTGTATTCGCGTATTTCCCGTATGAGAATTTGGATGGTGGAGTCAAGACTGCTGTCCATTTTGCGCTGTTCCACGATTTTTTCGTAGCTGTGCATCATGGTGGTGTGGTCCTTGCCTCCGAATTCGGTTCCCAGCTCCGGGAATGAGTAGTCCAGCGTTTCGCGCGCTATGTAGACAGCAATCTGGCGCGGAATGACGAATTTCTTGTTGCGCTTTTTGCTCTTCATATCGGCGAGCGAGATGTTGTAGTGCTCTGCCACTACGCGTTGAATGGTGTCGATGTTGAACGAGCCGTTGCCCGGTGTGTTTATCTGGTTGTGCAGAATATCCTTCGCGTGCTCCAAGTCTATGCTGTGGATGACGTCAATGTAGCCGGTGACGGTCTTGAGGCAGGACAACAGCTGACGCACGTTCGTCTGCACGTTTTTAGCGATGTATTCAAGCACGTCCTGCGGTACTGACCTGCCTGTCGCTTCCAGGTTCTTCTGGAGGATTGCGAGTCTGGTTTCGTATGTCGGCGGCTTGAGGTCTATGTTCATGCCCAGTGCAAAGCGTGAGCGCAGGCGTTCCGTTATGTCTTTCAGCTCATCAATCGGGCGGTCGCAGGTGAACACCATCTGTTTGTGTGCGTTGTACAGCGCTTCGAATGTATAGAAGAGCTCTTCCTGTGTTTTGTCCTTCCCTTCGAGGAACTGGATGTCGTCTATTAAAAGCACGTCGAGCTTGCGGTATTTTTCTTTAAAAGCCTCGGTCGTTTTGTTCTTGAGGCTTGCAGTGAATTCATTGGTAAAGGGCTCAGCCTGTGTATAGAGTATCTTTAAATTGCCGCTGCTGTTTTTTTGGATGAGGTTGCCGACCGCTTCCATGAGGTGAGTTTTTCCCAGTCCGACACCGCCGTACAGCAAAATTGGGTTGTATGCAGTTCCGGGGGATTTCGCTGCCGCAAAGCAGGTGTTGTAGGCGAACATTGAGTTGTCGCCCGGCACAAAGGATTCAAAGGTGAAGTCTTCGTTCAGTTCAGAAGTCTTTCGCTTGCTGCCGTCTGCTTTCGGTGATTGGCTGTGCGGTTCTTCGCTCACAACCTGTTCATATCTTTCCCGCGCCTCCTGCGGAATTGCTTTCGCATTTGCAGAAGCGCTTTCTTCCTGTTCTTTTGCTTCCTGCGCAAGGGAGGACAGCATGTTTTCCATCGCCTGCCTCGGGCTTGAGACGGTTTGCTGAGCACTTGCAGTTCTTGTCTCTGTATTTGCCGGGGCAGTAGAAAACGAGCTCTGGATAGTGATGTTCTGTCCTGTTATCTCCGCAAGTTTGTCTTCTATGGACGATAAAAGCCCTTGGGACACCATCTGATCCCACAGGAATTTAGAAGGAACCGAAACAGTGATGGTTGAGATGGTGTCTTCGACATAATTCATGCGGCCGAACCACAGGGTGTACTCGTCTTCACGCCCTTCGCCCACGTATGTATCTTGTATCTGTCGCAGTGCCTCTTCCCAGAACGCTTTGTAGATTGTGCTCATAACCTTCGCATTATAGAATTTTTTCGCCCCCTTTTTCAAGGAATTTCATTAAAATTTAATCTTCCCCCTGCCGATAATATGACTCCCTTGTGATTCTACGGATAAAATCGACGGTGGCGTACCTGACCATCGCCATAGAATACCCTTGTTTTATGGGGAAAAAAGAATTATACTTGTAGCAATGAAGAAGCCGTCACCTGCTTCAATTGCCAATTCCATTCTTTTGCTTCTCATTTTTCTCTTTGTATGTGTCTCAGCGTATGTCTTTGTTTCGTCCCGTGATGCAACGAATGTGCAGCTGCTCAACAATCTTGCTGAAGATTTCAACGAAGGGTGGTATTATTATGACCATGACGGGAAAAAAATTCCGGTGACGCTTCCCACTGTTGTAAAAAATGAATCACGTGTTTCAAGAATTTATCACGAGTATATTCCCGGTTTTACGGGGAGCGTCTGTTTCTACACTCATCATCAGGCGGCGAAATTCTTCCAAAACGGAACCGTATTATACGAATACAAGATGGAGGGGAATCCCAAGTGGCTTAAAAGCTACCGTTCGTTCCATCATATTGTCGATGTCAAGCCGAACAAAAAAGGTGAGATCTGTCTTGAACTGACGGCTCTCACCGACCGTAACACCGGCGAATTCAACAAGATGTACCGAGGCTCTCATTCAGGCATACTGTACAAACTGCTGTTGGATAGAGGCGATAAACTGGTGCTGGGTATTATCCTTTTTATCGTGGGCATTCTGGTTGTGCTTTTGAGTTCTCTGTACAATCCGAACAAAGGAGTGGACAAGACTCTGATGCACCTCGCCCTGCTTATGCTGTCAATCGGTGTCTGGCAGATGGAGGAGTCCCGTGTCCTTCAGTTTTTAGTGGGTTCCCAAGCAGTGCATTGGATATTGGAATATATCGTTCCGTATTTCATCCTTTTCGAATCCATTGTGTTTATCAATGATTTTACGACTCCTCGGACACGTATTTTTTCCACCATTCTTTTTATCATTGATACGTTTGTTTCCTTTCTGAATCTGTTTCTGCAGGTCTCCGGGTACTCGTCGTTTCCTGTTGCAACGACCGTACTCTTCATCCTGTTCATAATTGCGTGTTTCTATCTTGCCTATCTGATCAATCTTACGGTGAAATTCAACAGAAGCGGAACCCGCACGTTCTTTACTATTTCCATGCTTGCAAGTGCGTCTCTGTTCCTGATTGTTGCCGCCCGCACGTCTGATGAAGTTGATGCTGTCGCGGATATGTGCACGAGCATTGCTTTTATCTTTGTCTTTGTTTCACTTACGCTGGTTGTGTATCAGGTTTCCTTTCAGAAGTTCGAGCACTACAGACAGGCTGACTTGTACCGTAAGCTTGCGTTTGTCGATGTCAACACCGGCGTTTCAAGCCGGACTGCTTGGTTCTCCCTTGTGGAAAACTGGGACAACGAAAAACATACTTCCTCTCCCTACTGCCTTATTCTGTTTGACATGAACAATTTGAAAAAACTCAACGATACATACGGCCACCTTACCGGTGACAAGGTTATCAATGCATTCTGTTCGTGTCTGAAGGACGTATTTTCCGACTCCGGTACGATATACCGCATAGGGGGTGATGAGTTTATCTGTCTCCTGCGCGATACTGATGTTGAGTCAGTGAATGCCTTGCTTGCTAAATTTGACTCTCTGGTTGAAGCGCAGCGTGTCGATGAACTGAGTTTTTCTGTCGCGTACGGCTGGTCCATGTTCAGGCCGAGAAACAAGCAGGACTTCTTTAAAGCCCAACAGAAGGCTGATGACCGCATGTATGAGCGCAAAAAACTGATGAAACAGGGCAGGGACTTTCCCGCTGCTCCTGATGCTCACTGAACCTGTCCGTCTGTAAATCCGCAGCTCCAA
This sequence comes from uncultured Spirochaetaceae bacterium, assembly GCA_902797055.1. Classification (GTDB taxonomy): domain Bacteria; phylum Spirochaetota; class Spirochaetia; order Treponematales; family Treponemataceae; genus Treponema_D. The sequence goes on from CADBRT010000139.1 coordinate 10,189, forward strand.
TGCCAGACCGGACGTGCAAGCGCATTGCTGAAGGGCTGAATTCTGTTGAAGTCCGGCAGCCAGCTTGTGTCGTCGCTTAAATCCTGATAAAAAAGATAATCGAAGCAATATGAGTCAATCAGTTTGCGCAGTTCGGTGTCTTCCGCTGTGTTCACCAGTCTGTTCTGAAAAGAGCCGAGCGATTTGTCCCGCTGCTCGAGTTCCTGTTCGGTGCCTTTGAATGGAACGGGAGTGTACTGGGACATGAGTGATATGCAGGCTTTTCCGTCCGCATGGCTTTTGAGCCAATCCAATGTCATGATGGTGTCGTCCATGCGTCCCGGCAGGAACAGATGGCGGATGATTACGCCGCTCATCATTTTTTCTTTTTTTCTGCCGTTTTTCTTTTCCTCAACGATGTCCAGCGGTGAGGAAGCTATCATCCACCGTATGGCCCGCTTTGCTACCTGCGGGTAGTCTTCCGCATCGAAAAGCTGCTTGCTCATCATGGGGTTGAGCGTTTTGAGATCGGGCAGCCAGATATCGACGAGCCCTTTGAGGTGTTCAAGGGTTTCTGTGCTTTCGTATGCGCTCGAATTCCATGCGAAGGGGATTGTGACGCCGCGTTTCTTTGCCGCTGCAATGCCCGCTGCTATGACGGGGATATGGTGGCTGCCGGTAACAAGGTTGATGTTCTCGGCTCCCTTGTTCTGAAGCGAAAGGCAGATTTCCGCGAAATCCTGTACTGACACCGCACTGCCCATGCCTTGCTGGGAAATCTGGTAGTTTTGGCAGAATGAACAGCGGAGTGTGCAGCCGGTGAAGAAGATTGTACCGCTTCCTGAGTGTACGGTTACAAGCGGTTCCTCCCCGAAGTGCAGGCAGGCGCTTGCAATGCGCAGGTCTGCGTTTTCTCCGCACCATCCTTTTTTTGCTTCATCGCGGTGCGCTTTGCAGTTGCGCGGACACTGGGTGCATGAACTGTATGCGTCCATGGATTACAGTGCCTTGTGGTCTAAAAAGATCGACATGAGTGAGTTCAATGCTTCAAGGGGCAGGTCTTCCGCCGCGAAATTCGTTTCTTCACAGAGGTTGCTCCAATCCTCGCCCGTGAGGCAGTCGGTCTCTTCGTCTTTGAGGGAAAGCAGGTTCTGCATGGCGGCGAGTACGTCGAGGCTTTCCGTTGAAGGTTCATTGTCGGCGTTGGCGGATGTCATGATTCTGGACTCAAACCAGTAGTTGCCCCAGCTTTCTGCAAGGGCTTCGAGCGTCTTGTTGTTCTGTGCGAACAGCTGAATCACCGCCCGGCAGACTTCGCGGCCCGAGTACTGGTCAGAGTGCTCAGCTCTGTATCTTTTCTTTGTTTTCTCAATGTCAGAGAACAGTTTTTGTGTGCTATCCATGTACCTTCATTATATAGAAGACAAATTCAAATGACAATGAGGGAATTTAAGGTTGGAAAGCCTTTTTTTCCTTGACAAATTGCTTAACTGAACATAATATAAAGAATATGGACTTAAGAACTGTATTAACACCAGAGACTGTAGAACTCCACTTGAAAGGAACTACAAAAGAAGAAATTATTGACGAGTTGCTGGATGTACTCGTAAAGGCTGGAAAAGTCACAGATAAAGATGCCGCCAAGGAATGTGTCCTTGACCGTGAGAGAAAGATGTCAACCGGAATGAAGCACGGCATTGCCATCCCTCATGGAAAGACAGACACTGTGTCAGATCTCGTGGCTTGTATCGGCATCTCTGATAATCCTGTTGATTTTGACAGTCTTGATCAGGAGCCGTGCCGCATATTTATTATGACACTTTCTCCTGTCAATAAGACCGGGCCTCACTTGCAGTTCTTGGCTGAAGTGAGCCTTCTCTTCAAGTCTGCTGACAAACGTGCACAGATTCTTGAGACTGAGGATAAGGCAGAGGTCATAAAGATCCTGACAGAATAGTGAAGCTGAAACAGGAGTCTTTTTTTTGTCTTACCTACTTTAGCTCCCGCCGGTGGTTGCCTGCGGGAGTTATTTTTTGTCCTTCCCTCCATTTCCAAACGCTTTCAAAATCACTATAATGCGTAAGCATTATGAAATTCGAGAGAAAATTTGAAGCAAAGAACAACGAGCTTTTTTTTGTTGACGGCACTCCCTTTCCTGTAGCCGGCTGTACTGCTTTGACCGCTGCCTCTTGCCGGGGGAAATCTGCGGTCCCTGCTGATGTTTCCAGACCATTTGCCGTTGAAGTTCCGTGGACTGCGGTGGGTCTTGACGAGGAACACTACGATGAAGCCTTTCTTGCGGACTTCCGCGATTTTTTGAAAGCCCTTGAGGAGAAGGGTGGCTATGCGTTTGTTGTTCCGGTTGCGGACAGACTGCCGTCCACAGATGGGGAAAAAGAAAACCTGACTGCAAGTTTCAAGCACTGCGCCAGACGCATCAAGGACTGTGTTTCCGTCATAGGTTTTGCGGTACCTGAGTGTGTTGATGCCGTTGTGTTTATGGATGAACTGAAAGCAAAGCATGCGCAGTATGTGTTCTTTTCCCGGGACGAAAAACTGCTTTCCGATGGTGCGGTTGCACGGTTTTAGGCTTGCAGAATGAAAAATTCATTAAAAAATGCCAATAAAACGTAAGTTTTTCAAAGTTCTGCTTGCAAAATATTTTTATTTATGCCAAAATCTCCATAGAAAAAAATTGTATGACGTTTTCCGGTATTTTGTCATTTTGAAGGGGATGGATTTGACTCCTGCCGGGAAACGGGAGGAAAAAGTATGGAGAGTGAAAAGTCTAATCTTCTGAAAATGATGCTGAGCGCAGTGTCAATCGCTTTGATTTTTCTTGTGGCATGTGCGTTCGTGTTTGTGTATCTCCCTGAAGATGGTGCTGTAGTTGCACTTGAAAGTCCGAAAGCCACAGAGCAGGTTGTTGAAGTTGCAAAGGCTGGGGAAACAGTTGAACAGCCTGTTTCTGAATCTGTGGTGGCGGAAGAAATCAGTTTTATGACTGAGTTCGGTGATGAAATCGATGTCGGGGGCGACATGCTCTTTGACAACGACGCAAAAATCGGTGTGAAGGATACGACACTGATTCTGTATTCAAACCCTCAGAGCAGAATTGCTGTTGAATGGTTCTACAGCCAAGTGACAAACGACCGTGATACTGCAATCGCCATCCTTGATGCGGC
>CADBRT010000140.1 GCA_902797055.1 uncultured Spirochaetaceae bacterium
AACGAAGAGCACTACGACAGAATCATTGAAAAAATCGCTTCGGTCAAAAAGCATCTGTGGATTGGAACGGCAGACATCAAAGACCTGTATGTAAAAGACGGGCGGTATTCAAAGCCGTTGCTCGCAGTGCTTTCGGACTTGGCTGAACGCGGTGTTGAAATCCGTTTGATTCATGCAAAAGAACCAGGACCCGCTTTCAGAAAGGATTTCGACAAATACCCGAATCTCATCGAAGGCGTGGAGCGGGTCCTATGTCCGCGCGTACACTTCAAAATCATCATTTTTGACATGAAAACAGCGTATGTCGGGTCTGCAAATCTCACAGGAGCAGGGCTGGGCATGAAGGGCGAGAATACCAGAAACTTTGAAGCAGGCGTTCTTTCCAGTGACAGGGATTTTGTAAAAGCAGCGGTACATCAGTTTGACGAAGTGTGGATGGGAGCATTTTGCGCCAACTGCAGACGGAAACAGTTCTGCGCCGACCCCATATGCTAGAACTCTTAGATATTGTAGATGAAAACGGAATTCCTACAGGAGAGATGGCTCCCCAAAAAGTTGCCCATGCACAGGGCATTAGGCACAGGACGTCTCAAGTCTGGCTTTTACGCCGTAAAAACGGAAGCCTTCAGGTTTTGCTTCAGAAACGCAGCCCGGCTGCCTCCTGCAACTTCTCCCAGACCTTCACCATTGCAAATGTGTCCAACCCGCAGTACTTGAGCAGGTACCCGCGCCATTTTTTCAGTTCGTCTTTGTCCATCTTCTGCATGGTTAGGAACGCACTGGAAGCCTCCCCGCCGTTGTGAACACCTTCCAGATTGTGATAATTCAGCGACGGGTCATCGGGGAAAAGCGCCGGCAGTACATTTTTGATGGAATACGACCCCTGCATTTCTTTTGTGTAATACCACCGCTTCTGGAATGGAACCATCAGATCCTCTATGCGATCGCGGATGTTCGTCAAGTGTTCCGACAAATCAGGATACAGGGCCGCAAGTTCCTTTATCTGAGTTTTTTCAAACGCACGGTTATACGCTGTCGTGCAGACATTGAGCGGGATGTCCTTGCAAAGCTGCTCAGCTACCTGACGGCGCGGATCCGTCCCCGGACTGGCGAGAAACTCCTTGTGCTTGAGCTCCCCGCCTTCTTTTTCCATGTAGTGGAGCGAGTACTGAAAAACAATCTGCTGATACGGGCGCGACCCGTCATACAGCGGAACGGCGGGATTAAATGTTTCAAAATCGAGGAAATACAACGGAAAAGAAATCTTCTTTACGAAGCCTCTTATTTCACCGGCATCGATGTGCGGTGGCATATCTTTTACCTCAAATTCAACCTGCTGCAGGTACTTTCCTTTCAAAACACCAGCTTTGTACAAGTCTTCAAACGTGATGAACCCCTGGTCAAAAAACGCCTGTTTATCTGCCTGTTCCATACCGTGAATATCGAAGACAGAACGCTCTCCGTCTTTCAGCACACCTTTTGCACAGTGGGCAAAGTAACCGCATTTATACGGAACCGAACACTGGCTTCCGACCGCCATTGCGGGTTCCTCAGCCTGCTCCAGATACTGGCGGAGTTCAGCGATTTTTGATTCAACTTCGCCAAGCCGGTCTTTCGCAATAGCAGTCAGGTCTTTAATATTGAAAAGCTTATCCAGCTCCAGCTCCCCATGCCGGACATACTGAGTGTTGATGTATACCAGACAGGCTTTCCGCACCGTAAAACCCAGTTTTGAAAGCACATAGTATTGATAAGAGACATCATCAAGATACACATCTTTCACCCCGCTTGAAGACTTCACCTCGTAGAGCTCAACCACATTGTTTCCACAATTCTTCAGGATATCCACACTGCAAAAACACCCCTCGTATGAAAAAGAAGCCTCGCAGACAACCTTCGTGCCTGCATCCAGCAGTTCCTGCGTCTTTGTGAGCATGGCACCGAGATTCTCTTTATCAAAAGGAACCTCGATAAAGTCTCCGAACAGCCCCATGGCAAGGTCCCCGACCTCGTTCCCCGTCTGCAGCACCGCCTGATTCATCACGCTGTCATCGAACTCTTCTGGGAAATGCTCTTTCATCCAGAGCATCTTAGGACACTGAACCCCGTTGCAGTAGCGGGATTTTGAAAAATGATAGGCCATGTGCAAACTCCTTGATATCTTGATTGATTCACCACACTTTTCTGATTTTACCCTCGTCCACCGCATACTGTCTGCAGAACTCCTTCAGATCAGACTCACTTTTGATTGTCATCATTTCGGTGAAATGCCCGTCCTCAAGGCTGCGAAATCCCACGACTTTGTCGCGGTTGCAGGTGTTCGAATGAAGTTCCGGCGCTTCTTTTTTTGGATCATACGGTGTGACGGACGGCGTCTTTTTCCTAAAAAACATACGTACAGTATATCACCACATGCCCAAGCGGTAAATGCAAACCTCCCGACGGAAAAATCATCTGGTGCAGGAAAAAACGCCGGACGGGGTTGCAATGCAATCCATGCGGATATCGTGGCTTTCTTCGGGAAGCACGCTGACAATCTGCTCGTCAAAGCAGAACCCTGCAAGCGTCAGTGTACAGTCATGGGAAAGGGCTTCCATGCGAAGGGTATCGAGATACCGGTCGTAATAGCCTTTGCCGTGTCCAAGCCGTCCGCCATGATACGAAAACGCGACTCCCGGAACAATGACCAATATCTTTTTTTGTCTGACAGGTGGCCGGTTAAACAAACAGCCCGGCTGCACATGAGGTTCAAGGATTCCGAACGGACCTGCTTCAAACTGGGAAAGGAAATCTTCATGGCTGGAACTTCCGCGAACAAGATAGAACGACAAATCATGAGTCTTCTGTATGCAGCGGGGAAACGCAACGCGTTTGAACTCTCCAAGCGCTGCGCTTGTCACCCGGAATGGGTCGAGTTCCCTGTCCGTCGCCATATAGGAAAGCACGAAATGGGCTTCCATAAAAGCGGCAGATTTTATGAGCGCAACAGAAGCCTTGTGGGAAGCGAATGTCCTCTCCTGAGAACCAATCTGTTCCAGCCGTCCTGCCATGTATGTACGGATATCCGCCTTAGTCTGAACCATGGCATCAATCTAGCATATCCGCCCTTTTACCTCAACAGCACCCCCGAAAGAGCGTTCGGCGGGCAGCCCAGTACCCTTCCGCATACAGTAGCATTTTTCGACCGAATAAGGTTCTGGACTGCGGGGCACGGAAGCAAGGATAGTTTCAAAGCCGAAACCCGGGGTGCTTATGTCAGTTCCGCGCCCATGCTTTCAGTCCAAGTAAATTCAATGCATTATGGCGGTCATACTCTTTGCCTGATTTTATCTCAACAGGAATGACAGTTGAATTTTCTTCAAGCAGAAAATCCAGTTCCCCTTGTTTTTTGCTGTTAAAATAATACAAGTCGTACCCATGAGTCAAAAGCTCTTGAGCGGCAATATTTTCGTAAACACTGCCAAAATTTATATTGTTTTCATCATTTAAAATCTGCAACTGAATAGTGCTGTCAAACTGGCAGGAAAGCAGTCCAACATCAGACTGAAAAAGTTTGAACAGATTTCTTAACTCCGCAAGTTTCAGAGGAACTTTAGGTTCTTCCACATTGTAGACAGGCAGCGCAACTCCGGCATTCGCAAGCCACAAAAAACTGTTTTGGGAAAAGTCGTGTTTCCGCCATATAGCCAACAGGAACCGAACGTAAATCTTTCAGC
>CADBRT010000141.1 GCA_902797055.1 uncultured Spirochaetaceae bacterium
CGTTTTGCCGAGACGGGGGTATTTGTTCAAAACGACGTCCTGTCCGCGGTAGTGATCCCGCTCGCTGCCGGCACCGTTCATATTGTAGGCGGAAACTTCCACATTTGCAGCAGGTTCGCCGGTGCTCAATTTTGTAACAAGCACGACGGCTTTGTTATAGCCGTAACGCACGGTCATGCCGAGGTCGGTGACCTGCACAACCTGTGTGTTGTCGGAAGTACTGCGCTTGGTGACTTTTTCATCGGTACTCCAGTCGGTGTACTTGTATTCGTACACCATGGAACCGTCAAAGCGTACTGTTCCGTGGTACTGATCGCCGGTATGCTCAAGGCTCGGAGCGAGGTCCACGCTCTGAACAATGCGCGTGTTCTGAGGAATAGTGGCAGGGTTCAGCGTTGTGGTAACTGCCTCAGCGTGAACAGGAGTTCCGTTGCCTTTCGTCAGCTGGAGTACCGAATAATTGGAACCTTCCTTGATATTCTGGTGCACAAAGGCAAGGCGTGGCGCAAACTGCGCCTCAAGCATCTTAAAGCCGTAGTCCTGGAAGCGCACATAACTTCTGGCAGACGGCACCTCAACATAGTACTGCTGGGGTTCCCCGCCGAGTTTTCTGCCATATATGTCGCTGAAATTGCCGTCTATTTTCAGTGTGTACTGGGAACCGAAGGTGACGGGCAAGCCGTACACGAGGAGCTGCCTGCCGTTTACTTCGAGGTTGTCGGCAGTGATGGCTCCGGGAAGTGAAGAAGAAATGTACTTTGCAAGTTCCGCTTCCGCGCCCTGTTTGAGCATGGAAGAGAACGTGAATGCGACAGGGTTTGAATACGATTCGCTTGCATACGGCTCACTGTCAAAACGGTCTATGACAAACGGAATGAGCGTGTGGAAACTGCGGAACACATCCTCCGTGGTCTGGACACAGCCTTCATCAGCCATGGCACCTGCTGTGAGGTAGACGGAGATCTCTGTGTCTTCTGCAGGGGCTTTACCCAAAGTCAAACGGACGGCATTCGGATTTTCCTGAACTGCGGTAAAGGCAATGGTTCCCGACTCCTGCTCAACGCGGATGCCTTTTGAAACGACAGCGGCGTTCACCGGAAAGTTGAACGTCACCAATATGTCACGGGCAACTTCCGGCGGCACGCTGGACTCGTCCACGTAGTTGCCTTTTTTGATTTCCCCGTAGCCGGGGACGATGTTGATCATCTTCAGCAGTTCCGGGCGGAAGGAATACGAAAGCTCTCCGCTGATTTTGTTGCCCAGAACAGACTGAATTTCGGGATTTATCTTGATGGTGTAGACTTTCTGGGAAATGACTTCTTCTTTTGCGTCAAAGCTCAGCAGGCTGGTTCCGTACCAGCGGAACACGCCCTTGAGGGCCGGCTCAATGGTCACAATGTCGGATTTGTCGCTCGGCTCTCCGAGTTCCTGCAGTGCGACGACAGGCTCCGAAAACTGAATCTGGATGGAAGGATACTTTACGCTTGCAGGAAGAACCTTGTTCGGCGTACAGGATATGACGGAAAAAATGCCGTCAATTGAAGCGGAGTTTGCAGACGAATACGTCTTCGCCCCCCCCTTCGCTCCGGCTGTTGTTGCAGCGGAGGTTGCCGCACCGGTTTTTTTACAACCGGAAAGGTACACCGCAGACAAAATGAAAAAGAATGCACAAAGCAAGCGTCTCATGCTGACTCTCCTGATATAACAACGTGTTTTCCTAAAGAATAAACCTTTATCTATATGCTGTCAACAAATGGAGGAAGATGAAGTTACTTGACGGGAGCGGGATTCCGCCGTACCATTGATTAGTGGCATTTTTGCAAGGAGGTATGAATTATGGACAGTTCCGCGCTTTACAAGTTGTCGTATGGTCTTTTCGTCGTTACAGCCCGCGAGGGGGACAAGGACAATGGGTGCATTGTGAACACCGTCACCCAAGTGACGAGCACCCCAGAACGCATAACAGTGGCAATCAACAAGGCGAACTACACCAACGAGATGATTTCCCGCACCGGCATCTTTAACGTTTCCATTCTGACGGAGGGAACCCCGTTCGACACGTTCAAGCAGTTCGGTTTCCAGAGCGGGCGCGACACCGACAAGATGGTTGGCGTGAATGTGTCCCGTTCAGAAAACGGGCTTATCTACCTGCCTGACTGCAGCAACGCCTGTCTGAGCGCGAAAGTCGTGCAGACCGTCGACCTCGGCACGCACAGCCTTTTCATCGCGGACCTTACCGACGCCATAGCGCTGAGTAAAGACCCGTCAGTCACCTATGCCTACTATCACGCGAACATCAAGCCGAAGCCGGAGAATGCAGCGAAAAAGAAGGGTTGGGTTTGCACCATCTGCGGCTATATCTACGAAGGCGAAGAACTCCCTGCGGACTTCACCTGCCCCATCTGCAAACATCCGGCAAGCGACTTCAAGCGGCTGGACTAAGACGGCGGCAGCGCTCAGTCTTCTTCATAGTACAGAATCCGGTACTCGACATCTGTGGCGGCAAAGCCTGCCCGGGTGTACGCCCGGATGGCACTGCGGTTCGTCTTGTTGACGTACAGCACCGTGCCCTTTCCTTCGGCACGCTTGTCCTCGGCAAGCGCCCGTACCAGTGCGCAGGCAACCCCCTGCCCGCGGTAAGCGGGACGGGTGTAGACCCCGCCGACCTGCACCACTCCCACACCGACAGCATTTGTCTGTGCCTTGCCCGCAAGCGTATTGTCCAGCAGCGCCATGTACACGCTCTGCGTCCTGAGCGCACGCTCAAGATTCATCCGCTCCAGCCGTACGTTCGGGGTTTCCGACGAAGAGAGCACTTCTTCCTGTATATAGGCAAGCTGGAGCGGCATCAGCAGATCTGCCTCCTTGCACCGCGTCTGTGCACCGGCACTGTTCCCCATGCATTTCTTGATGCACAGGTTGCGGGCGGCATGATGAAGCAGGTACGGACGGCTGTGGTACTCCATCAAAAAGAATTCACGAATCTCTGCAATCTTCTGCCCGCCTGCCGCACAGGCAGCAACGAGGTTTGCACTCTGTTCGTCCCCCAGCACGCAGAACAGGGTTTTGTCTTTGAGAAAATCTTTGAGGGCTTGTTTGAGTCCGTCGGATACGGCGGGAAAAAACGGGATAATCTGAGAGCCGTTCTTAAAGTAGAACACCCCCGCAGTCCCTGCGGAGGCTTCATCGACAGCGAGGTATACGCTGTCTTCGTTGAGGATTTTCTGCATCAGTGTACAGGCAATCCTTTCATAAGGAAGGACAAACGCCTTTGCCTGCCGGAACTGCGCAGGCAGTTCCGCTTTTACGATTGCAAGGCGCCGCACGAAGCTGTTTAGTTTCTGAATGAATGGATTGGAGCTGGAATCTTTCCACCGCGGTTGATGAAATCCGCACAGCTGAACGTGTTCACCGGCATGACAGGACAGCCGCCGAGCAGTCCGCCGAATTCAACCCAGTCGCCTGCCTTTTTGCCGGGAGCAGGAATGAGACGCACTGCAGTGGTCTTGTTGTTTACCATGCCGATTGCCATCTCGTCCGCCATGATACCGCTTATGGTTGTCGCGCTTGTGTCGCCGGGGATTGCAATCATGTCCAGACCGACGGAGCAGACCGTCGTCATGGCTTCGAGTTTTTCAAGGCAGATGGAGCCGTTTTTGACAGCAGCAATCATACCCTCGTCTTCGCTCACCGGGATAAAGGCTCCGCTCAAGCCGCCGACGTTTGTACTTGCCATGACACCGCCTTTTTTGACCATGTCGGTAAGCATGGCAAGGGCTGCGGTGGTTCCCGGAGCACCAGCCCCTTCGAGGCCGATTTCCTCAAGGACGCGGGCGACAGAGTCGCCGACAGCCGGCGTCGGTGCAAGCGACAGGTCAACGATGCCGAACGGCACACCCAGACGCTTTGCAGCCTCGATGCCGACCATCTGCCCCATGCGAGTAATCTTAAATGACATCTTCTTTATGCCGTCTGCCAACACGTTGATTGGCTGGCCTTTGTATTCCTTTGCAGCGGCGAGGATGACACCGGGGCCTGAAACACCGACGCTAACGACGGAGTCCCCTTCTCCCGGCCCGTGGAATGCACCTGCCATAAACGGATTGTCTTCAACCGCATTTGTGAACACGACGAGCTTTGCGCAGGCGTTGACGGGATTGTTTTTGCTCGCTTCCGCAGTCTCTTTGATGATTTCTCCCATGCGCTTGACGGCGTTCATGTTGATACCGGTCTTTGTGCTGCCGACGTTTACCGATGAACACACAAAGTCTGTTGTGGAAAGCGCTTCAGGAATGGAATCCATCAGAATTTTGTCGGCTTCGGTGCGTCCTTTCTGCACGAGCGCGCTGAAACCGCCTATGAAGTTCACGCCGAGTTCGTGGGCGCATTTGTCCAAAACCTTGCAGTATGGAACGTAGCTCTTTGCTTCGCTCGCACCGGCTACAAGGGCAATCGGAGTAACGGAAATTCGCTTGTTGATAATCGGCACACCGAATTCTTTTTCTATGTCCTGACCGACCTTCACCAGATTTGCGGCCTTTTTCATCACCTTGTCATAGATTTTCTGACAGGCGGTCTTGCTGTCCTCTGAAATGCAGTCCAACAGGGATATGCCCATCGTGATGGTGCGGATATCCAGTTTCTGCCGCATAAACATATTGACGGTTTCTTCAATTTCTACCGGTGAAAATATCATAGTCCAATTCCTTCCCAGCGGGGTTGCATACCGCCTCAAAAGCAACAGACTTCCGGAAGCGGCTTAAAAGAATGAGATTATTCTATATGATAACATAAAATGTTTCAATGAAAAAACGCTGTATACCGCTATGCCTGTGTACGGTTCCTCCGGTACAGTATAAAAACGAATACGCCCAAAGAGAGAAGCGATATGAGCGCACCGAGCTTTAGGAACGGGGTTGCATAGCGCAGGGAAACGCTGTGTTCCCCTGCATCCATGACAAGAGCCATGTACATATCGTTCGCCTTGTAGAGCTTTTGTTTTTTTCCGTCCACAGTCGCTTTCCACCCCTTTGAATACGGAATGGACAGACAAAGGATTTTTGGCTGTGCGACGGAGATTGTCCCGCTTACCATGTTCGGCTCAAAACGTACATTTTCAAGCGTGTCTTCTGCCAACGCCCGTACTTGTTTTTCATAGTCCGCCATCGGTTGGCAGATTACAGACAGGCTGTCAAAGCGGTAGGTTCCAGGCTTTTCAAATGTTATGGTAGCTGAGGCAATTGGTGACTCCTCATAATTCAGATTCACACAAAAATTGTGCTGGTTTGTATACCAGGAATAACTCGGAGCCGTATAGGTAATCGTTTTATAGCATCCATTGGAACCCGTCACGGTAAGATGAGTCAGAGAGGCTCCCTCGTATTGCAATCCCGCTATGCGGATATAGGTTTCAGACACCGGCAGACCTGAAAATTCCACAACAACCGAAGCATTTTTCTTTGTAACAGTAAACGCATTATCAGCAAAAGAAACACCACCAGCTGTATCATCTATGACGAGCTCATACGGAATTTCACTGCTTGAAAACTGAAGCTGTGCCACAGACAGTTCTTCTGCCCCTGCTTCCATCAAGCAGCCTTGGAGCAACGCTTCCTGCCGTTGAACACCGGACAGCCCATTCCAGGCATCTTTCGGAACACAAGCAGTATACGTATACCCAAGTGGTAACGGTACCGGATTCTCATAAACCGC
>CADBRT010000142.1 GCA_902797055.1 uncultured Spirochaetaceae bacterium
AATGCAGGGCTTATGGCGGTGAATCTGCTGATAAAATGTGGGGTTAAAAAGGTTGTCATGGCAGGTTTTGACGGATATTCCATGGATTTGGAGAACAATTATAGCAAACAGAATGTTATTTCCGCTGTCAACCGAAGAATGGTCAACCGGATAAACGGTGGAATGCAAATTGTACTGTCTGAATATGCGAAAAAGATTCCGTTGGAGTTCCTTACTGAATCAAGATTGAATGTAAAAAGTCCCACCCATTGATGTGGTTCTGGTGTGCATTTCTATCTTTTAAGCTCTGTAAAATGTGGTAAAAATTTCTAATTTTCAAACTGCATAATAACCCGTCGGGAAGAACCTGCTACAAAAACTCGACGGGCTAAAGGAAGCCGAATAATTTCTTAGAATAACTCCCCAAAGTTTAGTGATCAGTTCGCCACTTAAAAGATAGGAATTGGAACCTGTAATAAAAATGGAAAAATCTCTATCGTCACGAAAGCCGTTAAGAACTTCTTCAAAACCAGTAACATTCTGCACTTCATCAATAAAAAGATATTTCAATCCTTTTGTCGTAGCAGTCTTTTCAATGAGCTTTTCCAGCTGATCAGGAGTCTTGATGCTTCTGTATCCTCGTTTATCTAAATCAAAGTAAATTATATTTACCTCTGGAATTCCATTTGCCTGAATTTCTTGAGCAATTGTCTGCATGAGGCTGGATTTACCGCAGCGTCGCACACCTGTAATTACTTTTATGATTTCGGTGTCATTGTAAAATCCGCGGATTTTCTGCAAATACGATTCTCTTTTGAAATAAAATATCCTCAATACTTATAATAAAAAAAATCGAGTTATTTTCAAGTTAAGGGGGTGTATTTCATATAATTGGCAATTTTACCACCTTTAACTTACCGATAGTGATATAAAGTCCCTGTACGATTATCTGCGCTGTCTTTTTGAGCATGCTCCAGCGCCCCAGACTGAGAGTGATTAGGAAAGGTTGTTGCCATGGAATATCAAGATTACTTCCTTTGTTGAACATGACGGCTGGGCGATTAATTGGCGCTTACACTATTTCTGTTATCCTTGCTAAAATTCCCGTATTGCATTATCATTTAAAACAGAACATGAATGATGCGTTTTATTTTTGGAGCAATATGAATATACGGCTCATGAAGCAGGGGAAAACTGTGGAATGGCTGTGCAAGCAGACGGGGCTTTCACTTCGGACTATGAGAAATCGGATTCAGAAGGGCATTCAACCGCGTCTGGACGATGCAATAAAGATTCTTGATGTCTTCGGTACGACCCTCGAGGAATTCTGCGGCATAGACAATTTCAACTATGCAAAGGGGTTTTCAGAGGGGGAGGTGACTGCTGTTGAGAAGAAGACTGTGTATGACGGGGATTTTTCGATTCCGGTGTACGAGGAACTCTTTTCGGCAGGGCATGGTCAGTTCATGGCGGAAGATGAGGTTGCCGGCGGTTATATTGCCGCCCCGCAGAATCTCAAGCCGTTGAAGGGGCATCTGGCTGCAACCTATGTCCGCGGAGACTCAATGGAGCCGACGCTTTTTGACGGAGACACTATCATCTGCGATAATATGGGGTGGAACGGTTCCGACGGCATTTATATCATTCATTACAAGGGAATGGGGTTCGTAAAGCGTCTGAAAAAGCAGACTAACGGCATATCCATCATCTCTGACAATCCCGCCTATAAACCGATGTTCGAACCGTCTTCCAGCGAGGACTTCCACGTTATCGGCAGGGTCCACTACGTAATCCATAATTGAACATCTTTCGTTTTATCGTGCAGAGGGAGTGCGGTTTTCTGTCTCTTGCACGATGCGTTTTTATAAGATAAAATAAACAAGTTATGAATGTTGCTATGTTTACAGATGCATACTATCCCCGCGTCAACGGGGTTGCTGTATCGGTAAAGTCTTATGCGGATGAATTATCAAAAAGAAATCACAAAGTTATTATAGTCTGCTGCGATTACACCAAGCGGAAGGGCATCGGTCAGAAACTGTTTAAAACCTCTTTTTACGACAAAAAGTCTAAGAACCACCCGAATGTGCAGGTGCTGCGCATTCCTGCCGATCATATTCTGTTTTCTGAGGAAGACCGTGCTGCCCGCATAACGCAATGGCATACGATAAAAAAACAGCTCGACATATTTCAGCCTGATATCATCCATATAAACTCAGAGTTTTTGATGGGGTGGTTTGGTCTCACGTATGCACGGCACAGGCATGTTGCCATGGTGTTCACCTTCCACACACTGTGGGAGGATTACATCTATAATTATATCCCGTATATTCCTTTTAACGCTTCTAAAGCTATCGGTCGTAATCTTGTTAAATTTTATTTAAAGAGGGCTGATGAAATCATCTGTCCGACAGAGCGGATAGCGGAGGTTACGAAGGAATACGGTGTGAACCGTCCTGTAGATATTCTTCCGACAGGTATTCCTGATGAAGTCGTCCGCGTTGAAAAGAAGGGGATGAATTTTTTCAGTACGCAGTTGTATAAAATCTTTCCATCGCTGCAGAAAAAGCCTATCCTGCTGTATGTGGGGCGGATGGTCAAGGAAAAGAATCTGGATTTCCTGTTCGATGTCCTTGCCGAAGTGCGAAAAACTGTTGCAGATGTCGTGTTGCTGTTCGTCGGAGGCGGACCTGAACTGGAGCCGCTAAAGGCAAAGGCTCGTGCTCTGCCGTATTCATGGAATATCTGTTTTACAGGATACAGAAGCCGCTCCGAGCTTGCCTATTTTTATAAGCTTGCTGATGTATTCGTATTTCCCAGTCTAACTGATACGCAGGGGCTTGTTACCATTGAAGCTATGTTGTCGGGAACACCTGTCGTCGCCATCGGAGAAATGGGGACTGTCGATGTCATGCAGGGGGACAACGGCGGCTTTATGGTAAAAAATGATCTGCAAGATTTTTCTACGAGAGTTGTCCAGCTTCTTACAGATAAAGAGCTATACCAAAAGAAAAGTGAAGAGGCTTTGAAGTGGGGGCAGCAGTGGTCCATGACGACCCTTGCTCCTAAACTTGTTACGCTTTATGAAAAAGCGATTGAAACGAAAGCCGCTGGAGGAAGCCGTCATGACTAGACACTCAGTTGTTAAGGGATTGTTTTTTGGGTGCATGTTGTTTTCTTCTATAAATTTACATGCTGCAGGAAGAAAAGCCCAGGAACTGGTAAAGGCTGGCAGTTGGGTGTACGATGCCTTTGCGTCTCTGTCCATTGAATCAGGTCTTGTTGATTTTACTGACCAAGCACCGCTGAGTGTACAGGAACTGAAGCTGTATCTGAGCGAAATCAATTATGACCAGCTGAGTGTAGCGGGAAAGGTTCAATACAAGAAGCTTGCCGCTTACTTTGATGACGGTCGGTTCTCCGTTGGTTCCGACATTGTATCTGCTTCGGTGGAACCTGAAGTGAATGTGGAGGGCTATTACAAGAGCGAAGATGATATTGACTGGGTGTATGACCGGTACGAAAGGCGTCCCATACTGTATGCTCCGGTGACGTTCTCTGTTGCTGACTACCTCTCTATGGGGATGGATTTGTATCTTGGCCAGAACAAGGGCAGGATGCAGCACGATGACAACTATACGAATGTTCCGTATTCCCCGGGACATATCGATGTAAACTTCCCGGACACTGGTTATTTCAGTGCAGGATATATGTTCACAGACCTGACCGGCGTCAATTTTCAGCTGGGAATGGGGAGTCAGAGCGTAGGCAGAAGCATGACCGGAAGCATGATTATGAGTGAGTACTTCACCGGTGCCAGCTATGCTAACTTTGAAATTTTCAACCCGAACATCAGATACAACATGAATGTCACCCAGTATAATGTTGACAAATACATGTACACGCACCGGTTTGACGTGCGCTTTTTTAAGAAATTGTCTGTGTCTGTACAGGAGTCAATGCTTGTGTATCACCCGTTGGAACTGCGGTTCCTGAATCCGCTGACTATATACCACGGGATGAGTCCGTGGAGGGATTACGGCAGCGAAGAAAGCAATACCTGTGCCTATCTTGCCATAAAAGCTTCGTATGCGGTTTCCAATTACATTCGTATTTATGGTCTGTACGCACAGGACCAGTACCAGACGGCTTATGAACGGTACAACTGGCCGGACAACACAACACCGAACGCTATCGGCGGTCAGCTTGGAGTCGAAGCCTATGTGCCTATGGGCGCCGGCTATGTGCATGGCAGGTTTGAGGGATCCTATGCTCAGCCGTATCTGTACATCAAGGAAGACCCGAATTGGAGTTTGGTGCGCACATACAGTGAAAGCATTGGCGATGATGATCCGTTTTATGAATGGGTCGGTAGTCCGCTGGGGCCTGACACAATCTCAGCTGAGCTGAATCTGGGCTATGAGGTGCCGGGAAGTTGGGCGGTGACAGGTTCGTACCTGTTTATGGCGAAGGGGGAAATGTCGGGAACGAATGTGTTCAACAGCGGGCTCAACTGGGGCGGAACAGATACGACTGCAAACCTCGACTACTGGGCATTTCCAGACTCTGACCGGCAGGGGCAAAAGGAGGCAAAAAGACGGCAGAGGCTGACAACTCCGTCAGGAACTGCTGAATATGTGAACAGGGTTGCAGTGAGGGGCAGCATTTCTCCGCTCGATTATCTTTCCTTTGTGGTACAGCCGGCCTATGTGTTCATTTTCAATCACAACCATGAGAAGAATGAATTCACACAGGGAATTGAATTTGCGCTTGCGGTGAATCTGAAGCTTTCAAGAATGTTTTCCCACAAAAACTAAATCCATTGCCTAGCACATGAAAGTATGATAGTATGCCATATTATTCTATAGAAGAAAACAGAGGGGATATATGGCTGATATTGAAATAGACTCAAACAAAACCTTTGCCGCTTCCGTGGAGCGCAGTAAAAAACTTGAAGCAGATATTGCACAGAATCCGAAAAAATACCGTGTTTTAACTGGTGACAGACCGACGGGCCGCCTGCACATAGGACATTATTTCGGTTCTCTGAAGAACCGTGTGCGCCTTGCATCGATGGGCATTCCTACTATGATTCTAATCGCGGACTATCAGGTGTTGACCGATCACGATGCGTATCAGGAGATAAGCCAGAATACAAAGCAGCTGGTTATCGACTATCTTGCATGCGGTATTGTTCCTAGTGATGATGTCATAATCTACCCGCACAGTTATGTGCCGGAAGCCAACCAGCTTATGATTCCGTTCCTCACGCTTGTCTCCAACGCCGAGCTTGAACGAAACCCGACGGTTAAAGATGAAATTCAGAGCGGTCTTGAGAACGGCAATATGAAGTCGGTCAATGCCGGTATGCTTACCTATCCGGTTCATCAGGCATGTGATATTCTGTTCTGCAAGGGAAATGTCGTTCCTGTCGGCAAGGACCAGCTGCCGCACATTGAAATGACCCGCATGATTGCCCGTAAATTCAATGAGAAATTCTGCAAGGACAGGGAGCCTATTTTCCCGTTGCCTGAAGCATTGCTTTCAAAGACTCCAAGCATTATGGGACTCGACGGTAATCAGAAGATGAGTAAAAGCCGCGGAAACGCAATCATGCTCTCTGCAACGGCTGAAGAAACGGCAAAGCTGATAAAAAAGGCAAAGACCGACGGCGAGAGGCACATAACATACGACCCTGTAAACCGCCCCGAAGTCGCAAATCTGCTGATGCTGATTTCTCTGTGTACGGGCGAGGAACCGGCAGCAATTGCTGATCGCATTGGCGACGGCGGTTCCGGAAAGCTTAAGGCGGAGCTTACAGAGACCCTCAACGAGGAACTCCGCCCCGTGCGCGCAAAACGCGCAGAACTGGAGCAGAATATGGACTATATCCGCTCGGTGCTCCTTGAAGGCAGCCGCAAGGCTCGGGAAATCGCGGTGGCGACTCTCGATGAAGTGCGTTCCGCTATGAATATGGTTATCTAGTTTTTACTTCCGCAACGTATTTTGTTGCGTAGATATTTTTTGCCAGTTCGAGCAGTTTGTCCTTTTCATTCATTGCAGGTGAATCGGTGACTGTCTCGAACAGTTCTTTTAAAATTGCGCCCATCGTTTTTCCTGCCGGAATGCCGCAGGCCATCAAGTCCTTACCGTTTACCGCAAGAGATTTGATGGAGAGGGCTGTCTGTTCGTCAAGGACTTTTTTTACCCGGTCGCGAAGTTCTTCAAGGTTTTTCCATGTCGGGGAACCGGCAACGAGTGGTGCATTGTGCATGCCGTGGATGTCGGACAGCCTCAATGCGATTAAATCTTCAAAGTTTTCAACACCGGTCCGTATGATAAATCTCCGAACTGCAGCGTCGCTCCAGGAGCTTTCGTAGAAAAACATGTGTTCTTTGACGAGGTGGCAGACCTTTTCAATTTGAGCTGTGGGAAATTTCAGATGTTCAAGGGATTTTTTTGCTTTTTGCTCTGAAGTTGACTCGTGTCCATGGAAGTGTATTATTTCGTTGCCCTCTATCACTTCTGTTGTTCGGGATTCAGGTTTTCCGATGTCATGGTAAAAGGCGGAAAGTCTGACGGTGAGGTTGTCTGGAGGTGCTCCGTCAGTTGCGTAGAATAAGTGGTCCGCTACGTCAAAATCGTGGAATCCCCGTGCATCGTGCTGGCTACATCCCCTGCATACTGAGAATTCGGGGATGAATATGTTCATGATGCCAGTCTCTTCCAGCATCCGCAACGATTCGCTCGGCCGTCTGCTCGTCAGAATCTTGCAGAATTCCTCACGGAACCGTTCAACTGATATGGAAGCGGTCTTTGCCAATACTTCCGGCTTTGAAATTGCATTGTAAGTGGCATCTTCAATTGTGAATCCTAGTTGTCCGGCAAAACGTATGGCGCGGACTGGCCGTAAGCCGTCTTCTCCGAATCGTTCCAGCGGGTCTCCGACTGTCCGGATGAGCCCTTGCTTGATGTCGTTTTGACCGCCGAAGGGATCTATCAGGCGTCCTGTTCCCAATTCGGCAGCGATGGCGTTCATGGTGAAGTCCCTTCGGGACAGGTCTTCTTCTATCGTTGCTGCGAATTTCACGTTGTCCGGATGTCTTCCATCTGAATAGTCAGACTCTGTTCTGAAAGTCGTGGTTTCTATTTCGTGTCCGAATATGTGGATTGTTACCGTTCCGTGAGCTATGCCTGTCGGAATGACCCTGTGGAAAATGCTCATCACTTGTTTCGGAGTCGCGTTGGTGGCAATATCCCAGTCATGTCCCTGTTTTCCGATTATCATGTCCCGCACAGCACCGCCTACAAGATAGGCTTTGTAGCCGTTGTTTTCAAAAATTTTATTAACTCGTATCAAATCAAATGGTATCTTGACATTCTTTTGGAGAAGCATGATATAATAGATTATACCAAAGCACTTTTGAAAAGTCTATCAGGAGGCGGGAAGGGCGTATGCACACAATGATTTTTACGGGGGGGCAGGCTCCACTTCCTTATAATACGGTGTTTTACTTTTCAAAATTGAAGCAGATAGATACGGTGATTGCCGCTGACAGCGGGTTGGATACGTTGGAGGCCTTCGGACAGTTTTATGGCAGCACCTATGACTTGACTCCGGACTATATCATTGGGGATATGGACAGCCTTCACGACACAGCGCTGCTTTCTAAATACCCCAAAGCGCGGTGCGAAAAGTACAGCAGGGACAAAGATTATTCTGATACAGAGCTTGCACTGATTAAAGCTCGTGAATTTCATACGGAAGATTCCCCTTTGACAGTTACGCTGATAGGTGGCTGCGGCGGGTGCATCGACCATCTGATGGCTGTTTTGGATACATTTTCCTTTCCGTTCCATGCGGATTACTGGTTGTGTGAACATGAAACGGTATGCTATCTTGAAGACGGGGATGTTCTAAAAATAGCCAATGTTCACCCTGATGACAGAATTTCGGTATCCCGTACAACAGCTTCGTTCGAAGGTGGTAAGATAAAAACCGAAGGTTTGATGTGGGAAAGCCCCTTGTTCCGCAAGAAAGGCATGCCAAGCCTGTCAAACCGGGCTGTAAAGGGATATGGAAGCAATAAAAAACCGGTGACCATTCGTGTGGAAACAGGAACATTTCTGGTGACAGTGCCTATCAATGCAGTCCTGACGAAAGAAAGCTCAGGCTCCTCAGTACAATGAATGCCACTGCAGAACAGGCAGTGAGCAAAATAAACACGAGGGCGTAGAGTAAATGCCGCTTTCTGTGGGAGAGAATGAGCATTACAATATTGTCAAAAAATCCTGCTATGGAAAAGAAGAACAGCATTACAGAGACAAGCGTACAGCTTAAAATCGTGAATATCTGGGTGCTGTCCAGAAACTGCTGGAAATTTCCGCTGATGTAAAAGAGAACAAGGACAAAAAGCAGAAGGGAAAGAAAAAGTGAAAAACGGCATATCAGCCGAAACAGAAATGCTGCTGTGCCGGAAGTATAGTTTTCTTCCATGAATAGTCCTCTCTTGTGGTGTATGAACCGCTGAAAACTACAAGTTTCAGAGATACCTTTATTATTGTACAATTTCATTAAAGATTATACAATAAAACAAGAATAAACCAGAGCAGGTGGAAAATGAGAGCCAGAAACTTCTTTACCAATTTTTTTATTCTTGTTGTTGCGGCAGTTGTCGTATTCGTCATAGGCTGGGTTCAGTTCGGCATACAGCCGGGAACCTGCGGTGTCATGTCGTCGAAAACAAGCGGTGTGTATCCGTTCCCCATTGAAAACGGAACCTTTATCTGGCGCTGGGAGAAGCTCATACCGACGAATGTTACGATGAGATTGTTCTCTTTGACTCCGCATAAAAGCGAGCAGAAATACGTAGGCAAGCTGCCGTCGTCCGCTCTGTATTCGAAATTAGTCAATGAGGAAAGTGATTTCACCTATGACGTAAAGATGTCGCTTTCCCTGTCCGTTACCTCGAAAAAGATTGTTTCTTTGGTTCAGAAGAATGAAATTTCATCCCAGGATGATTTGGATGCATATCTGGAAAATAAAGCGAAGATTGCTTCAAAATTGATTCTTGACGGGTTGCTTTCTGAGAAGAACTCCATGACAGCTGTTCCAAAGGCTCTTGACAGCGCAGCTTTGGAAAAACTGAAGTCGGATAACGATGAGGAATTCAATGCCATAACATTCCAGTCGGTTGAATGTGTCGTCAACACACTTCCGGACATGGAATTGTATGGTCGTGCGAAGATGTTGTATGCTGAATATGAAAAGGAACTCGAAGCAGAGTTCAAGGCACGTGCTGGTGAACAAGTGTCTGCCTTGTATGAAGAGGATAGAAGCATCAGAAGGCTCGAACAGTATGCTCAGTTGATAAAGAAATATCCGAATCTGAAGGATTTGGGCAATGTAAAGGAAATCTCAAAAGTTTTGGATTCTGTAGCGGAAGACGGAACTTTAAAAAAGGAGACTGCTGCTCCGGTTGAAAATCAGGAATCCAAGCCAGAACCGGAGGCTGCTGAATGAGTTCTGCCGAAAAACGAGTGTACTGTATCCGTGGGGCAACGTGTGTTGATGAGAACTCGTGTGAGTCTATAATTGAAAACGTAGGTGCCTTGTTCAGGATGCTGCTTGAGGAAAATCATTTGCTTGCCGAGGATATGGTGTCTATTCAATTCTCTATGACGCCGGATATTGATGCGATGAATGCCGCTTCAGCACTGAGAAAATCGGAGTTTCCTATCGATGTTTCAAAAGTCCCTCTTTTCTGTTCTCAGGAGCCTGTCGTTAAGAATATGCTTGCAAAAGTGATACGGATTATGGTGACGAGCTATTTGCCGGCAGGAACAGAAACAAGGTCGGTTTACAGGAATGGGGCGGAAGTTTTGCGCCCTGATTTGGCAAATCATTAAAAGCTGGAGTCATATGAGAATATGGACGGTAACGCGTGAGTATGCAGGAATCTCGGAAGCTGGCGGAGTAAAAAACGTTACTTGTTCGCTGTCTGAAAATCTTGTAAAACAGGGGCACAGTGTTGTTCTGTTCATACCTTTTTACGGTTGTACAGATATATCGCAGATAATCGGATATAGTGCTGAATGGCACAAACCTGTCTCTGTGCTGGTACAGGGGGTAGCGACAGAGGTTTGTTTCAGCCACGGAATCAGAAACGGGGTTGAGATTGTCTTTGTTCGGCACAAAGCCTTTGCAGAGAAAAAAGCGGTATATACCTATACTAAAGAAGAAGAGCTTTTGAATCCTGCCCACAAAAAAGGGCATGGGCATGAAGATGTGCTTTTCCTGAACACTCTGTTTCAGAAGGCTGTTGTCCAGTATGGCACTATCTGTGAAAAAAATGAGCAACCTGATATCATTCACTGCCATGATGCTGTTGCTGCTATGGTTCCGGTGTTCCTTACCTATGCCTGCAAAAAGAATAATGCCGTGAGAAGTTTTTTTGAGGGAACAAAGTGTGTCACAACGATACACAACGCCGGCTGCGGTTATCATCATGAGTACAGTTCTCTTGCACAAGCTGCAGAGCTCACTGGTCTGCCGAAAAACGTGCTGGCGAAAGGCAACAGTAAGGGAAAGATTGAGCCCTATCTGCTGGCGTCGTCGTGTTCACGTCTGACGACGGTTTCTCCGCAATATGCCGAGGAAATTATGCTCAGACCTCATGAAACCGACGGTCTGTCCGACTATTTTACTGAACACAAAGTGTGCATAACCGGTATTACGAATGGTATTGAGTGGGGAAGGTATAATCCGTCTGATACTTCAGTATCTCTTCTGCCTTGTGCATTCAATCCCATTGAAAGGGATTTTGCCGGAAAATATGGTTGCCGGACTGTATTCCTTGAAAAACACGCATCCAAAAACAGTTTGAATCGGCATTTGAACAAAGATGTCGATCAGTATGGATTTCTTGAAACAGTCCCGGAGCAGAATACCGTTTATATTGCGTATCATGGACGGGTTGTTGAACAAAAGGGGATTTCCGTTTTGGCAAAAACAGCGCGTGTTTTATTGGAAAAGCATTTGCCCGTCAAATTTATCTTCATAGGACAAGGAGATCCTGTTCTTGAACAAGAGCTGGTTAGCCTGACTGAGGATTTTCCGGGCGATACAGTATTTTTCAACGGTTTTGACAGGGCATTGTCCAGACTCTGCATTGCCAGTGCGGATTTTGCTGTTTTCCCCAGTCGGTTTGAACCGTGTGGGACTGCGGATTTTATTGCCCAGATATACGGAACCCTGCCGCTGGCTCATGCAACAGGTGGTTTGAAAAAGATTGTCGATGAGGAAACAGGCTTCCTGTATGAAGAAAATACTCCCGAAACACTGGCAGGTGTTTTGTATTCAATCATACGCATTGTTTCTCAAGCCGGCATAGCTATTTTCACATCCATGATGGCATTTGCTGCCCGATACACTAAAACGATGTATTCCTGGGAAACTGTTGTCAGGGAGCAGTATATTCCGCTGTATGAGTCTTTGTGCGGGAAAGAGGCTTGTCAGAAAAAAAAGTAAAAAAAAATCAGAAAAAAAGAAATTCGTTATTGACATAAAATGTGGTTTGGTATATAGTACTTTACATCAAGCACAAAGCAACTTACAAAAACAAATAAAAGTGAGTCACTAAGTGCAAGATGTTTGCCGCTATAGCTCAGTTGGTAGAGCACGTGATTTGTAATCTCGGGGTCCAAGGTTCGAGTCCCTGTGGCGGCTTTTTAAGGGGAGTTTCCCGAGTGGTCAAAGGGGACAGACTGTAAATCTGCTGGCTCGTCCTTCGTAGGTTCGAATCCTTCACTCCCCAAATTAGTAAGCCATCCGAAAGGATGGCTTTTTTTATATTTTTTGATTTATCTTGCAAATAGTTTGAAAACCTTGTAGAAAAAATAATAACAATATTGTAAAATGGAGATTATAGCAAGGTTCCTTGCTAGGAGGATTCGTGACAGTTCATTTCTGGGGAGTGAGGGGTTCCATTCCAACTCCGATTGCGCCGGAACAAGTACAGGCTAAAATTCTTGCTGCTGTAGAAAGAATAACGCCAAGAGATATTGAGACCCAGGATGCGAGGACTCGTTTTTTGGCTACCTTGCCGGACTGGCTTTTCGGATCGGTTGGTGGAAATACTCCCTGTGTGGAATTGATTACAGATAGAGGAACCAAATTTATTTTTGATGCTGGAACAGGAATACGCGAACTCGGCATTCACAGCGAACCTCCGAAAGATTTTCATTATTATCTTTTTATGTCCCACTTGCATTGGGATCACATACAGGGCATTCCGTTCTGGGGTGCCATATATAATCCGAAGGCAAAAATTGATGTATTCAGCTCCATGGATGATGCAGAGGATTATTTTAGCCAGCAGAATTCTGAACCGTTTTTCCCTGCAAATGCCCGTTGGGACAATGTAAAAAAAGGTTTTTCGTTTCATACCGTCAAAAACTATGAGACGATTTATGTTGAGGGCGTAAAAATAACGGCTAAATCAATGAAGCATCCCGGCGGGTCGTACATATATTGTTTTGAAGACTCCGGCAAGAAGTTCATTTATGCTACCGATGTCGAATTGGAAGATGTGGATTTTGAGACTGAAAATGAAGCCAATGCCATTTTTAAGGATGCAGACGCCATAATTCTGGACAGTCAGTACAATATGGATGATGCCGAGGCAAAGAAAAACTGGGGGCATAATGTTTTTTACCGTGCAGTTGATTTTGCAACAGCATATAATATGAAAAGATTGTATCTTTTCCATCACGAACCGACATACAGTGATCAGAAGATATATTCCATGCTGCAGGGGGCTCGATGGTATGCCCAGTCTTCGGAGCATGCAGATATTGAAATAAATCTTGCCATCGAAGGTCAGACTGTCGAATTCTAATCATGAAAAAAAAGAGCAATCTTTTTGTTGTTATTTTTGCGTGGCTGTTTGCATTTCTTGCGGTAGGTGCTGTACTTGCCGTTTGGACATGGAACTATGCAGTAAAACCTGCCGACGCTGTCAATCCGAAAACCCTTTCGCTTCATGTTCCCTCCGGTATGTCTGTGAGGGAGGTTTCTGATATACTTGAAAATAAAGAGATAATTCATTCTTGGCTTTTTCTGTATCTGGCTGCCCGGTACAATGTGTTTTCAGACGGGGACGTGTTTACTTTAAAAAGCGGTGATTACGAGCTTTCAAGCGCTATGCCTTTAAAAGAGATAATGGCGACGCTGCAAACCGGCTTGACTGAAAACATAAAGGTGAGTATTCCGGAAGGACTTACGATGAGGAAAACTGCGACTTTAGTTGAAGAAGCCGGCATTTGTGATTCAACTCGTTTTCTGGAGTGCTGTGTTTCCCGCAAGCTGCTTAATGAGTACCATATCAGTGCAGAAAATCTGGAAGGCTATCTTTTTCCTGATACGTATTTTTTTACTGAAAACATGGAGCCAGAAGCCGTTGTCCGTATTTTTTTGGATACTTTTTTTGAAAAACTCGGTTCTATCGCTGCTCTCAATGATGTGTCGCGGGAAAAGCTTCATGAGATTGTTATTTTAGCTTCGATTGTTGAACGCGAATATAGGGATCCTGAAGACGCTCCTATGATTGCAAGTGTCTTTGTGAACAGGCTTGAACATAAAATAGGGCTTGAATCCTGTGCGACAATTGAATACATACTGACGGAAATAGAGGGAAAGCCCCATCCCAAGCGCATAACGTATCAGGATCTTGAAAGCGATAATCCTTACAATACGTATAAATGGCGGGGGCTGCCTCCCGGTCCTATAGCAAATCCGGGCTTGGTTGCTTTGGCCGCCGCAGCTGAGCCAGCAAAGACTGATTACTACTATTTCGTGCTTTCCAATAAGGCTGACGGAAAGCATACCTTCACAAAAAGCCTTGAAGAACATAATAAAGCGAAGAACCTGTATTTGAAGGATGCTCCGGCACGCAGATGAAAGGTTTTATAACAAAGGAATCGATAGATGCTGTTGTTGCCCAAGCTGATATTGTTCATATAATCAGCGAATATGTGCCGCTTACTCAGCGAGGGAGCGACTGGACGGGCTGTTGTCCGTTCCATAATGAAAAAACCCCTTCGTTCCATGTTTCAGAAGATAGGAAATTGTATCACTGTTTTGGCTGTCATGCATCTGGAAATGTGCTGACGTTTATACAGGAGATGGAGAAGCTCTCTTTTCCAGAAGCTGTAGAATTTGTTGCCAAAAGAACCGGTGTTCAATTGCAGTATGAGTCCTCCGGTCAGGATTTCCAGAGGGAGGATCCGAAACTTGCACTTAAGAACGAATATGTTGATTTGTACAACAGAGTTTCGACAACGTTTCATTATCTTCTGATGGAGACGGATTCCGGTAAATTCGCGTACGACTATATTACAAAAAGAGGCTTAACAAAAGAAATTTTAGAGAAGTTTAAGATTGGTTACACTCCCGCTGACCGGAAATGGCTGAGGAAATTCTTGGAAAAAAAGAACTACAGCAAGGAATTTCTCGATAACTCCGGTTTGTTTTCAAAAAAATATCCTGATATCGCTTTTTTTTCGGACAGGCTTATGTTTCCCATTTGGAACAGAAAAGGCGATGTCGTTGCCATGGGGGGGAGATTCCTGCGGGGAGATGCATCAAAATCCCCTAAGTATCTGAACAGCGGAGATTTAATACAGTATAAGAAGGGAGAAACGCTTTATGCGTTCAATTTTGCAAAGCAGGCTATACGGGAGGCAAAAGCTGTTATATTCTGCGAAGGGTACATGGACTGCATAGCCTATCACCAGTGCGGCATACAGTATGCAGTTGCTCCGTTGGGAACAGCTTTGACCGATGAACAGATCAAGATTGTGAAACCGTTTGTAGAAACGATCCTTCTTTCTTTTGATTCGGATGGCGCTGGTCAAAACGCTACAAAACGAGCAATCCTCATGTGCCGTCGTCATGACATCACGGTAAAGGTCATACGGTTGTCAGGAGGTAAAGATCCTGCAGAAATATTGTTGAAATACGGTGATAAAGTCTTGACGAATGATGTTAATAATGCTATATTAGATAATGATTTTTTGTTGTCAAAACTGACGGAAACGTACCCAAACACAACGCCGGAGAATAAAGCAAAAGCGTCTCTTGCGTTTTTTGTATATGTTGATTCCCTTCAGTCTGATATACAGAAACAAGCATGTCTGGAACAGTTTAGCCAGATGTACGATATAGAATTGGAGGCTGTAAAAAGAGATTACATCAACCGGAGTCAGTTATCATTACGCACAAGAAATGTAAAAACGGAGCAGAAAACCAAGCAGAATATCACAAAACCTTCTGCGGAACTGCGTGCTGTTATGACAGCCGTTACTGATGATAACAGTCTTTTCGAAAAAATGCGTTGTGAAATAACCGGTGATGATCTTCAGGACCCCAATGCAAAAATGTTGTTCTCTATTATGGAGGAATGCTCCGCAAGCGATAGTTTTTCAGTCAACAGCATATTGAACAGGTGTCCGGATGAGGATTTAAAGAAAGTTGTATTGTCTTCCTTAGAGGAGTACGCTTCCCACCCGGAAGAATCAGCACGTGACAGTATGAGACTTCTAAAAAGACAGAAGTTAAAACGGAAACAAAAAGAGTTTCAGGTGCTTATAGCACAATTGGACAAAAGCCTTTTAGAAGAAGACCGGAAAAAGCTCGGAGAAATTCTTTCTGAAAAGATGAACATCGACAGGCAAATCGCTTTGTTAAAGGAATAATCTAGGTATGGATCAAGATTCCACAAATCAGTCAGTGAATGAAATTTCTGAAACAGAACAGAAAGCAGCGGATACACCCAAGCGAGCAGCACGTAAAGGCAGAGGTGCTAAAAGTTCAGCAAAATCGGAAGGAGCTGAAAAGAAATCGGGGCAGGATATCTCAGACATCGATACTGATGATGATGACGTGACAAAAGAACTTGATCCCCGTGTTCAAAAACTCCTTGCCTATGCCCAGACGAAGCAGGTAGTTTCGTGGGATGAAATCAATGAAATATTGACGACAGAATTTGTCAACACTCCTAAAATGGAAGGCGTGTTGCAGCTTCTCACTGAGTATAATATCCAGATTATGGATGAAGCTGACAGTCTCCTCGATCAGGAAGAAGAGGATGAGGAGGATGAAACTGAGGATTCCGAGAATAATACCGCGACCGAAATTACCATCGAGTCAAAAATTGATGAAAATGGTAAACATAAACTCGTTGACAACGGGGATAAGGATGGTAATGTCGATGACCCTATCCGTCTGTATCTTCGTGAAATAGGAAAGGAAAACCTTCTTACTGCAGAGCAGGAGGTTATCCTCTCCAAGAAGATGGAAGACGGGCAGAATATAATAAAGAACGTCATAAAGAATTCGGGAATAATGATACCGGAATTCTTTTCCATCGCGCAGAAGGCTTTTACCCGTATTGATCCTCACGAGCCTGGCAAGGCTCGGAAAGAGATTAATGAAGAGATGGCGGAGAAACGTCGCTTAAAGAGCTGTTACGGTTCTGTCTTGAAGCCTATTCTTAAGCAGATGAAAGAGTATATGGCTTTAAAGAAGCAGTTGAACGAAAATGACCAGAGCATGGAAATTTTCAACAGTGCAGAGCTTAAGAGTTTGCATGACCAGATTTTCCCGGAACTTCAAAAGGTTGATATACAGACAGAGGAAATTGAGCGGTTCAGTTCAAAATTTCTTGACGCCAAGGCAAGAATTGAGGATTATCACCAGAAGCGGGAAAAGCGCATGAAGGAACTCCGCATTGTTGATGCGGCGGATCTTCGTGCTATAGGACGCCGTCTTGCCATGCACACTGAAAGCGCAAAGCTTGAGCAGGAACTGAGCATGACTGCTGATGAAATCAGGGAAGTGTATACTCAGATTCAGAAGATCGACAGAAAGCTGAGAAAGATTGAATACGACTTTGAAAATGATGTCCATGATATCCTTGATAAAACAAAGGAGATTAACCGTGGGCGTGCGATGATGGAACAGGCAAAGAACAGGCTTATAAATGCAAACCTGAGGCTTGTCGTTTCCATTGCAAAGAAGTATACGAACAGAGGCCTTCAATTGTTCGACCTGATTCAGGAAGGAAACATTGGCCTTATCAAGGCTGTCGAAAAATTTGAGTATAGGAAGGGATATAAATTTTCAACCTATGCTACGTGGTGGATCAGGCAGGCTATAACAAGAAGTATTTCCGATCAAGCCAGAACGATTCGTGTTCCTGTTCATATGATTGAGCAGATCAATAAGGTCGTCAGGGAAAGTCGGCAGCTTGTTCAGAAGCTTGGCAGGGAACCAACCGATGAGGAAGTTGCGCAGCAGCTTTCATGGCCTGTCAGCAAGGTTAAGCAAGTCAAGAATGTCGCACGAGAGCCGATTTCTCTTGAGACTCCAATTGGAGAAGAGGAGGACAGTTCTCTCGGCGATTTCATCGAGGACAAAGAGGTTGAAAATCCTGCTACACAAACAGCATATACGTTGTTGCAGGAGCAGTTGAAGGAAGTTCTTGATACGTTGCCTCAGCGTGAACAGGAAGTTCTGAAAATGAGGTTCGGGCTTCAGGACGGATATTCCCTTACACTGGAAGAAGTCGGGCTTTATTTCAATGTTACGAGGGAACGTATACGACAGATTGAAGCTAAAGCTTTGAGACGTTTAAGACATCCTCGGAGAGCATCAGGCTTGCGCGATTACATCAATCAGTAGATAAAGTATGATGGTATCATTGAAATTCCGACGTGCGGGGTTTCATCAGATGCCGGTAAGTTTTAAGACATTTGTTTTATGGACTTAAAACATTGCTTTTTCAAGGTTACTTTTGAGATTTAAATTCCCAGAAGTAACCTTATACAATTTTATGTATGGACATGAAACTCGTAATAGTATATATTCATGTACTAGAGCGTTTTACATGTGTTATACATGGTGAAAAGAGGTCATAAGTAAATGCAGACATCAGAAATTCTCGACAAGTTAAAAGCATTGCAGGATGTGCTTGCTGATAAATACGATATCGAGGCTAAAATAGAAGAGTTGCCAAAAAGTCTTGATGGCAGTAAGGCTCTTCTTGAACGTACCCAGAAAGAATATATAGAGAAAAATGCGGAATACGAGGCTGAAAAAGCAAAGGTCTCAGCCCTTCAGGTTGAATTGGATGAAGTTGTAAAACTCCGCGAATCCAGTGAAAAGGGGATGGACGACATAAAGACTCATCGCGAGTATGAAATTCTGGATAAACAAATTTCTGACGCTCAGGAAAAGGAAGACAGCCTTCGCAAGGAATTGCAGAAGGAAGATAAAATCCTGTCTGAACTGAATGATGATTTGCAGGCTGAGGAGTCAATCATAGAATCAACAAAGAATGATGTTGCTGAATCCCAGTCGAGAATCGACATGAACCTTGAGGAATACAACAAACAGTTGGATGAACTGAAGGCATTGGAGCAGGAAAAGTCCGAGGGAATTGAAGACGAAATCGTTTATAAGTTCCAGAGAATTATCCAGAAGAACAGAAAAGGCGTTGTCTCTGTCCATGGGGATGTTTGTTCCGGTTGCCAAATGATTCTGCCTTCCCAGTTTGTGAATGAGATTCGCAAGGGTGAAAAGATTCTTTTCTGCCCGTATTGCAGTAGAATTCTCTTCTATGAAGAGTCCGACAATTCTACAAACTACAATACACTTGAAGATATTGGAAGCTTGATCGGTCTTGATGACGATGATGAATATGAAAGTGAGTCTGATTCTGAGAATGATGATGCCTATGACTATCAGGATGCGGGTGACGACTCATCTTCAACTGATGACGAATAAAATTTAAGGATATAAAAATATGGCCGTGCAGGGTTGTCTTTATGATAAGAAAACCTTGTGAGGAAAAGTCCGGGCTCCACCGGAAATGATGCCGGGTAATAACCGGGGGACTGTTTTTCAGTTCACAGATAGCACTACAGAAAATAACCGCCTGCACTCCTTGGGTGTAGGTAAGGGTGAAAAGGCGGAGTAAGAGCCCACCACACCTGTGGTAACACAGGTGGTATAAGTAAGCCTCATCAGGAGCAAGATTGCGCAGCGGATTGATATTCCGGTCTTATGCCGCGGGTAAATCGCTAGAGATATCTGGCAACAGATATTGCAGATAGATGGCCATATAATCCAGAACCCGGCTTATTTTTATATCCTTTCTTATGTAAAAATACATGGTGGGGAAATGACTAAGACAGCAAGAGAAAGTCGTCGGGCTTTAAGACATAAAGGTTTTAATAGTCGAAAAGTAATTGGTGTCATAATTTGTGTTGTTCTGATTTCCGCTGCCATTTCCTTTTTTATTTTTTTTTCCTTCGGAAAGAATGTATCTTCAGCATTTAATATCCGACATCTTGCAGAGCAATGGAAA
Source organism: uncultured Spirochaetaceae bacterium (assembly GCA_902797055.1). Lineage (GTDB taxonomy): Bacteria > Spirochaetota > Spirochaetia > Treponematales > Treponemataceae > Treponema_D. The sequence goes on from CADBRT010000142.1 coordinate 19,410, forward strand.
AATAATGAAATTGAAGCTGTTTACGAAGAATCCGGCAAATTGATGGACGAAAATTTGTTCCAGAAAAACATGCTGATTTTCCGCGGCTACAGTGCTTTCAAGATTGCAGTCTCGTCCTTGGACAGCGGTAATGATACGTTGACGTATCTCGATGAAGCGATAAATTTATTGCGTGTCGCTGTCTTGTTGTATGAAAAAGATATTCCTCCCCAATTGTATTACATTCTTGGACAAGCCTATTTTTATAAAAACAAGCTCTCGTCATACTATTATTATTCTGATTTAGCTATCCGGTATTTGGAGCAGGCCGTTGCAAAAGGATACAAAGCTGATGATATATCGGAATTGCTGGGCTTGAGCTATGCGGAGATAGGAAACACAGAAAAGAGCATACAGTTGTTTTCTGAAGCCTTGAGAATCCATGAAACTGATGCGCTCTTGTATAATATTGCAAAGGAGTACTACCAATGCAATCAGGCCTCCGTTGCAAAGCAGTATCTCCAGAGAACGATACAGACATCTCAAAATGACGACATTATCCTGTCCAGCAGGTTTATTCTTGGCAAGATTTATCTCGAAGAAGAAAAGTACTCAGAAGCACAGGGTGAATTTGAAACAATTTTAGAAAAAAACGAAAATTTTGCTGACGCACACTATCAACTTGGTGTATTATATGAAAAACTGGGGGATAAGGCAAAGGCCCGTGCAGAATGGCGAAAATGTCTGCGGGTTCAAGTAAATCATCCCGGTGCATTGCAAAAATTATCTGAAGTAAAATAGAAAGGTCTCTTGGGAGGTTATATAAATTGGGTTTACTGGATGCGTTTCAGACTGATATAGGTATAGATTTAGGAACATGCAATACGCTTATATATGTTCGTGGTCAGGGAATTGTTATAGATGAGCCTTCTGTTGTTGCTGTTGAAAAAGGTACCGGGAAGGTTGTTGCGGTTGGAGCCGAAGCTAAGAAGATGCTTTGGAAAACTCCAAGCGGCATTGAAGCTATAAGACCGCTCGCTGACGGTGTCATCTCTGATTCTGACAGCACTGAAAAGATGATAAAATACTTCATCTCTAAAGTCATTCCCCGACACCATCTTTTTACTTCTATTAGAATGAAAATCGGGATTCCATCCTGCATAACGCAAGTTGAACGAGATGCGGTAATGGCGGCAGCATTAAAAGCGGGTGCAAAAGAGGCTGATGTCATAGAAGAAAGCCTTGCAGCCGCAATTGGAGCTCAAATTCCTATTTATGAACCTGCAGGACACATGGTTTGTGATATCGGCGGAGGAACAACGGAGGTCTCTGTTATTTCTCTCGGCGGTATGGTTATAACAAGTTCAATTCGAACTGGCGGCAACGAGTTTGATGAAGCTATTATGAAGCACATTCGATCCGTCCACAACCTTATCATTGGTCAGGGAGCTGCTGAACGGCTGAAGATTGCTATAGGAAATGCCACTTCGGAAGACAGTATTGAAAAAATGGAAATAAAGGGGACCGATGCCATTACGGGACTTCCTCGCCGTCTTGAAGTTGATTCAGTGGAAGTGCGTGAAGCCCTCAAAGAACCTATTACCAAGATAGTTGAGGAAATAAAAAAGACTCTTGGTCGCACACCTCCAGAACTTGCTGCCGATATTGTCGATCGCGGTATCGTCATGACGGGTGGAGGTTCCATGCTGAAGGGACTGCAGAAGCTTATTTCAAAAGAAACTGCTGTTCCTGTCATCCTTGTCGAAAAGCCTTTGGAATGTGTTGCGGTAGGAGCAGGGCAGGCATTTGAATTATACAAGAATATGGCTAACAGCCGTGTGATTTATGATAATTTAAACAGTTAAGTCCAATGAAACAAAATTCGGTTTCTAGAATACCTGAAATAGTTCTCATTGTGCTCATTTTATTGAGTGGTATTTCTTTGGCATTCTCAGCAGGTGGTTTTGTTGTCAATTTTAAAACGGTAGGTTTTTCTCTGCTCTCCGAACTCCAAAAGGGGGTGTTCAAAGTTGCTGATACTGTAACAGGAACTTTTACAGCTCTTCATGACATGGCGAATTTGCAGGAGCAATACGATGCTTTGGCTGAAAAAGTAAAGGATTATGAGTATCTTCAGCGCAGCAATGCAGAGATTCGGAAAGAAAATGAACGGCTGAGGGAGCAGTTGGGTTTTGCTCGGTCCGTCCAATACAGAAACGTTGCCGCTCAGATAATTGGTCGTGGAAGCGACAATATGTATTCTGGAATCACTATAGATAAGGGCGCACGGAGTGGTATAAAAAAGGGCATGCCTGTTATTGCTATTCAGGATGGTAATATAGGTGTTGTCGGAAAAGTCGTTACCGTTGGTATGGACACAGGTATCGTTATGCCTCTTTATGACACCAATTGTAATATATCCGCCCGAATACAAAATACAAGGGATTTGGGACTTGCCTCCGGTAATGGTTCTGAAAACGTTCCGCTCTCTTTCAATTATATACGGAAGAGGCTGTACAATGATATTCATTATGGAGATGTTGTTGTCACTAGTGGGGAGAACGGAAACTTTATGCGTGATATTCCGCTTGGAACTATTGTCCGAAAAGATACCGTTGATTACGACTCTTCTTTGGTCATTGAACTGAAGTCTATCATTGATTTCTCTCGGTTGGAAACGGTGCTTATCGTTGACTTAGGTTATAGGAATGATAAGTTGCAGAGTATTGTGCAGAGTGAAAACAGCGAGGTTCAAAAATGAAAATCTCCGGTATGCCAAGATTGTTTATTACCAGTACAGTTCTGCTCCTCGTTGTTGCTTTAATTGAGAAAGCTATCCTTTCAAATCTTTTGTTTCTTCCTGCTGTTCCGGATCTGAGTATGATTTGCATACTTTTTATTTCGCTTCATGATGGAAGATTTGTAGGTGAATCGACAGGTTTCATATCCGGTCTGCTCCTTGATTTTCTTGGTTCTGGTCCGTTCGGATTGAATTGTTTCTATAGGACATTGTTCGGTTATCTGTCTGGTGCATTGAATAAAATCCTCAATACACGGAGTTTCTTTCTTCCGCTTTTGTTTGGTTTGATTGCATGTGCTGCAAAGGCTCTGCTTCTCTTGTTGGTGGAAATACTTTTCCCCTTTGTAAATATTGATTTCAGTCCTTTTACATGGCCATTTGTTTTTGAATGTATTGAAAACACTGTTTTGACACCTTTCGTTTTTATGTTGCTTAATTTGTTTGATAAATCGTTAATTCTCAAGCCGGAGAGTATAGTCTGATGGTTGGACATACTTTTGCAGGTCATACAGGTGTTATTCCAAAACAGGGAGTTTCTAGTAAACAGAAAAAGACCCGTATTGTTTTTTTATTACTATTTCTAATTCTTGTAGTGTACATTTATAAACTCTTTACATTACAAATTGTTCAAGGGGCTGTTTATCGTATGCAGTCCCAAAACCTTTCAAGCACAGTAACTACGATTCCTGCCCAAAGAGGGGAAATCTTTGACAGAAATGCAAATATGCCTCTGGTTATCAATAACGATTCTTTCTCTGTAAGTATAACACCTGGAAATATTCCTGCAGGAATGTATGATACTGTCACATTAAAGTTGGCAGGATATTTGGGAGTTTCAAAATCTGTAATCGATGAACGGATTCCTCCGAAACTGAGAAGACAGTTCACTACAATAGAAGTTCGCAGTAATGTTCCTTTTGAAACAGTTTGTGACATTGCAGAAAACAGTACAGATTTACCTGGTGTTTCTTGGGGAAGCAAACCGGTGCGTAATTATGTTGTTACCGGTTCGATGAGCCACATATTGGGTTATGTAGGCGATATTACAAG
>CADBRT010000143.1 GCA_902797055.1 uncultured Spirochaetaceae bacterium
CGGTTCCGGCTCAGGTTCAGCAACAGGCTCGGGTTTCTTTTCCTCTACAGGCGCAACAACTGGCTCTGGTTCCGGTTTCTTTTCCTCTACAGGTTCAACAACAGGCTCTGGTTCCGGTTTCTTTTCCTCTACAGGTTCAACAACAGGCTCCGGCTCGGGTTTCTTTTCCTCTACAGGAGCAACAACTGGCTCTGGCTCGGGCTTCTTTTCCTCTACAGGAGCAACAACTGGTTCCGGTTCGGGTTTCTTTTCTTCGACAGGTTTAGGAGCCGGTTCTGGCTCGGGTTTCTTTTCTTCGACAGGTTTAGGAGCCGGTTCTGGCTCGGGTTCAACAACAGGAACAGGCTTAGGACGCTTGACGACTTTTACGATGGTTTCATAATCGAACATGAACGGGTTATCACAATACGAACCGCGGTAATCACAGTATTTGTCAGAGAACGTTCTGATATTGATAAAGAGTCCGCGTTCTATCACGTTTTCACCGTGGCGCTCCCACGGATATCCCCAAACAAGTTTGCGCGGTATATAGATATGGAAACAATTGCCCAACTTTGGGTGGGTTACAACGGTAGAAGAAGCCAGACTATACTTTGCATATTTGGAATCAAGAACTTTTCCGTTCAGGTAGCGGATTTCATCACCGTTAACAGAGTTGTATTCTTCAGCGCGGTAGGCAAAACTGTCCATCTTGCCGTTCGGGTCTTTTGTCGTCTCGCACAGCAGGATGCTCTCCATGCCGTCTTTTTTGCGGATGTACAAATCGACACCGTTCTTTCTCCAGTCACCCTCCCGTTCTTCAACAACGAGATCATCCTTGTAAACATAAAGTCCCTCTTTTTTATCTGGGGCTGCAAAAATGGAAACTGAACAGAGCGCCAGTAACCAAAAAGCAATAAACTTCTTCATATCATAATAATCGGAGCATTCATTTACCTATTAAAGCAATAACCAGAAAAACAGATTGAAAAAAAATTGCAAAATATTATATAATGAGCGCAGTTGAGGGTATTGTCCTAAAGCAGGTATTTTTTGAGACTACCTGAACAGTACGAAACAAGGAATCGTCGTGGAATTTACTTCAGTAAGCATTGACTCGTTTTTTGAAAAAGACGAAAAACAAAAGAACGCCATCTCCACCGGCATTATAATCCTCACAAAACAGCAAGAGCATTTAGTCCGCCATCTGCTGGACTGCCTGCACCGGGACGCTCCGGACCGCATTCCTCACCTTGAGGACAGACTGCGTAAGGTTGAACGGCTCGCAAAGGACATCGCGCTTTTTCCGTCTCTTTTGGAGCGGACCAGCACGAATACATCCATACGGACGCCGGAGGCCCTCGTTGAAAGCCTTGTCACGTATCAGGAGGAAGGAGACACGCTCCTGCACCTGCCGTCAAAGGCGACACTGGGCAAAAGTTTCCTCGTAACCAAGATTCACACCTTTTTCTCCATGTACAAGCTTGCACGAACCTACACAAAGATGGATTCGAAAGCGGTACAGGAATATCTCGATGAGACAGTCTCCATGGTCTTCACCCTTATGGCAGAAGACGTGTACTTGAACCTCATCAGGGACAAAACGCTGAAACTCGACATTCGCCGAGAGCTCGCAATGCTTCTGATTATTCTGTGGGAACACCGTTCTGACCAGACAATTTCAGACATTGCACCTGTCCTGCAGAATGTCTGGCTTGCCCGCCGCAAGCTGGCACCGGCATTTGGCACCATGATGGGCACAAGCGAACTGCTGCTGGTTTCCATCCAGATGGATGAACAGTGGACCAGCTTTATCAAGCAGCGGCTTGGGGATCCTGATGTGTCGCAATCGATGGAGGAATTTCTGTTCGGGCTTTCCTACGAACAGATTATGAGACTCCGCACCATCCTGAAAGAACAAGGGGTCAAGGCTATCGGACGTGACGAAGTAAGTGCATATTTGGGTGAGCGCGTCAAAACGGACATCAGCCTGGACTACAGGGATTTCTACCTTCTGTATACAGTCAGACGCGACAACGCACGTGTACGGACACGACTGCACCTTGAAGGACCGAAGCACACGCTTGAAGATCACTTCATCCGTTTTGTCATGGAACAGAACGACGAAAAACAGCGCAACGACTCGCTGGCAAAGGTGTAACAGCAGGTCGGCCATGCAGGAAAAGAAGACTTACCACTTTGGAGAAAAAATACGCGCAGTGCGTGAAAAACAGCATTTGACACTGCGCACTGTCGCTCAGCAGGCGGGAGTCAGTGAAAGCCTGGTCTCGCAGATTGAGCGCAACCGTGTGTCGCCGGCAATCGACACACTGCTCTCTCTTGCCAATGTCCTGGACATCAACCTTGAGTATCTGTTTGAAGAATACAACAGACGCCGCCCCGTCATGATTATACGGAGCGGAGAACGGCGCAGCATTCACGATGACGACATCACGTATGAAGAAGTGACGCAACCGACAGAAAAAGAGGGCGAACATTCCATAGAGAGCTACCTCATAACCATTCCCGTCGGGTCCGAAACACACAAGGGACAGTACGGTCATCTGGGACGGGAGTGCGGCATTATAATAGAAGGAAAAGCGCGCTTGAAGTACGAGAGCAATGAGTACGAACTGGGGACAGGTGACAGCGTGAGTTTCAGCGCAAGTGCGCCGCACACCATCGAAAACGTGGGTGACAGTCCGCTCAAGGCTCTATGGATTGTCAGCCCTGCACAACGGTTCATATAGCGCTATGAGCCTTTCGTTGACCTGTAATTGCAAACACAGTAAAATAATTTATATATTTTCACAGGGGAATTGAATAATGCCGTATTCTGAACCTACCAATCTTGCAGTGGTTGCGTGTCCCGGCGGAGCTGCCTTCGCAAATGAAGTCATCACTCACCTGCGCCACATGTACAAACACCGTTTTTCTCTCAAAAACGATGTCATCTCCAAACGCTATGCGCTTGACAAGGAAAAGCTTGTCGAGAGGATCAACCTCGACAACGACTTGCACACCGGAGAACTGTGCATTCGGGGCAATACGGACAAGTACCGTCCGCCGGTGTTCAAAGTAAACACCCGCTTCACGTACTTTGCAAACGGAGAGTTCAAAACGGAACTGATTGACTGCGTCAGAGGCAAAGATGTCTACATCTTCCAAGACGTGGAAAACCATGAACCGATTTCCTTCAACGACGGAAAGAACACCATGCGGCTGAGCGTAAACGACCACGTCATTGGACTGCTCGTTACCATCGATGCCGTCAGACAGGCAGGGGCAAAACAGATTACCCTAGTACTCCCTGTCTACCCCTACAGCCGCCAGCACAAAAAGAAGGGTCGCGAAGGACTTACCGCAGCCTTGCTTGGACACATCTACGAAAGCATGGAAGTAAAGCGCATCATCACGCTTGACATCCACTCCCGCGAAATTGTCAATGCGTTCAGCCACACCCACTGCGAAAACCTGCATGCTTCGTACCAGATCATCAGAGAACTGGCCAAGGCTGTTGACCTTACCAAAGAAGACCTCGTCGTAGTGAGCCCCGACACCGGTGCCATCGACAGAAATAAATTCTATGCAACGGGCCTCAAAAAGCCGCTTGCCATGATTTATAAGGAAAGAGACTATTCAGTCGTCACGCAGGACGCAAAGAACTCCAACATCAAGAGCATCAAACTGCTGGGCGATGTCAAAGGAAAAGTCGCATTCCTTGCTGACGATATGCTCGGAACCGGAGGCACGCTCCTTAAAGCCATGACATTCCTGCATGAACAGGGAGCCACAAAGGTTATCGCCGCAATCAGCCTGCCGTTCTTCACCGGAAACGCAGTGGAACTCTTCGACGAAGCATACAAGAAAGGGCTTTTCTACCGCATCATCGGAACGAACGCCGTATACCACGATGAGTTGCTGAAGCGCGAATGGTATATCAGCACCAACGTAAGCGGACTTTTTGCAAACGTCATAACCAGACTGCACCACGAGCAGTCTTTGAGCGACTTGCTGGACAACAGAACAATCATAGACAAACTGATTAAAGCAAGCACTCCTGCAGACAGTGAGCCTGCACAAGACACCAGCGGAAAAGCGGAGTAAGCGAAAATGGCAGAAGTAGCAATTTGTGCAGACATTGGCACGTCATCTCTCAAAGCAGCAGCGATTGATACTGCGGGAAACGTGATAGCCCGTTCACGAGTGCTGTTTCTGTCCATGTACACTGACCATGCTGCAAAGGAATGGATCTGCGCGCTTTCCGCTGCGCTCAAAGAAATACACAGCGCACAGCCGGATCTTACCGCCGATGTGCTGTGCATAAGCGGCAACGGACCGACTATCGTCGCTGACGACGCGATGACGCTGCTGTGGAACACGCCTGTCCCGCAGCAGGAAACGGAGTCGCTTTTTTTACCCCGCGTGTTGCATTTCAAGCAGATGCATCCGGACTCATGGAACAACACCCAAAAACTATACAGCGGACCTGAGTACCTCATACACCAGCTGACCGGTGTTTCCCTGACCATACTGCCGGAAAAACGGTACAGCAGCGCATACTGGACAGCCGAAAGCCTTGAAGCCGCAGGTCTGACCGCTGCGGATGCAAAAAAACTCCCGCCGTTTGCCGCTCCTGGAGACAAGGCAGGAACACTGACGAAGGAAGCCTGCAGCATGCTCGACAACACTCCCCTTCTGAAAGAAGGCACGGCTGTCTACTGTGGAGCGCCGGACTTTGTCTCTGCGCTTGTCGGGACGAACACACTGGAAGCCGGCAAGCTCTGCGACCGGGCAGGTTCCAGCGAAGGCGTAAACCTGTGCACTTCTCTGCCTCTGAAAGCGGAAGACATACGGACGCTTCCTTCCATACATCCACAGCTCTGGAATGCAAGTTTTCTGCTGCCCGATACAGGGTTGCGCTTCAGCGCATTCAAACAGCGTGTAGAACGGGAACAGGGACGGGAGCTTGATTTTGACTACCTAGTACAGAGCTGTATCATGAGCGACGGAACATATCCCGCGTACGACCAAGGAAAATACCTCATGCTGCAAATTGCCATGCAGGTGCGCGACGGTATTGCAAAACTGCTGAATGCCGCATACGAAACAAACGACAGACAGCCGCGGCAGATGGTGGTGACTGGAGGACAGGCGGCGAATGACGCCTGGAACCAGATGAAAGCGAATGTCACTGGTCTTGAAATCGTCGTCCCGTATTGTACGGACGCGGAACTCATGGGGGATGCCGCATTTGCCTTTACCGGTATGGGACTGTTTGATTCCGTTGAAACAAGCGCGCGGCGTTTGTTCAGGCCAGAAAAATCTTTCCTGCCGGAAGACTTCTGACGATGAAGATTTACCGCATACCGTCACAGACAAAAACTATTATCTTTGATATTGACGGAACCCTTTACACAAACAAGCTGTACGTATTTGAACAGGTGGACGTGCAGATACGGCACTTCGCACACCTCCGGGGCATTCACGAAAGCGAAGCGCGCACACTCATCCATGACTACAGAAAAAAATGGAGCGCAGAGCACGGCGGCAGAAGCATAAGCCTGGGGAACACGTTCACTGCGTTCGGCATTCCCATAGAGGAAAGCGTTCACTGGCGAGAAACGCTGCTTTCCCCCGAACACTACCTGCACGAAGACAAACAACTCGTACAAACGTTAAAAGAACTCTCAGCAAAATACAAACTCATCTGCGTAACGAACAACCCCGTAGCTGCGGCGCGCAAAACACTGGATGTCATCGGGGTGTCAGAACTGCTGCCCGATATCATCGGGCTGGACACCTGCAACAAATCAAAACCCGCGCGGGAGCCGCTGGAACTTGCAGCAAAACTCACCGGCGCGGGACTTGAAGAATGTCTCTCAATCGGAGACCGCTATGACATCGACGTAGCCCTGCCACTCGAACTCGGCATGGGCGGCATCGTCGTCACAGGTGTTGAAGAAATTTATTTGCTTCCCGGCACATTGGCATAGTACTTCTGATATGCCTTCCATGTGGAAGAAATCAGCGTATCGACATCGCTGTACTTCGGTTCCCAGCCGAGTGTCTTGCGGGCAAGCTCTGAAGAAGCGGTGAGCTGGGCAGGGTCTCCTGCACGGCGTCCCACATATTCAGCCTTTATCTCTTTTCCAGTTATGCGTCTCGTCGCTTCAAGCATCTCGGTAACGGTGATGCCGTTTCCTGTTCCCAAGTTCAACGTCAGACTCTGCTTCTGCGCTGCAATGTACTCAAGCGCCATCACGTGTGCAGTTGCCAGGTCAGAAACGTGGATATAATCGCGGATACAAGTGCCGTCGCGGGTTTTGTAGTCGTTGCCGAAGATGCTTATCTTTTCTCGCTTTCCGCAGGCGACTTCCATCATAACCGGAAGCAGGTTTGCAGGATTGCGCTCAAGCCCGTACAGCACGCCTTCGGGGTCGTATCCGGCAGCGTTGAAATAGCGGAGCGCGGCAAAATGCAGCCCCTTGAGTTTTTCATACCAGCCCATGAACTCTTCAATCTTGAGCTTGGTGAACCCGTAGTAGTTTTCCGGATTCTTCGGATGATTTTCGTCCAACGGAAGATACTGCGGCTCGCCGAAAACTGCAGCGCTTGAGGAGAACACCATATTCATGCAGTTGTGTTTGACAGCCGCATTCAGGATATTCATCGTACCGTTGATATTGTTAATGGAATATTTTTCCGGCTTTATCATGCTTTCGCCGGCAGCCTTGAACGCCGCAAGGTGGATGAATGCGTCAAAACCGCGGGAGAAGGCTTCTTCCAAATCATCCGGGTACAGGATGTTCCCCGCAATGAAATCGTTCTCCGGGAAGAGGTTCTGGACAAGCCCGCTGGACAGGTTGTCGAATACCGTCACCTTGTGACCTTTTGCCATAAGCTCTTTGACGACATGGCTACCAATGTACCCTGCACCGCCAATAACAAGAACCTTCATATAAAACCTCCGCGTTTGGAATGTGAGGGGCCTCTGCAGCCCCGTCCTATTTTTTATGATTATACCGATTTATCGACACGTGTCTACAGATATTTGTACCAACC
>CADBRT010000144.1 GCA_902797055.1 uncultured Spirochaetaceae bacterium
GACATGAAATGTCACGACATGAAATGTCACGACATGAAATGTCACCATTACTTTATAGACAGCCCCATTATGTATCAATTTTCTGAGACTTGAATCCAATTTTTGTCTTCAAAGATATTATCTTTTACACAATACCAAGAATCCTCCGGTACGGTAGACTGATACTTACTTTTGCTGTGGTACGGCATAAACAGATCCCCCGTTGAGGTTATGAGGATGCCGTCTTTTTTGGGAGCCGAGGATACAGGATTTCCTGTAAAAGGATTGACCGGATCTTCCACGATACCGTCAAGGGCAAGCGTCGGGACATCCCCTGTCGTCATAAAGGTCATATCTGTTTTTAATGTTCCATGACTGTTGAAATCTTTGACCATCATCAGAGGATTCAGGCGATCTTTTATGTCCCCGTTTAGTATCCAAGATTCATACAGCTGTTGGGCCATGGATTCCCTACCCAGACCATGGTCAGAGACTAATATGATGCGGGTGTTGTCGTAACATCCTTTCTGTTTCAGAAAATCACAAAACTTGGCAATTTCCTGCAAGGTAACGCAATTGACAGGGTATGCAAAATCCGGTACGGAATATGTCTGAGGAAATGATAAATCATACATCGAGATATCTTCAGTAGAATGCGTCGCTTCATTCGTTATGACGGAAAGCGTCGGCCGCTCGCTGTCAAGCGCGGTAAGTTCAGGCATATAGTACAAGGCGGAAAACCAGTCAACAAATGCATTGGAACTCTCGCCAACGCCGTTTTCCCACCAGGTTCCCTTATAATAAACGACAGGGCGCAGGGCGACAGGACTCTGACGGAACAAACTGACCCAGACAAGATTTCTGTTCAGCACATGTGCAAGGGATGCGTTTTCAACCCCCGGCTTCAGACAGTTCTTTTTGAAATCCCCCGAATACTTTCCCCTGACCGAAACAGTGTTTATGTGGTCAAGCCCCTTCATAAAACTCATGTCGGAAACATAACTGTAATTGGCCCAGCTTAAATCGCTTACCGTAACATTAAACCCCGCCTGCTCTGAAAACAATGTCGGCAACAACAGCAGGGCTTCATTATGCTTGTCCTTAAGGGGAATATCAGCGCGTTTATTCATTGCAGCCGGCATATAATCATACCCGCCGTAAATGCTTGGAGCACCCATGAGCGTGTGACCATTAGGCGAAAGAGAATTTTTGTAATAGACAAATCCGTCAAAATCAGTGGCGAGAGCAGGAAAATCCGACAGTATAAACGGAACAAATGCAGACTCGAAACGGTCAAGCATGAAAATCATCACGTTCTTTTCTGTTTTGGACAGATGGTACCGGGTTTTAAAGCCGCCAGCACCCTCACCTTCCTCTACGACTATGTTCCGATACGCAGCATACTCAGTGTTTATCTTTGCAATATTGACGGCAGAAAACACGCAGAACGCTGCAAGTGTTATAAATACAAGGTTGTTGAAAAATCTGACAAATCTGGATGTGATGGCAACGAAGACAAGAACAGCAAGCACCACCAGCACTGCACAATTCGCCAGTGCAAGTTTTGCAGGAATACCGACACCACCGTCGATAAACTTTAAGGTTGCGTCCATGGAACCGTAACTTCCAGTGAAAATGAATGCATTCACGACGGATGCCGCCAACAGAAGCGGGAACAGGAAAGCAAACAGGCTTTGGATTTTCTCTTTGAAAAGGAAATAAATGCACGTCGGCCAGAACACGAAAAGTCCGAAGCTTCCCCAAAAGGAACTGTTCAGAAAACCGGCAGGATTTCCATGTCCTTCAATATCAGAAAACTCCTGCACCGAAGATGTTATGAGAGAGGTCGGCAGTACAAGCCCTGCAAGAACCGACAAAGACAGGGCGCTGGTTACAAAAAGTGAGGTTCTAAGTTTTCGTTGTTGTACAAGGGGAGCAAACTGATGGGACAGAAGATAATCTACCCCCCTTAGGTACAGAGGAACCGGGATAAGCAGCAGAACGCAGACAGCGGCGGGAATACGCTTGTTGAGTTTGGCGCCGCCGCCATAGAAGAACAATATATATACAGCAATGAAAACTGCAATACCGCATATAATTCGGTAAAATACCTTTACCGGGTGTTTCATCTTGTAAAAAACATTCTTTACAAGGGAAAACACGTTGTTCATCGTCCAGTACACGACAAGCCCCGCTGGGGAATTATACAGCACAACAAGGAACAGAAGCGCCATGCCGTAAATCTGCACTTTCTCCCTCAAGCCATGCCCCTTTGAATAGATGAAACCAGAGATGCAGTTTATCAGTGTCATCGCTATCGGCAGTATGTTGACTGCGAAATTACCGATGAAAAACGTCCGGTCAGGTTCTCCCATATCGCAGATGAACAGGAACCTGGCACCTTTTAAATCGGGCAGACTGGACAGCGTGTGATACGCAGCGAGAAAAAAAGGCAGTTGGATAAGAATTCCGAAACTGGAGCGCAATGCCATAATCGGGTGGTAATGATGCTGACGGTAAAAGGTGGAGAGTATCATGTACTGCTCATCGCCGAAGAAAAATCGCTTGATTCTGGCTATACCCGGCTTGAGTCGTTCCTGTACTGCACGCTCTGTTTCTTGCCAATTTTCAGCGACGATGTACAGTGGCAGGCAGAGCAAAGTGACAGCAAAACTGACGCCAATGACTGCGATTCCGGTGTTCTTGAACATTTTGTCGAACACCCGGTATGCTATCTCAATAATCTGAGTAATCGGGGAAAGAATAATATTGTACAAAATCGTTGTCATTTGCCAAGCTCCTGCTCCGCAGTGTCGCCCTCCCCCATCGTTTTGAACATATAGTCTACCGTGCGTTTTGCGGATTCTCCGATATACATCCACGCCTCATCGCGGGCTTTGTGCCGCAGCCGCGCCAGTTCAGAATTGTCCGCAGCATTCTGAATCACCTGTTTGATATTCGGGAAATCCTTTTCCTCTATCTTTATGCCGATTTTTCTGACAGTTTCAAACTGCCAGATTTCGTGGTCCATATCATACGCATCATAGGGTCCCAACTCCATCTCTGCGCTTGCATACATGACAGGTTTATCGCAGAGAAAGGTGTAATCCCAGATGATTGCAGAAAAGTCAGAAATCATCAGATCTGCTTTCTTCAGAGAATAGAAATTGTCGCGGTTTGAATCCACTGTCAGATTCGGAGTATCCTTATAGCGGTCCAAAATGTGGTCAAGCATTTCTTTTTCGCTTATGCGCGACTGGGGGTGCGGCCTCAATATGATATTAAAACCGGTCTCAACGAGCGGGTCGAGAAGTTTTTCTCCGTACAGGGAAAGCAGTGCGGATTTTCCCCATGACGGAGAAACCAGTAC
>CADBRT010000145.1 GCA_902797055.1 uncultured Spirochaetaceae bacterium
CAGGTTTTGAACTTGTCAAAGCGAGGCAGAACTTTTTCTTCACGCAATTCAAGCAGGTCATCATCGTCTTTCATCAGAGTACGGCATGTCAGGGGGATTCATTTGACGCTTACGGATAAGTAGCCTGTTTTTTTTCAGGAGGATGGACGGAAGTCGAAAACGGTGCAATGGAGCGGAATGGAAATGAGTGTGCCGATGCCACTGCTGGAGCAAACATTAAAAATCTTGAGTAGCTTATGAATTATGCGTTGCTTTTTAGATACTGAATAGTTACGCTCTGCATATTGACAGAAAAGTATAAAGAGTTATAAAGTTATACATAACTATAAAGACTTATAAAAGAAAGACTAATCTGTAACGAGGACTAAATGCAAAATCCATTTACGACTACATTCAGCAAGAATCCGGGGTTCTCATATATTGCTACCGAACAAACTAACGAAATTCTTGAGAATTTCAGATATGAAAATCCTTCAGAATCTGTATATAAAATCACAGGTGTCCGTGGCTCTGGAAAAACTGTAATTCTAGCAAAAATCGAAGAACAAATGAAAAACGAAGATTTCGCTGCTAATAACTGGATTGTTTTTGACGTTTCTCCTGCAAGAGACTTACTCGTCCAGATTGCGGCTATGCTTCAGAAAGAAGGTTTTGGAAAAAAGTCTTCAAAGGGAAAGAGCGTCAGTCTTTCTGCAAGTGTGCTTGGAAACGGAGGTGGAATTTCAATTTCGTCAGAAAAGGAGAACGTTTTTTTTGACATCGGTGTTGAAATTGAAGAGATGCTAAAAAAGGTTCAAAAAAAAGGCAAAAAAATTCTTATCGG
The DNA here is from genome assembly GCA_902797055.1 of uncultured Spirochaetaceae bacterium. GTDB lineage: Bacteria > Spirochaetota > Spirochaetia > Treponematales > Treponemataceae > Treponema_D. Next base: position 824 of record CADBRT010000145.1, read on the forward strand.
AATTGACGAAGTTTCTAAAACAAAGGAAATGATTCAGTTTGCGTCTGAATACGGTAAATGGCTACGAAACGCATATCCGGTTTATCTTGTTTGTACTGGACTTTATGAAAACATTATGGAAGTGAGCAACGTAAAGAACCTGACATTTTTTAGGCGCGCAACGACCATAAAGACCGAGCAGCTCAATTTTGTCCGAATGAGCGAAATGTATAGAAGGCTTTTGAACATTGATTTAGATGAGGCAAGACAAATGGCAAAGTTTACAAAGGGATACGCCTATGCTTTTCAGGAGTTGGGCTCTTTGTACTTCAAAAAACATGAAGATGAAACTCTTGCAGATTTGATTCCAGATTTGAAATCCGAGTTGTTTGCATATTCCTATGAAAAGATTTGGGAAGAATTGACTGACTCTGACAGATTTCTTGTTCGTCTTTTGACGGAAAAAGCTGAATACAAACGGGAAGAAGTTTTGCTTCTTATGGGTGAAAAAGCAGGAAGCTACTCAATGTACCGCGACAGACTTTTAAAAAAAGGAATTCTTGACAGTCGTCAGTCATACATCTCCTTTTCACTACCTTTTTTTGCGGATTACATAAAGGAATATTGCAATTAATAGTAATTACCAGTGAATCCAGAATAAACGTATTTGTCCCTACGCCGTGCGCCAGTCTGCGATATTGCGCTCCTTTGTGGAAAAGTTCACGCCCACCTTTTCTATGGGGCGGCCGTCGGCGGCGAATGCGTCGGCATATTTCATTTTTTCAATCTGCTCGAGCGCCTTCTCAACGCCTCCGTCACGCTTAAACTCGAAGATGTATATCGCACTCGCGGTCTTTACGATGCAGTCTGCTTTCCCTAGAGCTGTGTGCATCTTTATCTCCGACCATTTCCCCAACAGAATGAATACGATGTATATCACGTTCTGGAAGTTCGCCTCGACATAGTTTTCGTCCGCTGTATTCGTGTAGGGCAGGCAGGCAAACAGAGCCTTGAATCGGTTCATCACGCCCTCTAGGTTTCCGCTGTCCATGTCCTGCGAGAATTTGCTGATAGAAAGTTCCGGCGCACTGGCGGGAATTCTGTATAGTGTCGGGGCGAGGCTGCTTATGAATGCGTATTTAACTTCGATTCCAGCTGTGACTCCAGATTGCCATCAATCGCATACGTGTCCGTACTGAAGTCGATGCTGATTACGGTATGCTGCTGCCACGGCTCATCTTTTTGGTTTTCAAGCTCTTCGATTGCAAGCCCATGGAGCAGTTCTTTCCTGCCCTCGAAGTATGCCTTGAGCGTGGAGAGAAAAAGACTCTTGCCGAACCTGCGCGGGCGGGAGAGAAAGAATGTCCCCCCGCTCCTTCAATTCGGTGGATGAACGATGTTTTATCGATATAGATGAATCCATCCTCTCGGAGTTTTGAAAAGTCTTGAATGCCGATTGGCAGCTTGTGCATCTCCATAGCTGCATTATACACCAATTATCGTAGGATGGCAATTTTGACGACTATGCCCAGTGGCGGATGCTCCGCGCTACATTCATCAGGTGGTCGGCGACGCGCTCCGAATTCGAAGCGAGTGAGATGTACTGGGAACCTGCCGTAGGGGAGCAGATGCCTTCGTTCAGCCGCTTGATGTGGTTCTTTGCCATTTCGTCAGTTGCGGCATCTATTTTGGTTTCCGACTTTTCCGCTTCTTCAAGCGCAAGGAAGTCAGCCTGCACGTAGGCTTCGGTTGCCTGAACGAACAGAACATTCGTTAGGCGGCGCAAAGAATCGATTTCCGCCAGAGCTGCTGCGGAAAACTTTTCGCCGGAAGACGAGAGCAGTTCTGCATATTCCACGATGTTCTTTGCATAGTCTCCGACACGCTCAAAGTCGGAAGTTGTGTGGAACGCGGTCGAAAGGTACACGCGGTCTTTTTCCGACAGGCTCAAGCTGGACACCTTGGTGGCGTATGACACGACGGAATGGTTCAGGAAGTTTATCTTATCTTCCGTTCTGTCGAATATCTCTTTGTCGGTAAAATCCATTTTGCATATCATGTTGAGGGAGCGGTTGAAGTTTTCAAAGGCGAGTGTTCCCATGTAGACCAATTCGTTTTTGAGCTGAGAAATAGCAATCGGCGGTGTGCGCAGAAGGTAGTCGCTGATGTAGTGGGTTTTGAATTCCTGTTCGGCTTTGTCTTTTTTACTGTCCGGCATCAACCGGGTGACAAGCGAGACCAGTCCGTTGGTGAGCGGCAGCATCAGTACTACGGTGATAACGTTGAAGACGGTGTGGAACATTGCCAGCTGAATCTGCGGTACACTGGGGAACAGATTTTCAAACGGGATTGCAATGGAAAAATTCGGAAGGGCAATGTGTATAACAAGCGAAAGCAGCAGGAAGAAAATGACGCCGCTGATGTTGAATATCAAGTGGATTAAAGCTGTTCGTTTGGCATTCTTGCCGCTGGCAAGGGAAGCAAGCACTGCGACCATACAGGAGCCGATGTTTGAACCCATGGTGATGTATATGCCCTGTTCCAGCGTGATGAGGTTAGACACAACCATGGTGATGGCAACTGATGTCATGACGGAAGAACTCTGCACAATGGCGGTAAGCACTGCACCGATTGCCACCAGCAGGACGGCGTTTTTGATGGAAGCAAGAAAGTTCCGCAGAACCTCAAGTTCTGCAAAAGATTCCATTGCCCCTGCCATCATAGAAAGGCCGACGAACAGAAGTCCGAAGCCTCCCAGAATGCCGCCCATTTTTTTCCACAAATCTTTTTTTGCGAAGACCAGGATGAAGGCTCCGATTCCGGCAAAGGCAGAAAAGATTGCCGTTGAAGAAATGGCGCTGCCACCCGACATGCCCCATGCCACAATCTGGCCGGTGATGGTAGTTCCGATGTTTGCGCCGTAAATGACGGTTGCCGCTTGGGTGAGCGTCATGATTCCGGCGTTTACGAAACCGATTACCATCACTGTTGTGGCACCAGAGCTTTGTATGGCAGCCGTTCCTGCAGCACCGATGCCGACCCCGAGTATTTTGCTTTTAGCCGCGTGGTTGAAAAGCTTTTTGAGCTTTGATGCTCCAAGTGATTCCAAATTCGCGCTCATCATGGAACATCCGGTCAAAAAGATTCCTATGCCGGAAATCAGTGCAAGTAGTGCCGTTACGGCTGCAGTTGTGTTCATACAAATCCTCGTGTTCTTTATGTTCTGCTACAGCGGTTTGTCTGTGTATTGGGCACTGGCAAACGGTCCCGGAATGACGACGGCGCCGCGGTGGTTGCCCAGATAGTCCGTGTCAAAGGTAATCGGCGTACCGTCCGGGTTTTCGTATTGCTGCTCCGGTTCAAAGGCGCAGCCCAAGGTATCTGTGTTTATCATGCGTACGGTAAAGTCTTTGATAAAGTCGTACAGGTTTGTGTCCAGAACGGGGGAACCGTTCTTTTCGACGAGGTCGAGTTTGAGTCCCTGTGCTTCCATCTGGAGCTTGTGGGTTTCGTTTTTGTATGCCTTTGCCCCTGCAAGGTACACGTTGCCTTCAGACCATACCGGCAGCGGACGGAAGTGGTAGGGTGCCATTTCTATCATATTCGGGGTGTCGTTGTCCAGCTCAAAGTTTTTAATCCACTCATCATAGACAGGGTAGGCATCCAGTACATGGGTGCCGACTTCCCGGTTTTCAACTTCTGTGGTTCCGCTGGTGCCGTCGGCTTCCGTTTGTACCGGCCATTTCTGAATAAAGATATTGTTGTAGAAGCGGTCATCGCCATGCAGAATGGTCATGAATCCCATGACTTCTGTTCTGTGCGGAATGTGGTACGGTGTGTAGCGCTGGCGCAAAGATCCGTCTATGATGTCGTCAGTGCCTCTGCCGACTGACGTAAACGCCCCGCAGATGAGGTTGTGGACCATTGCAACGCCTTGTGTCGCCATGCGCAGACTTACGTCGGAAAGCAGGATGTTGTTGTCAATGAGCGTCGGTCCGTGTCCGACTTCCACAAAGATGTCCTGACTCATCATGCCGCCTTTGAGGCTTGCGGCGAATTTGGGCTTCTGGTTGTTGTACAGCAGGTTCTGCGTAATGCGGGTGCCCTGTGCCTCCCAGTCCGTCCATATGCCCATGGTGCAGTCGTGAATGCAGTTGCGTCGCATGATGACGTCGATTGCGGCGTGCATTTTTATGCCGGCGATTTCCGCGCCGCCGAGTTCCATCATGTTGTTGATGTGGTGGATATGGTTGTCTTCAATGATGGAGAAAACGCCTCCCATGCGGCCGATGATTCCGCCCTGTTCGCAGTGGTGGATATTGTTGCGTCTGATGATGTGGCTGCCGACTTTTTCCTTGAGCCACCCGTGGTACTGCCCGCGGCAGACGGCATCGCGTTCCATCTGTGTCGGTGTCTTTACATGCTTGCAGGTGAAGTAGTGGTCGTTCTGTTCATCGTAGTATTTGCCGACGCTGATACCCGCGCACTTGCTGTTGCTTATGTCGCAGTCTTCGATTATCCAGCCTTTTGACCAGTGAGGCCCGATCATGCCGTCCTGATATGCGGCGGGCGGCGCCCAGTTTGTCGCGGCCTTGTTGATATTGAAGCCGGACACTGTGATATAGCTGACACCCGTTTTTTCCGGCATGAAGCAGCGTTTGCGCACATTGATTTCTATTTTTTCGGCATTAGGATCGTAGTCGTGGAAATTTGCATAGAAAACAGTGCGTCCGTCCTTCTGTTCTGCATACCATTTGTATTTTGAAGCTTCCGGTTCCCACGAGCAGGGGTACACATCGCCTTGTATGCACGCCTCAAGGCTTTCCGCTTCGTAGAGCATTTTATCGTTCAGATACACAGCGCCGGTGTGTTTGGTCTTTCCTGCAAAGTACCAGTCTCCGTAGACGAAGGTTGTGTATGGATTGTATGAGCCGAAGATGCTGTTGTCCACGCTTGCTGTCCAGGTGGTGCCTTCGTACCGCTTCCAGTCCGGCAACAGTTCCGCACCCGTTATGACTGCTCCGAGCGGCTGTGTGCTGCGGTACACAATGCGGTTGTCTTCTGTTCCCCCGTTTTCCGGGGCCACATATTCACGGTAGACACCGGGAGACACAAGGACTTCGTCCCCCGCAACAGCTTGTTTTGCCGCTTGGCTGATGGATTTAAAAGGCATTTCTTTGCTGCCGTTTCCGTCGCGGCCAGCGTTAATATCCACGTAGATTGTCATAATTTCCCCCTGCCGGACTGCTTTTTCCGGTTTGTTATTTCGTAATAGCTTCTATCATAGCACAGGTTACAGGAAAAAGAAACAAAAATCTCTGGATTGCCGGCTTCTCTGTTTGCAAAATCACAGTTGTCGGTTTATAATAATAGTATGCAATTTTTATCGGAGGAATTCAAAGCGTATATTGCTCCTGGAGCGAACCGGGGGGACATAATTCAGTCGTATCTCAAAGCGCGCGGTGTGGATTCTGCAGTTACTGTTATAGACGGGAAACGTCATATTTTGGTTCAGTTTCCATCACGGTTCTACAATCCTCAGTTTAAAATAAAAACCGTTGTTGCCCACTATGACCGGGTAGAAGGCAGTCCTGGAGCGAATGACAACAGCGCTGCTGATTTCCAGATAATGGATTGGGCGGTGTCGCTCAAGGATTTTCAAGGGGTTCACAATGTCAGGATTTTTTTTACGGACGGTGAGGAACTTGGCTGGAACACCGGAGTGAACGAGCAGGGGGCCTTTGGCATTGCCAATGTCTTTAAGCGGCTCGGTATTACAAACGATGATGTGTACGTGTTTGATTCCTGCGGAAGAGGGGAAGTTCCGATTCTTTCAAAGACTGTGCTGCCTGTGGGTACTTCTCCTAAATTCGTAAATGTGTTCAACGATTTGTTTTCGCGGACTCAGGATTTGCTCCGGCGTTCCTGTCCCGGCAGGTGGATGAGCCTTCCTGTCCCCTACAGCGATAACGCTTCGTTCCTTGCCTGTGGCATTCCAGCGGTGGCCATAACCATTCTGCCCGCTTCGGAAGCGTCTTTGTATGCCCGGGAGCTCAGCAAGAATCCGGGGTTGTCCGATGCTGTCATGAACAGGGAGTCTTCCAAGCAGCGCCGCATGCAGGACGGCGAAGTTGAATACTCGTACAAAGAGCGGCTGCCCCGTACGTGGAGGTTGTTCCACACGCCGAACGATGACTTGGCGTCCCTTACGCCGGACAGTTTTCGTGTTATGTCAAATATCCTCCGCTCCCTTGCGGAAGCGAAGGCTTTTTAAACTACAGCAGTTCTGATTCCAGTTCATCGACCAGCACTTTGAAGGTGTTAAGTGCTGCCTGTACCGGTTCCGTCTTTTCCATGTCGACGCCGGCAAGGCGCAGGCTTTCAAGCGGGTAGCGTGAACCGCCGGATGTCAGAAATTTGAAGTAGTCGTTCCGTTCTGCCGTGCCGCCTTCGGTGACGCGCTTTGCAAGTGCGAGGGATGCGGAGATTCCTGTTGCGTATTTGTATACGTAGAATGCGTTGTAGAAGTGCGGAATGCGGAGTCCTTCAAGGTCGCTAGTGGTTTCAAACACTGTTTCCGGCCCGAAGTACTGCTCAAGGAGTGAGCGGTAGATGGCACGTATGCTGTCTGTGGTAAGCGGTTGTCCCTGTTCCGCTGATTCGTGAGCCTTGAGTTCGAATTCGGCAAACATCGTCTGGCGGTAGAGCGTGGCAAGAATGTCGTTCACTCGGGACGATGTGAGGTATGTGGCAAGTTTTTTGTCCCCAGCTTTTTTTGCTTCCTTAAGCAGGTATTCGAACACCAGTTCTTCATTGAAGGTTGACGCTGTTTCCGCTTCGAATATGGTATAGTCGTAGCACATGAACGGGTTGCTTTTTACGCTGTACCATGAGTGCATGGAGTGTCCGCCTTCGTGTGCCATGGTATATACGTCGCGAATGGAATCATCTTTGTAGTTCAGCAGGATATACGGATAGCCTTCATAGCCGCCGGAAGAGAAAGCTCCTGAGCGCTTGCCTTTGTTTTCATAGCGGTCACACCATCCCCCTTGCAGCCCGCCGCACAATGTGTCTGTGTATTCACTTCCCAGCGGTGCGAGCGCATTCCGTACGATTTCCACAGCCTCATCGAAAGTCGTGTTCTTTTTGACTGATTTTACGAGCGGTACATAGACATCGTAGTGTCTGAGTTCATCGAGTTTCAGAACCTTTCTGCGCAGCGTATAATAGCGGTGCAGGGTGTCCAGATTCTTGTGGACGGTATCTATGAGGTTGCGGTAGACTGTCTCGGTGATTTTGTCGCGGTACAGCGCTGCCTCCAGGCTTGATTTATATCCGCGCGCCCGAGCGTGGAAGATATCGTTATTTACAGAACCCGCATACAGGGCGGCGAGCGTGTTTGCATGGGCTTCAAAGACGCCGTAGAATTTGTTGTAGGCTTCCTTTCTGATTGTTCTGTCTTCGTCTTCAAGGAATGTACTCCAGGTGCTGTGGGTGAGAGGTTTGTCTGCACCGTCTTTTTTTACTGTTCCGAAGTTCATGTCCACGTCGTTCAGCAGAGAGAAAGCATTGCTTGCTGTCTGTGATGATTCTGCTTCCAGTGCAATGATCCGCTCTTCTTTTTCGCTCAGCGTATAGGGCTTTAAGTGCAGGAGCTTTTTGATATAGACGCTGTAATCCTTGTACTGCTCATCTTGTATCCATCCGTTTATTTTGTCATCGGGGATGGCGAGCAGTTCTGGTTCCCAGAAACTCAGCGCTGCTTCCGCCTGAGTGTATGCCATCATGACTCTGTTTTCTTTTTCTTGTGCACTGCTGTCGCCTTGGTCAGCGGAGTGCTGGAGGCTTGCATAATGGAAGACTTTTTCAATTTTCTTCTGGAAACGTTCGTAGTCTTTCAGCGCTTCCAGTAGTGTCTGGGAATTTTCCCCGAGTTTTCCTTTATATGATACAAGTTTCTCTGCGAGGGCGGGTATGCTTTTGAGGTCTTTTTCCCAATCTTCATCTGATGTATATAACTTAGTCAGGTCCCATTTATCACGTGCGGGGACGTCTTTTCTTGCTGGAATAGTTTCATTTGCCATGTGAAAAGTGTAACACAACTACTTTTAACTTTCAATGATTGTAAGTATAATGCCCTCGTGAATCACTATGTTTTGAGGCAGTGTTGCAAGATTACAACTCCTATTTTCTTCGGGTACATAGCAATCGGTATTCCGTTCGGGCTGATGATTGTTCGTGCAGGCTATCCATGGTGGATGTCGCTTTTTATGGGCGTTACGATGTATTCGGGAGCGGGACAGTACATTGCTGCCGGGCTTTTGGGGGCTGGTGCCGCCCTTGCTGAGATAGCCATCACGGAATTTTTCGTAAATATAAGGCATATCGTATACGGGCTTTCACTCATCCGTAAAACGAAAGGCATCGGCTGGTGGAAGCAGGTTGTTGTGTATACGCTCACCGACGAGACGTATGCCATTCTCACCGGCATTTCTGTCCCAAAAAATGTTGCGCCGGGGCCGTTTTTGGGAACAATCGGTATACTTGACCACCTGTACTGGATTTTAGGCGGAGTGATAGGGGCCGTTGCGTACAATGTCTTGGAGCATTACAATCTGTCTCAGTATCTTGACGGGGTTGATTTCGCTCTGACCTCGCTTTTTGTTATTATCCTTTTCGGGCAGATTTCTGCGTCCCGCGATGTGTTGCCTCCGTTGGTCGGCGCGGGTGTGGCATTGATTGCGCTGGTGCTGTCAAAATGTCATCTTCTGGCTTCTTCAAATATTATTTTTCTTTCCATTATACTAGGTGTTGCGTGTATCGTCCTTGCCCGCGGAAAAATCAAGGCTGTGCCTCTGTTTTTTGTTCTTGCAGTTGCGCTTGTCATTTGCGGGGCGCTGATTGCTATGGAAGTGTGTGGTATCGGTGTAAGAAGTGTCGCCTCGGCTTCTCAGCACACTCCGCTCCCGTTCGCTCTGCTTGCATCCCTTGTGTCCGGTTTGATTATCTATTTGGAACGTCTTTTCCCGTTTGCTTTGTTCAGCCGGAAGGATCCCCCTCCGGTTATCCGGTTTATCGAAAAGTACATACCGTCCATGGTTATAGCAATACTGGTGGTCTACAGTTTTAAAGATGTTTCTCTGGTTTTATTTCCCTGGGGAATACCGAATTTTGCCGGTGTCATAGCGGCAGTTCTGCTTCATATCATATTCAAAAATTCAATGGTTTCAATCTTTGGAAGCACAACGTTGTTTATGATTCTCCAGCGGTTGATGTAGTTGTGGTCTGTTTCTGCCGATACAGTTAATGCAGGTTTTTATTTACAGGAGTTTTTTATGGATGAAAAAGAGAGAAAGACGATGGAATTCGTTGCTATGATTCGCCAGTTGGTTTCTGATGTCCAAGGGGCTCCGTACCCGGGACCGGGGTTTGAGCCAGAGGTGTATTCGATTTGGTATGAACATGTGCAGAGAAATGCCCAGAACTGCTATGAATTCCTCGATGCAAATTTCCCGCTCGATGCTGATGAATTCGATAAAACTCTTTCAAAAATGTTAAAATAGTATATTCAAACACCGAAAATCATACTAAGGGTATACGAGTCTTCGTTTTTTTGATTTTGGGTGGATGAAATATGGATTTGAATAAAATCAGTCGCAGCAAGCGTTATAAACTCGCGGGTTTGTTAAAGAAGAATGGATTTGACAGGTGGCGTCTGGTTACCAATGGAGTCAGTACCGAAACAGGTGAAGATGTTGCGTTTTTCATTGAGCTTTATATTGTCAATCCAATGTTGTCCCCATCAGAATGTGTGCTTGGTTTCAAAGATCGTATAGGCAAGACTGATGCTGATTTACAGGCCGCTTTGGCAGGATCAGCAAGTGAAAAAGCGCTTCTTACTCAGAATTTTGTACATCCATCCTTTGTAATGGTCAAAGTTGGAAAGCTTGCAAAAGGCGGCAAACAGATAAATGCATATTTTCCCGCAAAGGCTTTAAAAACAGACTCTGATAACAATGTCGTCAAGGTAGGCACCTCAGAGGGGAATACCTGTACTATAACGGATTCCGGTATGGTCGGTTCGGTTTCTGTTTCGCGGGATGATTTGATTGAAACTCCTGAACTTATGTGTAATCCCGGTACTATGGTGTGGAATCTGCATTATACACTGGAGGAGAACTTTTTTCCGAACTACCGGAGTAAGACTATTAACTGGTCCTGTTTCGGAGCGCGCACATCGGTAAACGGTGTGATTACTTTTGACGGTGAAACATATTCCGTAAGTAAGAATTGTTCCTACGGCTATTTTGATAAAAACTGGGGTCGAGGGTTTTCCAATCCGTTCCTGCATTTAAGTTCCTCCAATCTGACCAGCAATATCTCCGGCAAAAAACTCCTGCAGTCCTGCTTTGCAGTTCAGGGGGAATTCAACAAAAAACAGAGTGTCCTCGTGTCTTTCGAGGGTAAGAAGCTTGAATTTCATGCCGGCGGTTTCAGAAAGTACGATGTCGTTTACGAGTGTACTCAAATGCCGGAGGACGATGACGGTATAAAACTGCATTGGTCCGTCAGCATGAATGATAGAAAGTATTACATAGACATTGATGTGTTCTGCAAAACCGATGTGATGTGCGTTCGTGACTATGAAGCTCCGGAGGGCGGCCGCAAAGTGCTCAAGGTGATTGGCGGCGGCAGTGGAATAGGGGAGCTTAAACTGTACCGCCGTGTAAAACGTTCTCTTGAACTCATTGAAGATGTTCATATAGCGAACTGTCTGTGTGAATATGGTACGATCGAACTGCCGCAGACCTGATACTGTTGTCATTTTTGAATAAACTCGGTATAATTATGCAATAATTTTTGTTTTCCGAGGAGCAGCAGTATGCTGACACTAAAATTTGGCGGCACAAGCATGGGTTCTGCCCGTCGCATTGTTGACAGCGCGGACATTATGATTGGCAGGGCGGAAAAAGACCGCATTTCAGTAGTCGTAAGTGCGGTGGCGGGAGTTTCCAACAAACTTCAGGCTGCCATTGATTCCTGTGTTGTTGGGGGAAGGCCTCAGACTGTTGTCAGTGAAATCCGGGGTATTCACTCTGATATCTGCCGTGAAATCAAATCCATGCTGCCGAATTTCGACATGGACCGTGTTCTTTCCGGTATTGATGTTGTTCTTGCAGAACTCGGAGAACTGTTAGGGGCTCTTGTTGCATTCGGGGAATGCCCTGATACGGCCCATTGCCGCATTATGGGCATGGGTGAGCTTATGTCCAGCCCGATTGTGGAGGCTGTGCTTGCTGCAAAGGGGCAGAGTGTCATGCTCCTTGATTCCAGAAAATTTATATTCACGACAGGCAACCAAAAAGAAGGTGATCCTGATTATATCGCCTGTGCGGATGCTTTCGCCGCATACCGGGACAGCGACAAAAAATCTGCACGGATTCTGTTGTTCCCAGGGTTTATCTGCACATGGACGGGCGGCACTGGAAGCAAACCTCAGATGGGATTGCTCGGCCGCAACGGTAGCGACTTCAGCGCTGCTATCGTGGGAAGCTGTCTCGGCGCCTCAAAGGTAGAGTTTTGGACTGATGTGGAGGGAATCTATACTGCCGACCCCCGCATTGTAAAAGATGCAATCCTTGTCAAAGACATGAGTTATGATGAAGCGATGGAGCTCTCCTTCTTCGGAAGCAAGGTTCTTCATCCAAAGACGCTTGCTCCGCTTGCCGCCAGAGGAATTGAAGCATGGAGTTTGGACTCGTTCGCTCCTTCAGCGCGCGGTACCAGAATCGGTCACGGACCGTTTGAAAGCGAAAAGAAAGCCGGTCCGGTACGCGGCATCAGCTGTCTGAAGTCATGTTCCATGATTTCTGTCAGCGGTCCGGGTATGAAGGGCAAAAAGGGCATGGCAGCCCGTGTTTTTGCCGCCGTAAGCAATGCCGGCATTTCCGTCCTGCTCATAACGCAGTCTTCTTCTGAATACACCATTTCATTCTGTGTGCGAAAAGCGTATGCTGCCGCTGTTCAGGATGTCCTGTGTTCAGAGTTTTCTCTTGAGATATCCACAAAACTGGTGAATAAAATCGCGGTTCACGATGATTGTGCCATCGTTTCGATTGTCGGTGACGCAATGCAGAAAAAGCGCGGTGTTGCCGGTACGTTCTTCGATGCCCTTGCTAGCAGGGATATCAACATCCTCGCTATTGCACAGGGATCCAGCGAGCGTTCTATTTCCGCAGTTATTGACGGGGCTGACGGTGATACCGCAGTCCGCGTCGCACACCAGTTCTTCTTCAACACCGTGCAGTCAATCCAGGTGTTCGTGTTCGGTGCCGGTACAATCGGCGGAAGACTTATCGACCAGATTCACAACCAGCAGCATTCCCTTTTGGAGCAGGGCATTGACGTAAAGGTGCTTGCCATTGCAAAGGCGCGCCAGATGCTGTTCAATCCAGAAGGCATCGATCTTGCCACGTGGCGGGACGACCTGCCGAAAAATGCAAAGCAGACCGATGTTGACGCAATTCTCTCGTATGTCAGGGAGATGAAACCGCTGAATCCTGTGTTTGTCGACTGTACGGCTTCGTATGATTTGCCGGAGCGCTATATCGACATCTTCAAGGCGGGCATGAATATAGCGACTCCGAACAAGCGCGCGAATTCCATGAGCATGGAAACCTATGAGAAGTTGCGCGATACCGCAAATTCAATGCATGTCCGCTTCCTCTATGAGACGAACGTCGGTGCCGGGCTTCCAATCATCGATACCTTGCAGAACCTCTTCAAGAGCGGTGACAATCTGACCGGCTTCAACGGAATTATGTCTGGAAGCTTGAGCTATATCTTTGGCCGGCTTGATGAAGGTGCGACGTTCAGCGAGGCAGTGCTTGAAGCGAAGGAAAAGAAATTCACCGAGCCGGATCCTCGGGATGACCTAAAAGGTACGGATGTTGCACGCAAAGCGTTGATTATAGCCCGTGAAGCGGGCATGAGCATAGAACTGGAAGACATAAAGATGCACTCAATCTTCCCTGCTGAGTTTAATATTGAGGGAACTACGGAAGAATTCCTGAAGAGACTGCCTGAGCTTGACTCTTATTTTGCTGACAAAATGGCTGCTCTTAAAAAGGATGGCAAAGTGTTGCGCATGGGTGCCAGCATAGAAAATGGAGAGGTGAGTGTCGGAATGCTTGAAGTCGGTGCAGATAATCCTCTGTATGCCGTAAAGGGAGGGGAAAATGCATTCGTATTCCACACCAGAAGATATTCTCCGATTCCTTTGACCATACGCGGATATGGAGCAGGTGCAGGGGTTACAGCTGCCGGTGTGTTCGGCGATATCCTTCGTACTGTGTCCTGGAACGTATCAAGCTTCTAACCCTCGCCTGTCCGGGAGTTAATGTATGGTAATTGTATTGAAGAAGGACATAACGCCTGTTCAGAAAACTGCGGTGTGTGATTTCCTTACCAGCAAGCGTTTCAAGCTTAATGAAATTGTAGGGGAAGAGGATACTGTCATTGCTGCTGTGGGTAAAGTGTCCATGGACAGGCGTGAAGTTGAGGTTCTCCCCGGAGTCAGTGCGGTTATTCCTATCAGTAAACCGTACAAACTTGCGAGCCGCGAGTTCAAGCAGGAAAACACGATAGTTGAAGTGCCGAACAAGCGCGGTCAGAAAATCCGTATCGGCGGACAGCGGGTTGTGGCAATTGCTGGTCCGCGTGCGGTGGAATCCCGCGAACAGATACTGGAAACTGCGCGTGCGGTGGCATCCAGCGGGGCTGTCATGCTCCGCGGCGGTGCATACGAGCCTAATTCTTCTCCGTATAATTTCCAGGGGCTGGGAGAAGAAGGCCTCAAATATTTGAAAGAGGCTGGCGAAAAATATGGCCTTCCTGTTGTGACAGAGATTCTTTCTCCAAAATTGATTCCGCTTATGCAGGATTATGTTGATGTGTATCAAATTGGTGCGCGCAACATGCAGGATTTTGACTTGCTCAAAAAGGTCGGTGCGACAGGAAAGCCTGTCATCCTGCGCCGCAGTCATTCCGCTACGCTGGAAGAGTTGTTGATGTCTGCCGAGTATTTGCTGTCGAGCGGGACGGATAATGTTATTCTCTGTGAACGCGGCATCAGAACCTTTGAACCGGCGACGCGTAATACGCTCGACCTTTCCGCCGTTCCTGTCCTTCGATCTCTTACCCATCTTCCGATCATCGTTGACCCCAGTCACTGCATTTCTGTCCGCGACAAGGTCGGCCCAATGGGGCTTGCTGCTATAGCGTCCGGTGCGGACGGTCTCATGCTTGAAGTCCATTGTTCCCCAGAAAAAGCCCTCGTAGACGGTGCTTCTTCCATGATGCCGGTGCAGTTTGACAAGATGATGCACGACATTGAAGCGCTAGCTCCTGTCATGGGAAAGGCTGTTGCCCATATCCGCGAGGAACGGAATACCCAACTGTCAGAGAAGGCTTCAAAGCCAATCGGTAAGATTGTGGTCGCGTACAGTGGTAAGCGCGGCGCCTATGCGGAACAGGCGATTTCCCGCTACTTTGATGCTGCTGATGTGGAACCGGCAGCTGTCGATTCTTTCAGTGAGATTTTCCAAAGCGTAATTGACGGCAAAGCTGATTACGGTATGGTTCCTATAGAGAATTCTTTGGCAGGCTCTGTTTATCAGAACTACGACAATTTTTCTCGATTTGAAGATGTGAGCATTGTCGGTGCGCTGACACTTAATATCAGGCATGCGCTTTTGGGTGTCAAGGGTGCGTCAATCGACGGTATCAAAACGGTGTACTCACATCCGCAGGGGTTCATCCAGTGTCATAAATTCCTTGACGAGCACAAATCATGGACTCATATCGATGCTGTTTCAACGGCAACTGCTGCTAAAACCGTTTCTGATTCAGGTTCAAAAGAATATGCTGCAATCGCCAGCCCACTGAACGCTTCCCTGTATCATCTGAATGTCCTTGCCGAAGATATTGAAGACGACCCGAGTAATTTTACGCGATTTGTGATAATAGCGGCGAACTCCGTAGCAGGAAGGGAACTCAACATAAAGATGAATATGGCGAGTTTTATCTTCAAGACGAAGAATGAGCCGGGAGCATTGTGCAATGTGCTTGGGGTGTTTAAAGATTTCTCATTGAATCTTACTCGTCTTGAGTCCCGTCCGATTGAGGGGGAATCCTGGCGGTACTGGTTCTATGCGGATGCGGAACTTTCCGGTGTAACGGAAAATGTTGAAGAATATGTGGAAAAACTTCTGGTGAAGCTGAGGGAAAAGACTGAAGATACCAGATTGCTTGGAATATATGCTGAATCACAGCATTAATTATAGGAGAAATGCTTATGGAAGGAAGATATGTGCTTTCTGTTCTTGTTGAAAACCATGCTGGGGTTCTCAGCCGTGTTTCCGGTTTGTTCAGCCGCCGTGGGTACAACATAGACTCTCTTACGGTGTGCGAAACAGCTGAACCTGATAAATCTCGCATGACGATTGTCGTCCGGGGTGATGAGTATATTCTGGAGCAGATTGAAAAGCAGTTGTCAAAACTGGTGGAAGTGATTTCGATTGAACACTGTGATCATTCTACGACAACGCAGCGTGAAATGGCGCTAGTAAAGGTCCGTGCCGATGGTCCGAACCGCGCTGTTATCATTGAAACCTGCAATATCTTCCGTGCTCATATCGTTGATGTTGCGGAGAATTCTCTTATTGTTGAAGCGACCGGAAGTGAGGATAAAATTTCTTCCCTCATCCGCTTGCTGGAGCCATACGGTATCCTTGAATTGCTGAAGTCAGGCTTGACAGCAATGGACAGGGGAGACAAAATAATGAAATAAACTGACGGGCACTATGGCTGGTGCCCGCCTGACATAAAACTGACTGCAAGGAGAATACCATGGAACTCAAAGGCTCAAAAACAGAAAAGAACCTGTGGACGGCATTTGCCGGGGAATCAGAGGCAAGAAACAAGTACAACTGGTTTGCAAGCCGTGCCCGTAAAGATGGCTTTGTTCAGATCGCGAATCTGTTTGATGAAACTGCAGAAAATGAAAAGGAACATGCAAAGATTTGGTTCAAGCTTTTGAACAATGGCATTCCGGATACTGCAGAAAACCTCAAGGCTGCTGCTCAGGGTGAAAACTATGAGTGGACGGACATGTATGACGGGTTTGCCAAGACAGCGAAGGAAGAAGGCTTTGATGATATTGCACGGCTCTTTGAGGGTGTTGCTGCTATTGAAAAAGCGCATGAGGAACGCTTCCGCGCTCTGTTGGACAACGTGACGAAAGAACGCGTGTTCAGCAAGGACGGTGACGTTATTTGGCAGTGCTCCAACTGCGGACACATCTGTGTCGGTAAAAAGGCTCCTGATGTCTGTCCTGTCTGCAACCATCCTCAGTCATATTTCCAGGTCAAGGCAGAAAACTACTGATTTTCATTTTTGGGGATTTTGACCCACCGTTCATCGAAGACCTGCCAACTCTTGCCTCCTGAAGTTTCTTTCTGCTCCAGGCGGGCCAGGCGGAAAACTCTTTGAGGCAGTGGGAATCCTTCTGCCTGAATGGGCAGATGACATAGTGCATGCCGCGCCTTTGCAAACACAATGCGAAGGGTGCGGCATGTTCCGTTTAAAAGCTCCAGCTGAACGGGAAAATAACAGGTTTTATCCTTTTCATCGAGTGCAATCTGTTCTATTGTGCAGGAACAGGTTGTCTGGGAATTTGTGTCTTCTCCGGCGTCATCTTCCGGAAAATATGCATAGAGTGGGAATTCCGGGAAAATCCAGTTTTCAGTGCTGTCAGTTTTTTTATTGTATTCGGCTATATACAAGTGTGCGGCCTGGGCGAGCGCAAAAGCGGTGTCTTTGTTGGGCATAAAAACTGTCATAACACGCAGAGTGTAGAATAAAACAGCGAAAAAGTGTAGTATGCAGGGCATGAACCGTGGTGTAGCAGTCGTTTTTTTTGTCATCCTTTCACTCATTTTACTTTTGGGTGCTTCGTATTTTACGGTTGAGCGTTTTTTTACAACCACAACACCGATAGGCATGGACGGTGAAAGTTTTATCGCATTGAACCAGACATCTGCACGTGCCCGCATTTCAAATCCGAAAAAAAATGCTTCCCTGTATTTTCATTTCACTGCAAACCAACGGGCGAAACTGGAGCGTTTAATCCATGCAAAAGGCGGGGCGTCAGTGCTTGCGACCATAGAAATGCTGGAAGATGAAAAGAAAGAGTTTTCTGTTGACGATTCTGCCTTTGAATTCGGTCTGCTTTATGACCGCGGGACTCCTGACAAGCCGGAAGTTGCACCCGGCAGGCACATTGTGTCCGGCGAGTTTTCGGCATTGAAATCACAGGGTACACCGGTGTTTTCCATTTTGCTGTGTGTATTTGACGGTGAAGAACTTCCTTCCGGTTTTTTTATGCACGGACTTTACCCGTACGCTATAACCGATGTTAAATTTTCAGATATCCGCGTCGGTTATGATGTAAGCGGACCGGTTCCGCTCTATGCCTTTCACAGCGGAGGCGGCGACATTCCTGATTTGCGCCGTGCCAGTTACGATTTCACTTCCTGCGCTCCGTTTTTTCCTGCTTCAAATTCGTCACGCGGGGTATTCCCGAAGATAACGGTTTCCCTCAAACCGACAGCTGATATCGGCACGTGGGATGCCCAGAAGAAACTGGTGTTCCACTACAGCGGACAGGAGCTGACATTGCGCCGCTCATTAAGCCAACACACAGTGACGCTTCAGCTTTCCGCTATGGATGTTCCCTACGGTGCACTGGATTTCGGACTGTCCGATGATGTCTGCGCCATGATGCTTACGCCGAATCATGCTTCTGACTATGCCGCTGTACAGAACCGGGTGCTGAAACCATTTGTTGCGGATTTAGGGTTGGCGTTGACATGGCCTAAAAGCAGATGGCGCTCTGCTGATTTTGAGTTGTTTGAATGGGAGGCGGTGCCTCATGTCCTTGTGTTCGATTTTGCAGACTATGAAACGCAAAGTCTGTATCTGACACGTCTTGCCTATTTCGTTGAAAAAGCCGGCTACAAGGGGAAACTGGTGAGCGATGAGTTTGCCCGGATGAATCACGGATACAATGCCCATGATTACCGCGATCAGTCACTTGCCGATTTCTTTACCAAAGCAAGTGTCGATCATTTTAAGCTGAACGCACAGGAATATCTGTTGCGCGATATTCTTCTGCAAAACGGAGTGATTGTCGATAACGGTGACGGAACATACCGCGCAGGGCTGGGGGCGGTCATTTCCATTTCGCGTGAATCTGCTGACTATCTGCGGAGACAACTGCTGGCTCACGAGAGTTGGCACGGTATTTTCTTTACGGATGAGTCCTTCCGCAATGAGGTTTCTTCACTGTATCAGAATTTTGATAAGACGAGCATGGAGTTTATCAAAGTGTATTGGGAAACCCAGAATGGACTTGGATACGACAGGACTGATGAATATCTGATGAGGAACGAGTTCATGGCATACATAATGCAGCAGCCGCTTTCTGAAATCGGGAAATATTTTGTTGGACTTGCAAACCGCAAATCTGTTAATGAAATAGAAGGAGACCTGGCGGCATACATTCGGCAGACAAGGGGAAGTGCATTTGCAGGGGCAGGAGAAGCCCTCAACCGCTGGGCGTTTGAACACTACGGGCTTGCCGCCGGACGCGTGCAATTGATTTCAAAGTGATGAATTCGCTATCATGGTGAGTATGAAACGACTTCAAAAATTCATCTATGCTTTTCTTTTTGCATCGGCTTTGTCCGTTACTGTTCTGTCTCCCTCAGCCTCCGCAAAAGGTTTTTTGAGCAGGCTTTTCGGAAAGTCAAGCACAACATCAAGCGGCAGTGTCGGTGCTGACCGCGAACAGCTGATGCTGGTTTCTGCCGAAGACATGAACAAATCTGCAAATGAACAGTATGCACAGGTTCTGAGTGAGGCAAAGACAGCGGGTACATTGAACACTGATACCAACGTGTACAATCGGGTCAACACAATCGCACAGAAACTCATTGCACAAGCCGGTGTTTTCCGCTCTGACGCAAAGGACTGGGATTGGCAGGTAAACGTAATCAAAGATGACACCGTGAATGCCTGGTGCATGCCGGGCGGAAAGATTGTCGTCTATACGGGCATTATCGACTCACTTTCCCTTACCGATGGAGAACTCGCTGCTGTTATGGGGCACGAGATTTCCCATGCCTTGAAGGAACACAGCCGTGAACAGGCGAGCAAGCAGTACGTCCAGCAGACGGGAATCGCGGTTGTTTCGAAAGTCGCCGGCATAAGCGAAACCGGACAGAATGTCCTCGCGCTCGGCATGCAGTACGGTATGACGCTGCCATTCAGCCGGGACTGTGAAACAGAGGCGGACAATATGGGAACCGAACTTATGGCTCGTGCCGGATATGACCCGCACGAAGCAATCAATGTTTGGAATAAGATGAACAAGCTTTCAGGGGCTTCCGTCCCTGAAATCCTTTCAACCCATCCTTCAAACAACACCCGAATAAAGAATCTGACGACGATTGCAGAGAAGGTGTATCCGCTGTACCAAGCGGCAGTCAAATAAGCTTTTAAAACCGTTCCATGTCCGTCATGTCCAGGTTGTACTGTTTTTCAGATTCAACCGTGCTTGGCGGACCGTGTCCCGGCATGATGACCATTATGTCGGTTTGGGAGAACACTTTTTCCTGAATTTTTTCCATCAAAAGTTTCCTGGAGTATTTGTTGGATGTTTCACCGATGATTCCTGACGTGATGGTGTCTCCGGTAAAAAGCACGTTGCCAATCTTATATACCATGCTGTCTGCGCTGTGTCCCGGTACGGAGTAGTACTCCACATCCATACCGGCAACGCGTATGCGTCCGTCCCCTCGGAGCACAACGGTCTGATTGCCTGCTACATCGTAGTCCGCCGCGTAAACATCGGGTGAATATATTTTCTTGAGCGTAGCAAGCCCCTTTACATGGTTCGTGTGGTTGTGGGTTACCAGTACGGTTGTCAGCTTGTACGGTCCTGCCTCAATCTGGTTTATCAGCTCTTTGTTTATTTTCGCAGGGTCGACTATCAAAGCTTCCATTACGGAGGGGTCATCGTTTATGATGACATATCCGTTTGTAAACTCTTCGATGCTCAAGTGGAAGTATATTTTCATAGGAGTGTCGTCTCCTCATCTTCGGTGAAGTTTTCTGAAAAGTCTCCCATCAAGCCGCCTTTATTTCTGTCGATGAGTGCTTCCCTTGTATTTGAAAGCTTGAACGAAACTCCGTCTCTCATGGAACTGTAGAACACTGTTTTTTTCAGGTTGCAGTTAGTCATCGAAGTGTTTATGAGCACGGCTTTGATAAACCGGGTGTTGTACAAATCGCTGTCATCAAAACTGCTTTGGTAGGCGGTTATGCCGTTGAAGTTGTTGTGAATCAAATCGCTTTCGGTAAAGAGCGCATGTACGAACTTGGAACCGGAAAAGGAAGAGAACTGGACGTTGCTTTTTATGAGATTGCAGTCAGTCATGGTTGAAAAATCGAACATACACATTCTCGCCCTCATGTTTATGGCACGTGTGTTTGTAAAGATGCAGTGCTGGAGATTGCAGCCGTAGAATTTTTTTCCACTCAAATCCAAGTCTGAGACTGTTATGCCGGAAGCGTTCAATCCCACGATTTTTTCATGGGAAAGAATATAGTTCCTCATCTTGTAAAGGATTTCTTCGGCATCTTTCTGGTGTTCCAGACAAAACCCCGGTGCTTCGCTCAGATTTCCGGAAGAATCGAACGAAGAAAGGGCTTGTTTGCGGCAGCCCGGGTACATACATGGATTGAAAGCGTACATGACTCCTACTTTAAGGTATTGCATACGATTAGTCAAATGGATAAAATTGGATTCCTATGGTTTCACGGGTAGACTTTGCATTTATGGACAGCGGGACGGGAGGCATCCCGTATATGATGGAGTTGAAGAAAAAGTCTCCGTCATCGCGCTGTGTTTACCTTGGCGATACGGCTCATTTTCCCTACGGCGAAAAAACGCCGGAGCAGGTTGAGCGCTCTGCAGCAGAAACCATTCGAAAAATTGTAGCGAAATGGAATCCTGGTGCACTGGTCATCGCCTGCAATACCATAAGCGTAACGGCGCTGGACGGGCTTCGCAGGCAGTTTCCGTCTTTGCCGATTGTCGGTACGGTTCCTGCCATACGTCTTGCAGCCCGAATGACACGGAACAAAAGAATCGGGCTTTTGGCGACAAATGCGACTGTTCGACATCCGTACTGCAAACGTTTGATCCAGTCATTCGCTTCTGACTGTACTGTGTACAGCCGGGGAGACCCGGATCTTGTGGCATTTGTGGAACACGATTTGTTCACCGCGACTGCAGAAGACAGGCGGGCTGCTGTAACACCTGCGCTTGATTATTTTGAGTCGAATGACTGCGATACGATTATTTTAGGCTGTACCCATTTTACCCATATTGCACAGGATATTCAGAACGCTGTGCCGGAAGGGGTGAGTGTCATCGACAGTCGCGACGGGGTTGCCAATCAGGCGCTGCGTGTTTGTCCGGTGATTGGAACCGAATCGGGAAATGATATGGAAAGAGGTGCCAAATCCCTGCCGCCCGACACTGGATTTTATGTTACCGCTTTGCGGTCTGAAAAGGACAGCGGGGAGTATCAGAAACTCTCCTCTCATTTCAGAATTCCGTGGTGCGGTGTCTTATGATTGGTGCTGTTTCTGATATTCCTTACAGACTTCCGTAATAAAGGGACGTGCCTTTAGAATTGTTGTGACGCCGTAAGAAGCTGCTTTTGCGGCATCGCTATCTGTTCGTATGCCGCCGTCAATCCACAGTTCCCCGCAGTTCTGTCGAAGAATTTCTGCATTCTGCTCTAAAAAGTGGGCAGTGCTGCCGATTCTGTTTTCCACCCGTCCGCCGTGGTTTGAGATATATACGATGTCAGGCTTTACTTCTTTTACAACAGCTATATCGTCATCGGTAAATATTCCCTTGATAGCAAACTGCAGTCCTTTTCCATTGAAGCGCTGCTTTAACTGTGAAAGTTTTGAGGCATCCTTCTTTTCCAAATGAACAAGATTGCGCATGGTGATGATGTTGTAGGCGTCGATGTCAATGCCGCCGATTTCTGAAACGCCGTCTGCCCAGTCGATCCGCTCAAATATCTTGTCATTGGGGTAGGGTTTTATGAAGACTGCAGCCTTTATGCCGGGATGTGTAGTTTGTACTTCCTTTACAGCCGCAATGCCGTATTGCAGCTTAAAGTCAGGAGTTCCGTCTCCGATAGACAGTTTAACTCCTGCATCCGCGCAGTGGCGGATAAGGTCAAAGTAAAACTGTTTTTCATCAGGATATCCGACATTTTCAACGGCTCCGGTGATAGGAGCCAGTCTTGTGTCTGTATGAGTTGCGGTGTGTGTTCCATCAGGAATTTGTTTCCAGGCTTCGCAGTTCAATATGAAGTTCCGGCTTGCATTCCAGCCTCCCATGCCAGGCATCTGCCCGACACAGCCATATCCGTCGCATACATCACAAAAATGACAATTAAAAGATAGTTTGTCGTTCACAATCAGTCTCCAAGCCCGGTGCCCAGTTCCCGTGCAGTTTGAATCATGGGGTCATCGAGCGGAATATTTTTTACTTTGCCTGCAATTTCTTCTAGCGGTACTCCGACTATTTTACCGTTCTGAACAGCAACTAATTTACCGAAGTCACCCTCTGAAAGAAAATGTGCCGCAGCCGTACCGTACTGTGTTGCAAGAATCCTGTCGTAAGGAGTAGGGGTGCCGCCGCGCTGCAGGTAGCCGAGTACGGTTACGCGGGATTCCAATCTCGTCGCAGTTTCCAGTTCATGGGCAACTCTGTACGCTATGGAATACGGCATTGCGGCCCGTGCTTTTTTCAGTTCTTTCTTCGTAAGCATGGCTTCCGCTTTGTTTTTTGCGCCTTCTGCAACAACTATGATTGAAAAATTTTTACCGGCATCCCGCCGCTCCATAATTTTTTCGGCGACGGAACGTATATCGTATGGAATTTCCGGTATGAGAATGACATCCCCGCCGCCTGCAATGCCGGAGTACAGTCCCAGCCAACCGGCTTTATGCCCCATGACTTCAATGACCATGAGACGGCTGTGGCTGTGTGCGGTCGTATGCAGTCGGTCGATGGCATCCGTCGCAACATCCAGCGCGGTATGGAAGCCGAAGGTCATGTCTGTTTTTACAATGTCGTTGTCTATGGTTTTCGGAAGCCCGATGACGTTGAGCCCTTCTTTTGCCAAAAGGCTTGCAGTTGTATTTGTTCCGTTGCCGCCGATACAGACAAGGGCGTCAAGCTTCCATTTTTTGTAGTTTTGTTTTATGGCTTCGACCGGTAACAATCCTGTTGCTGAATCCGGAACCGGGTTTTTGAACGGCTTGTCACGTGACGTTCCCAGAATAGTCCCTCCGGTGGAAAGGAGTCCTACAAGGTCGTCGGACAGCAGAGGAAACATATCCCCGGAGACTAACCCGCGGTATCCGTTGCGGATGCCGATGGCATTCATACCGTATCTGATTTTCGCTGTGCGGCACACCGCACGGATGGCGGCGTTCAATCCGGGTGCGTCACCGCCGCTTGTAAGAATGCCGAATGTTTTTACTGTAGAGTCAGCCATGAATGCATTATAACAGAGGAAAGATATAAAAGCAACTTAAAACTCCATGTCGTCGACGACAGTCACATCGCTGGGGGCTGCTTTTTTCTGCTTCTTCTGCTTTTTTTGTTTTGCAGGGGGCGCCGCCACTGTTTTTGCCGAGGACCAGTCGCTGTCGTCCGGTTCCCATGTATTTTCTGGTTCTCCCCGTTCTGCCTTTCTCACCTTCCGTCCGTTTTTGGGAGCAATCAGAAAGCCAAGAAGACTTCCGCTTATACCGCCGGCAAGGTCGACAAATACCGGTATATTTTTGTTCAGCATGATTTGTATGCCCCCATCTGTCAGTTTGTCGGCAGGGACGGTGAACTGGTATACTTTGTAGGCTGTGAACATAACCAATATGAGAAGCCATGAAATCGGTATCTCTTTTCTGCCTAATGCAGTGAGTGAAGAAAGGGTAATCAGCATGAATATAACACTTGTTGCGCCTGTAATCGGCATGGCTGGAACGCATACTGATAAAACCCCTGATACCAAAGTGGTTATGATAATCATGAGCAGTATCATAGGAGAGCCATATCTGTCTTCCATCTGGGCCCCCAGCGCAAGCAGGAGCACAGAGTTCAAAAGCAAGTCTGTCCAACTTGTGTTTGCGAGGACATGTGCAAAAATCCGTGCATAGTCCAGCGCGTTTTTGAAGTCGAATGCATTTTCCGCGTTCTTGAGGCTTCTGCAGACAAATGCCGTCGGTATAAGATTTCCTTTTAGGAAAATATTGGCAGTAAACACAGCGAGCCCCGACAATACAAAGAGTACAATAACGGGCGAATCAAACAAAAAACGATAGCTTTTCTTTTGCATACAGACAACTCCTTCTTTCTTTATATCTGTAAAAAAACGCGGTGACTTGACGGTAAACAAATTCCTTGCTTTTTGGGGGGTGCGCCCTTATACTGGAATATATGGAAAATTTCACATTCTATGCCCCAACATACTTTGTCTTTGGGAAAGACAGCGAGAACGACACTGGAAACTATGTCAAACGTTTCGGCGGCACTAAGGTGCTTATTCATTTTGGCGGAGGTTCTGTCGTCCGTTCTGGTCTGCTCGACAGGGTGAAAAAGTCCCTGGAAGCATCGGGTATTTCGTTTGTGGAGCTTGGAGGAGTACGCCCTAACCCGCGGAGTTGTCTTGTGTACACAGGTATAGATCTGTGCCGCAAGGAACACATCGATTTTATCCTTGCCGTCGGAGGCGGCAGTGTCATTGACTCAGCAAAAGCCATTGCTGCAGGAGCTGTCTATGACGGTGATTTCTGGGACTATTATCAGGGAAAGCCGGTAGAAAAAGCGTTGCCTGTCGGGACGGTTCTTACCATTGCGGCGGCAGGTTCAGAAGGTTCTCCTGATTCCGTCATTACAAAAGAGGATGGAATGTTCAAGCGCGGGGCAAGCGGTGAAGCGTTGCGCCCTAAATTTACCGTTATGAATCCCGCCCTTACGCAGACCTTGCCGGCATATCAAACCGCATGCGGCATAACGGATATTATGGCACATCTGTATGAAAGGTATCTGACGAACACGTCCGAAGTTGAGGTTACTGACCGCGTAATTGAGGCTTTGCTGTTGACGATGGTTCATGAAGGACCGCGCGTCATTGTTGACCCGAACAACTATCAGGCACGCGCCAATATTATGTGGGCCGGAATGATGGCGCACAACAACTGCTGCGGTGTGGGACGGACTCAGGACTGGACTAGCCACGGCATTGAGCATGAACTCTCCGCCTTGTACGATTGCGCCCACGGTGCGGGGCTGGCTGTTGTTATGCCCGCTGTGTTTAAATACAACCTGTCGCACGATGTTATGCGTTTTGCACAGGTCGCAGTCCGCGTCTGGGGATGCCAGATGGATTTCGCTCATCCCGATGTAACGGCACGTGCCGGAATTGAGGCGTTCCGTTCATTCCTTATCTCCATCGGCATGCCGAAGAATTTTGACGAGCTGGGAGCCAGGGAAGCGGATATTCAGAAACTGGCGCAGTTCTGCTGCTACGGGGACGGTGCATCGGGGACAATTGGTGGCTTTGTCCAGCTTACGCAAGATGATGTCGAAAAGATTTACCGCATGATGCTGTAAGTTTTATCCCTTGTTTTCCTGTCTCTTGCTTCCAAGAGGCAGGCTTTTCCCTTGACAATAGCCTTGTTTTCATTCACACTTTATATACTATATGCAAGGTCTTATATTAAACGGCACCAAGAACGTCTTTGAAGTGGAGTGTGATGACGGCTACACGCGTGACTGCTCAATAAAGGGCAAAGTCTTAAAATCCGACACAGATTATTATAACCCGCTTGCACCGGGAGATGTGGTGGAACTCGATGATGCTTCTGTTGAAGAAGACAAGGGACAGATAGTTTCCCTCGTTCCCCGCAAAAACGAATATGTCCGGTGGAACATAAAAAAACGTCTGCCACAGTTGATGGCTGCAAACCTTGATTACCTTCTGATTGTGACAACTCCTGACAATCCTCCCTTCAGACCCCGGTTTATCGACCGCGCGCTTGCACAAAGTGAATACGAGCACATAACGCCGATAATCGTCTGCAATAAATATGATGTAAAGGCTGCCAAAGAGGATGCCTTTCAGGAACAGCTTGAGGCTTGGGAAAACATAGGCTATAAAGTTATGCGGGTGAGCGCAAAGACAGGGGAGGGAATGATGGAACTTGCCGCACTGTTGAAAGACCATCTTTCTGCTTTGGTCGGCCAAAGCGGTGTCGGTAAAAGTTCTATCATCAATGTCCTGGACAATAATGTCGTGCTGAAGACGGGCAGTCTGTCACAGAAGTATGGACGAGGCTGTCATACCACGACGAAAGGCTCCCTCATGCATATACATATCGATGAAGCGCTTACCGGTGGAATCCGCGATGTCGAAGCTGACATAATCGACACTCCTGGTGTGCGGCGTTTTCTCCTGCACGACATCAGCGCAGATAACCTTGCACTGTACTTCCGCGATTTTGTACCATTTGTGGGAAAGTGCGGTTTCGGCATGAGCTGTACGCATGGAAACGAAAAAAACTGCGCAATCCGGCAGGCGGTGGAAGACGGCAAAATAAGTCCTATCCGCTATGAAAGCTGGGAGAGAATACGCGACGAACTCAAGTCCGGCAGTTTTGAAGACTGAATACGTATGATTGCAAATTCCCTGTAAAAACTATACAATACGGCTCGTATCATGATAGACTGCTACAAGATTCTCGGCGTCAGCCACAATGCAACGGCAGCGGAAATCCGCCGCGCCTATCATAAAAAGGCCAAACTTCTCCATCCTGATGTTACTCATGCAGATTCTTCCGCGTTTCAGGAACTGGTGTCTGCCTATGAAACTCTTTCCGACATAAAATCCCGAAGTCTTTTTGATGAATCCTATGCATACAACAGCTTCCGCAAGGATTCTACTCATGCAAAGTCTTCCTTTGATTATCGTGAATGGCTTTTGGAGCGTGAGGATGATGAAAGCCGTGCAAAGCTTATTTTCTTTGACCTCACTCATCACCGGGAAGACACTGCGGTAAGTGAATTCAAGCGTATGAACATGAGTCGCACCGGTTTCCGTTTGGCCAAGTGGTTTACAAGGGAAGATTTCATGGATTACGGCTTTATTCTCGCTGAGGAACTTGTCATCAGGCAGGAATATTACGATGCGGTGATTCTCTTGGAACAGATTATAAAGATGGAGTACAGTTACCGTTACTTCAAACTGTTTTTTCCGGAGGTTATGAGCCTGACCCGTCATATTCTGCGCAACAATATCGATGGACAGATGAACGACGAACTTGCCCTCGATGCCTGGGAACGGGCTTTGGATTTAGGATTCGGCAAGCGGGATGACTGCTATTTTTTGCAGAAGATGGGGGACGCGTACGAGCGGATGGGAGACTTTGCTACGGCTCGTATCTGTCGGGAAGAGTCTGTTCGGTCTGCCAGTTGAACCAGGATATATAGAGGTTACATATATGATTAGATTAAAGAACGACAAGGAGATTGTTGAGATTCGGAAAAGCTGCCATTTGCTGGCTGATTTGTTCAATGAGATTATCCCGCAGGTGAAAGCGGGGGTGTCCACCAAACAGATTGATGACTGGTGCGTTGAATTTATCAGAAAGCACGGTGGCAAACCAGCCTGGTATTCGGAAGGCTTCCCTGGAGCTGCCTGTATCAGCATCAATGAAGAAGTCATTCACGGCGTTCCGAGCAAAAAACGCATCGTTCAGGACGGGGATTTGGTTTCACTCGACATTGGAATCAATCTGAACGGCTACATCTCCGACAGCACCCATACCGTCATGGTGGGGAATGTAAAGCCTGAGCACAGAAAACTGGTGAAGGTTACCCGTGAAAGTCTGAATGCTGGAATTATGGCATGTGTCCCGGGACACAGAATCAGCGACATTTCAAAAGCGGTCTATGAGGTTGCAAACGGTCAGCATGGTTATGGTGTTGTCTACGATTACTGCGGACATGGTGTCGGTCTCGATGTTCACGAAGACCCCAGCATACCGAACTGTCCGAGCCAAGGTCCAAATCCGAGAATTCAGGCCGGTATGGTTCTTGCCATTGAGCCGATGATAAATGAAGGGACTGATGATGTCATAACCGGTGCGAACGGTAGTGATTGGACGGTTGTTTCCGCAGACGGAAGCTGGAGCTGTCACGAGGAGCATACTGTTGCCGTGTTCCCCGACCACACCGAAGTTCTGACCGATTTGAACTACAACGGAAATGCCTGTGAGGTTTGAACCCACAGTTTGATTTTATAAAAGGGAGAAACCAATGTCAAAAATCCAGATGAAGAACCCCATCGCAGAGCTTGACGGCGATGAAATGACACGCGTACTCTGGCAGCTTATCAAAGACAAGCTGTTGACACCGTTCGTAGACCTCAAGACCGAATACTACGATTTGAGCATAACTGAGAGGGACAAGACTGACGATAAGGTGACGTACGATGCTGCTGAAGCTATCAGACGGCTGGGGGTTGGCGTAAAGTGCGCCACAATCACGAGCAATGCGGCGCGCGTACAGGAATACAACCTGACGCACCTTACTCCGAGCCCGAACGGCATTCTGCGCGGCGAACTCGACGGAACGGTGTTCAGGGCACCGATCTTCGTGAAAAATATCCACTGCAACGTCCGCAGCTGGACGAAGCCGATTGTCCTCGGCCGCCATGCCTACGGCGATGTGTACAAGAACTGCGAAATCAAAACTCCGTGCGCAGGAAAGGCGGAACTGGTGTTCACCGGAGCGGACGGCAAGGAAATCCGCAGGACAATCAAAGAGATGAACGGGCCTGGAATCATTCAGGGTATCCACAACCTCGATGATTCCATAAAGAGTTTCGCCCGCTGCTGCTTTACCTATGCCTTGGACAAGCATATTGATGTCTGGTTCGGCGCAAAGGACACCATCAGTAAGACCTATGACGGCAACTTCAAGGCTATCATGCAGCAGGTCTTCGATGAGGAGTATAAGGATGCATTTGAAAAGGCTGGGCTTACCTATTTCTATACACTCATCGACGATGCTGTTGCGAGAATCATGAAGTGCGAAGGCGGAATGCTCTGGGCCTGCAAGAACTACGACGGCGACGTTATGAGCGATATGATTGCTTCCGCCTGCGGCAGCCTTGCCATGATGACGAGCGTGCTTGTCTGTCCCGGCGGACAGTTTGAGTACGAGGCAAGCCACGGTACCGTGCAAAAGCACTACTACCGCTACCTCAAAGGCGAAAAGACAAGCACCAATCCTGTTGCAACAATCTTTGCATGGACAGGAGCCCTTACAAAGCGCGCTGAACTTGACGGCACTTCGGACTTGGCTGACTTTGCGCACAAGCTCGAAGCCGCAACGCTCGGTACGATTGAAGATGGCATAATGACGGGAGACCTTGCACGCCTTGCGGAACCCGCCGCCAAGAAAATCGTCAACAGCTGGGAGTTCATCGACGAGATAGCATCCAGACTGTAGTAAGGAATATTCAAACGGATACAAAAGCTGCGCTTCGCACGAAGTGCGGTTTTTTTTTCGCCTCTATAACAGGCTTGCAAAAATTAAGTAATTTTTAGTACAATTTAGTTTATATGGAACGAAAGAAAAAAATTCGATTGGCAGATATAGCGGAAAAATTGCACATCAGCGTTGTTACGGTGTCGAAAGCGATGGCTGGAAAAGAGGGCGTGGGCGATGAGTTGCGCGAGAAAATCCTCGCAGTCGCGAATGAAATGGGCTACGAGGTGAAAAAGGACAAGAAAAACTCCGCCGAGCTTGCAAAAGCGGGTACAGACAATATCGGTATTGTCGTGCCGTCGCGGTTTATGGACAGGGCCGCGTCGTTTTACGCGAATATGTACAACGCACTGTCAAAAGAATTGCTCGCACACGGCTACTACGCAGTGATTGAACAACTGGAGAATACGGCGGAAGAGAGGCTGGAGCTGCCTCAGATAATCAAAAACGGCAAAGTCGATGGAGTGATATTCTTAGGACAAGTGAGCCAGGCCTATGCGAAGTTTATCACGGGCACGCATTCCCCGTTCATGTTCCTTGATTTCTACTCGGACGACGAGAACGTGGATTCTGTAACGACCGACAACTTTTACGGAGAATATGTGCTCACGAAGCATCTCATCGATTTAGGTCACCGCGACATTCGCTACGTCGGCACTTTTGGCGTTACGACAAGCATAAATGACAGGTTTATGGGGTTCCTCAAGGCAATGCT
This sequence comes from uncultured Spirochaetaceae bacterium, assembly GCA_902797055.1. Lineage (GTDB taxonomy): Bacteria > Spirochaetota > Spirochaetia > Treponematales > Treponemataceae > Treponema_D. Next base: position 31,288 of record CADBRT010000145.1, read on the forward strand.
TGAGCACAATTTGAGCACGTCGGTCGCCGACATCATCGATGACAGGGACAAGAACGGCGTGTATAAGCCGATAGTGCTTCCCAAAAATATACCGACTGCGTTTGTGTGCAACTGCGATGAAGTTGCGGTTACGCTGATCCGTACACTGCATGAGCGCGGTTTGCGGGTGCCGGACGATGTTTCTGTCGTGGGGTTTGACGACTTTGTAACTTCGACGCAGATGTCGTCAAAATTAACGACCGTCGCCGTGGACTTTGAGGCAATGGCTCGCAGTGCAGTCGATATTATCATCAAAAAAATAGCTGGTCTTGCATACAATACAGGACGTACCGTTATTTGTTGCAAGCCAGCCTATCGTGAATCGACGCGGAAAATTAGTTAATTTCGTTCCGCCGTTTAAGTAACTCCATGCACATTCGTCCATTGTGGTAACTGGTCTTCCAATTGCCACCTTTTTCTTTCGCGCGGTCTGGTATGCCGTCTATCGCGACTTCGCTAAACCATTCGCCGTTTTCTTTGTCTATTTGGAAGTCGTTTATCCACTTCCACATAGAAAGAACTGCGTCTTTGTACCGTTCGTTTTTCGTCAAAAGCCACGCATTGAAAAATCCGTTAATTGCCTCGGCTTGCACCCACCACACGTGCGTCGTATCGCGCACGCCGTGCCTGATAGCCTCGTCAAAACCTGTTGAAGCTTTGGAGAAGCCTTCTTCGAGAGCCGTTTGCGCGATGGCTAAAACGTCTCTTTTTACTTCACTTTTGATTTCTTCATCGCCCAAAACGCACGCCGCTTCCCACATCAGCCAACTCGCTTCGATGTCGTGTCCGAATGAAATTTCGTTTTTTTCAATCCTTGTCCAGTCTTTGTGGAAAAATAGCATAAGGTGGTTGTTCGCCCCCAAAATGCGCTCCTTATGCACGCGAAGCAGAGCGGCGAGAGCCTCGCCACCCACGCCGAATGCGCGATAGAGATTGCTGTACGCTTCCATAACGTGCAGGTTCGTGTTCATCGATTTGTCGCAATTTATGTCCTTCGGGCTGAGCCTTGTTTCCGAAATCGGCGACCAGTCGCGAGCAAAGGCCTCGAAGTACCCGCCGTTTTCCCAGTCTCGTGCCTTTTTTTCTAGTAAATCAAAAAGCGAGAGAGCCATTTGTTCTGCGTCTTTGTTTTTCGTCACGGCGGCATACTCGCTCAAGCC
>CADBRT010000146.1 GCA_902797055.1 uncultured Spirochaetaceae bacterium
CCCTATGCTCGTCACGGAGCTTGCTTCCGACATATCAAGGCTTACGGTCGTCAAGCTGCTGTTGGACTCTATTACATCGCCTATAGTACAAACGACGGAGGAACTTTCGAGGTCTGCATTTTCTACCAGCGGGCCAAGCTGTATCGTTATGCTGCCGCTTGCATCTCCTATTGCCACCAGCAAGTCATCCTTTGTGTAATGCACAGTCCCGTCAATCTTGCCATAGTACTGCTCCGCCAACGTTATGCGTATGACCGTCCCGCTTTGCTGTACCGTGGTCGGTTCGCTCGTCCCGCTGAACAGGGTAACGCCGTCGCGTTCCACCGTCGCCGTACCCGTAATGACAACACCTACCGGCACCCCGGTAAACCGGAACCTCGCCGTGCCGTCCGCACCAACCGTCGTGCTGCCGCTCGCCTCATAGCCGCCTGAAATCGCAATCGTCACCGTGTCCCCGGCGTTCAGCGTCCGCGCCGCCACAGCCCGTCCGGAAGTGCCAAAGCTGAGCGCCACCGCAATACCGTCGCTTTCCGCCTCCTCAACGGTGCTGGTTGTACTACCCGCGCATCCGGCAAGGGCAAGCGCAAACACCGCGCACAGCAGGGCAAGCCTTAAAAACGGCTGTATCCCCCCCGATTAAATTTGTCTGAAAGAACGTTCCTCAACATAGCGAACCTCCGTTTCTTGCATTCTCACCTTAAGTATACAGTTGCCTTTCCGGCTCTGTCAATCTCTAAAAAGTCAAGCATCATCTCGTTCGACCGGCAGGGGGTTGCACGGGAGACCGTCAGCCCCTCACGCAATGTGCCATCGCTTGCTATGGGATATACATGTTCCTTGCTACCTTGGAGAGATGAGCAGAGACGTAGGAAAGTGTCTTATTGCTTTGAAGCGATGGCTTCTTTGATAGAGGTGATGACTTCTTCGAGTTCGACTTGGATGAATCCGGCGCGGCCTGTCTTGAAGAAATTTGTTTCCTCCCAGGCGACGTACATGCGGTTTCCGGCGATGGCGACTTCGCCATAGGTGTATCCCGCAGGCAGGAGCGGCAGTCGAAAAGCATAGGTTTCGCCTGAGCCGTTGCTGCCGGCCTTGTTGTCGCGCAGGTAGGTCGTGCCGTCAGCAAACACGATGACATCGAGACTGGAGTTCTTGTCGCTGATGCCTTTTGCGTTGACGGAGACGGCGTTTTTTCCCGCCTGATAGTAGCTGACGGGACTTGTTCCAGAACCGTCCCGCCATGACACGTAGAACGTGAATTCGCTGGGAATCGAGGAAACCAGCGTTTTGAGCTGTTCAGGGGCTGCGGAGAACAGGCGCGGCATATTGATTGAGCGGTAATCTTCTTCGGTTGCTGCCGTAAAGATATAGTTGTCAGAGGTAAGCGCGGGTGAAAGCGCGGTCAAATCCACCAACGGCTGCCAGACGAAGTATTTGAATTCCACCTGTCTGTCCAGAATTCTTTTGGCGGCACAGGTCCAGGTTCCTCCGTTCCAAAAGTATCCGACGATTTCCTCATCATCGTTCAGTTTAAGGTTTTCATAAGAGACGAGGGGATAAAACACTCCTGTTCCGGGGTTGAATTCCAACAGGAACGGGCGGGAATCAGCTTTGAGGGATTCTTCGTTGAAGAATGAACTGCGGTACAGATAAAAGACTGGCTTGCCGTCGGAAAAGACCATGGAATCAGCGGTCAGGTACGGCAACGCGGTGGTGTCTGTATACAGTTTTATTTCGTTTTGGGAAAAAGACAGCATGCCCAAGTGGTTCACCAAGGCATACGCCTGAATCGGGGAGTCACCCTTCTGGCTTGCAGGAACGCTCGCCGCCTGTGAAATGCGGATTGCTTCTGTCCAAGGGGCTTCAAGTGCCTGAGAACCTTCCTGGGGGAGTTCCACTTCCCCGAAATCTGTCCGGGAAAACGCGAACCATTTATGGCTTTGCTTTACAAAAGAAATTTGTTGTATATCGGTTATTTCCGAATCCGTGCTGCGTTTTTTGCTGGAACACGAAGCAAAAAACGCGGCGGTGAGCAGCACAGCAGCGGAAAGAATCTTTATTTTCATTCTTCAACTATATAACTAATCGGTATTTCCGTCTATCAAAATTTACTATCATTTATCCCATCCTCGCCGCCGCAAACGGTCGGAGCCCATCAGTCAGGGCACAGCCGTTCAGTCCGTCCTGACAGAAGTCTTCGCGCCTTTCCCCGCCCGCTTTTTGCTGTTGGACGTATCTTTGATGTCGCTCTTGCGGAAGGAACCGGAAAGCACCGCTGCTTCTATCTTTTTTCTGTCCAGCTGCCAGAGGGGAATTTTCAGGCTTTTCTCGCGGACTGCATCAATAAATTTGGGCCAATTGAACAGCAGGATGTTCTGGCATTCCTCTTCCGTCCGGGCGCGCTCCCCCTGCGAGGGATTGTACAGCTCGTACAGGACGGTGGCGGCAAAGCCCCCCGCTTCATCCATTCCGCCGCCGAACGGATAAATCGTCCCCAGAGGCATGCCACCGCCCCTAGGATACGCCAAAACCGCAGCCGGAGTGTTCTCATACACTTCAAGCGAAAAGACCTCTCCAGAGCGTTCATAGGACTCCTCGACAAAGGGAGCGCACACATAGCGGGAAAAACGGGAAGATTCCGCTGCCACCATTGCTTCATCGACGTTGGAAACATCACAGCCGAAAACCATCACAGCAAGCGCACATAAAAAAACGCAGGGACCTTTTTGCATATATCGTTCCATACATACATATAATCCTTGCGTTTTTGTGTTTTTGTCCGGAAATTCAGCGTGTTCAGCCTGTCTCTCAGGCAGTTACTGACGGAGTTTTCATGTTCACATCAAGTTTGTTATAAGGAATCTCGAACGGTGCCTCACGGCTCATCTGTATGATTGCCTTGTATATCTGATTGCGGACTTCCCACTGGTCTGCACTCTTGAGCCAGACACAGATTTTTATGTCTATACCGCTTGCGCCGAAACCGTTGAAGAACACGAGCGGAGCCGGGTCCTGCAGAACGAGCGGACACATGGAAGGAACTTTCTTGAGCGCTTCCAGCACTTTGTCCATGTCGGACTCGTAGGCGCAGGAAACGATGAAGTCCAAGCGCCTCGTGTCGTACTGACTGTAGTTGATAAGACTGCCGTTGATGATTGTGCTGTTCGGGATGCGTATCATCTGGTTGTTCGGCGTGACGATTTTAATGCTCAGCAGGTCTATGCTGCTCACCGTTCCGCTGACATCGCCACAGGTGATATAGTCGCCGATTTTCATCGCCTTTTCGCTCAGAACAAACATACCGCTGATGATATTCGACACGCTGGTCTGCGCCGCAAAACCGATGGCAAGTCCGGCAACTCCCGCTGCTCCCCAGATTGCGCTCAGATTGATTCCGAAGAGCCCGAGCACGTACATCGCCATGAGCACCCAGAAGACGTAGCCGACAACCTTGTTGACCAGCTGCGCCGTATTGGGGGAAGTCTTGACAAGAACCCGCCTCTTAAGGATATGTTTGATAACCTTATAGACAATGTAGAAAAGCACTATGGCGAGAACGCTCGTAGTGAACTTGATAATGTTAGGCCACGTGAAAAAGGACAACAGCTCATCAAGATGGAGCATTGTCTTTGTTTCTTCCATTACGCCTGTTGTAACATCTGCAACGGTATCAACCGTCGCTTTTACGGCATCGCTCGCCGTTTCAATTTTGTCTGCCATTGGCAGAGAGTATAGCAGTTCGCTGAGCAACTTGCAACGCCGTCGCCCCAGCACATCACCTGTCCGCCTGCCCCGGCGGAGTCAAGGTGGAACAGCACCGTATCGAACTCCGCCCCCCACAACCGTAGCAAGTGCGTGCGGTTGTGCCGTAGCAAGTGCGTGCGGTTGTGCCGTAGCAAGTGCGTGCGGTTGTGCCGCAGCGTTTGGAATGACGCTAGAGTGTAAACTTCTTAGACATCCCCATGCAATTTAAGATTATACTCAAGAAACAGCTTAGTACAGAGAGAAACATTTAAACCATCTGTAATGCAATACCTTAAATCCTGCTATTTTCAGGACGTAAAACTCGACAGCATTCAAAAAACATCGCAAGACGAGTTTTTAATGATGCCCTATTATATAGCAATATCTATTTTTGACTCAGTAAAACGACCTCTTCAGATGGGCAAAATTCACGCGGACAAAATCGTCCAAACTCACCACAAATTCTGTAAGTTCAAAGAGCCATCATGTACTGTAGC
>CADBRT010000147.1 GCA_902797055.1 uncultured Spirochaetaceae bacterium
CAATACAAAAAGGGGCTGTCCAATCAGTCAACTGTCATGCACGAATATATGCTGCATGACAGTACTCATCGGACAGCCCCATACTGAACACAGGGGATTTCTACTTCACCGTTTCAAAACTTTCAGACACAGAGGAGTCCCCTTTCGGCTCCTTAGACTCCTCCATGCCGTGATGACGGTGTGTTCGCTCTGACGACCACCAATCATGGCGATCCATGCCGCGGACTCCATCCTTCTGGCGGCTCCTTTCGCCATGACGGATTCCATCAGCCCGTTCGCCCTCCGTCCTGTAACGGTGATTTTCGACAGCTGCCTCATTCCTATGAAAACCGCCGTGACGGCCGTCTGTGCTGAAGAAATCCCCTTTCTTTACGGCTCCTCCTCCATACCGGTGGTAGCCATACCATCCTGCCATCGGAGCGTATCCATGCCCCCAGTCACCATGTCGGCTGCCGTGCCAGAATCCGGTTCCACGGGTCTCCATCCGTGGTTCCACCTTCTTTCGGTCTCCAAACCATTCTTTTCCTTCCTTTTTATGGCGGTCATCGTGCTTATGTTTTTCTATGCGGGGGCGGTCTCCACATTTGCAGTTTCCCGCAAATCCTGCGGCACAAAACAGTACCGACAGAACCGAACACAATGTAATCATCTTTAACACTCTTCGTTTCATATAATGGCCTCCTCTGGCATAAAGCTCAAGCAGAGAGCAGCCCCACCCGGGTGAAGCCCCCTGCCTGAATGAAGTAGGAATGCAATAGCGTCTTACCGACTGCCTTACAGTACACACTATAGCGCACCGCAGCCACCGCTTCATGAGACATTTCTAAAGAAATGATAAGAAAACTCTTATGTTTGCCCTGCTGTCAAATTCAAGGAAAAATGCTATAATAGATATGAAATGGAGCCGCATATACTACAGAGGCTACAAATTCAGGAGACACAATGAAAATGAAAAAGATACTACAGCTTCTGCTGCTGATGTTGCTCACACTGCCGCTTGCCGCACAACACCACAATAATGACGGCCATCACAGTACCGAGGATATGCTTGTCATGCCATACCGGGGACAGCGGATTCCCGCACAGAGCGAAGCGTTCTGCATGAGTTCCCTGACAGTGCTTCCATACGGGGGCAAAGAACTCACGATTGATGTTTTCTTCAATCAGGGAATAGATCCACGCACGTTCAAAAGTCAGAATATCGTCATAGACGACAAAACCATACCGGTGAATTCTTCAATCACCTTCAACAGGGAAGGCACACAGGCCAGAATCAAGATAAGCGGCAATGTGCACATTCCGTTCAGTATCATTATCCGAAATGTTCTTTCGTACAACGGCCAGCAGATGGGTGATGTAAAACTGGAACAGATTGATGACGGCGACACATGGAGATACAGCGAGGACAAGAACCAATGGAAAAAATACTGATAGTCGAAGACGATGATGGCATCTCCGATTTTGTAAATGCAGAACTCAGGCACGAAGGTTATGAAACGGCAATCGCAGACACTGGACGCAAGGCGCTGGATCTTTTTGAAAGCGATACCCCCGACCTGATTCTTTTAGACATAATGCTTCCAGAACTGAGCGGACTCGAGGTGCTGCGCAGAATTCGGAAAACCTCATCAGTTCCTGTCATACTGCTTACAGCAAAAGGCGAAACCTACGACAAAGTCAACGGATTGAACGCTGGAGCAGATGATTATCTTGCCAAACCGTTTGAAATTGAAGAACTTCTTGCCAGAATGAGCGCAGTCCTGCGGCGTGTCTCAAGAATAAAAGAAGAACCGTCGCGGCTCAAAAACAAAGGGCTAACGCTCATCCCCGAAAGCATGAGTGCGGAACTCGACGGAAACAAACTGACGCTTTCAAAAACAGAATTCCTCATGCTCAAATTCTTCATGGAAAATGCAGGCAAAGTTCTCGCCAGAGATGAAATCATCACATCGGTATGGGGTGAAGGACACTACATTGATGAAAACAACGTTGATGTCTATGTAGGCTATCTACGTTCCAAAATTGACCAAGTATCAGGAACCGAATACATAAAGACCATACGGGGCTCAGGGTATATGATGACAGAGGAGGAAGGAAAACAGTAGAACATGCGAAGACTTCTGTACTCCGTCCCGGTAAAACTATCCCTGCGCTTCACGTTGATTTTGACTGCAGCTGTACTTATAATCTCTGTGCTGTTTACCCTTGCGCTCAGCCACTCCACTCACCGGCAACAGGAAGGAGAACTGGAACGCGCCGTACAAGAAATTGAACAAGGGTTAGACTCAGGAAGCCGTTTTTTCGCAGTTCCATACTACATCACCTACAGTGTATACGACAACACTGGCAAATCCATCTACACGAACGACCCTTTTTTGCCGCTTCTTCCCCACACCGGAGGAAAGGCTGTCCGCTACCGAGAGGAAAACTTCTTCATCGACGGCGCGCTGAATATCTTATATTATGCGAAAAGTGCGGAACCAAATGAAGAACTGTCCATAGAAGCCGCGCTCAACATGGACACTGACTCATCATCCCTGCTGCTGAAGGGACTCCCGCGCACAATCACCTTTGCTGTCATTCCTGTACTTATCATAAGTTTTTTCGTATCTCTTTTTATAACCCGCAACACAATACAACCGGTTGTCCGCATGACACGGGAAGCGAAGAGCATCAGCAGCGAAAACCTTTCCCGCCAGCTGTCAGTCAAACACAGCGCTGAGCGCATGGATGAAAACGATGAACTCGCTGAAACTTTCAACGACTTGTTTGCAAGACTCAAAGCGGACTTCGACCGGGAACGTCATTTCACCAGCGATGTCTCCCATGAACTCAAGACCCCGGTCGCCGTCATTCTCGGACAGGCAAACCTGCTCAGACGTTGGGGGAAAAACGACAAGGAACAGACTGAAAAATCGCTTGGAATTATCATACAGGAAGGGCATTCAATGGAAAGCATAATCGAAAACCTGCTGCAGCTCTCCCGCCTTGAAAGCGGACGGCAGAAGCCGGTCTGCGAAGACTGCTCCGTCTTTGAAATGCTCTCACTCTTACAAGAAGAAACAAATACATACGCCGCTGATGCAGAAGTCCAAATGGACTGTCCGGCTGACACAACAGTACAGACAGACAGAGAACTTCTTCACCAAGTGTGTACTATCATTATATCCAACAGCGTTAAATTCTGCCGGGCGGCGGCAATCAGCCCTGTCATCACCATCACTGCACAGAAATCTGACGGCGTTCAGACCCTTACCTTCGCAGACAACGGAACAGGATTCTCACCCGAGACCTTGCCCCATGTCTTCGAACGGTTCTACCGGGGAGACGCTTCGCACAACAGAAAGGCGGGAGGCAGCGGTCTGGGGCTTGCCATTGCAAAGGTCATCATGAACTCGCTCGGCGGAACAATCACCGCCGGCAACCGGGAAGATGCCGCTTCTGGTGCACAACTGACGATTACTCTGCCGGTTGTTCCACGCCCAAATGCGGACGCTTGAGCCGTTTTACGCAGTGAATGAATGCAGGAACAAGGAACAAATCCGCCAGAAGCCAGGCAAACGGAGAAGCGAAGCCTGCTCCCACCAGCCCCGTATGGGGAACCATGAATATACCCATGAGGGTGCGGGCTATCATCTCGAACACGCCGGAAAGAATGGCGAGTTTGCTGAACCCCATGCCCTGAATCATAAAGCGGAATATATTCACCGCCGCCAGCAGTATGTAGCAGGATGCATTTTCCAAAAGGAACATCCGCGCGTTGTCAAGGATTGAAGTCTCAGCCGCATTTACGAACAGCATCACCAGATACCGCCCGGCGGACAGGTACAGGAAGAAAACAAGCACTGCATACACCGAGCCGATAATCATGCTGTCCCTGACACCTGCCGAAAGCCTATCATATTTGCCGGCACCGGTATTCTGTCCGCCGTAGGTCGCCATGGTTGTACCAAGCGCGTCGTACACGGTACAGAAGAACATACTCACTTTTCCTGACGCTGTAACCGCAGCTACAGCCCCCGACCCCAGCATGTTGACAGAAGTCTGGAGGATGACGCTTCCTATCGCCGTAATGGAATACTGCAAGCCCATGGGAATGCCCACACTACAAAGCGTGCGACAGGAACGCGCATCGATTTTCTTTTCTTCCGGAGACAGTTTGATTATGTCATAATGCGTGCGCATGTACAAAAGGCAGGCAAATCCCGACACGCCCTGTGAAATGACGGTTGCCCAGGCAGCGCCTTCAACGCTCCAATGGAAGACAACGATGAATACCAAGTCCAGTATGATGTTGAGGAACGCCGACATCACAAGAAAATAGACAGGAGTCTTGCTGTCTCCGAGCGCGCGGATTATGGCGGATACCATATTGTAAAGGAAAATAAGCGGGATACCGGCGAATATGATAGCAATGTAGCGGTGGGCTTGGTCCACGATGTCTTCCGGTGTCTGCATGAGCAGCAAAAGCGGTTTGCAGAAAATCACCGTAGAAACAGCCATGACGACAGCAAAGATGATGCACAGGAACACAATGTTTGCAATATACCTGCGCATACGGGAATAATCTTTGGCACCGAACCGCTGCGCCACGGGTATGGCAAAGCCCGCGCACAAGCCGTTTGCAAATCCGATTATAAGAAAGTTCACAGCACCTGTGGAACCAACGGCCGCAAGCGCTCCGACACCAAGGCATTTTCCAACGATAACGGTGTCAGTCACATTGTAGAACTGCTGGAAAAGATAGCCCAGCAGTACAGGTATGGAAAAACCGAGAATAAGGGAGAGAGGGGACCCCTCTGTCAAATCCTTTGTCATATTCCTGCGATACTATATTTTTTCGCAGGACAGGTCTAGTCCCCTAAAACAGATTGATCTGCATGCTTACGGTTGCGCTGAATTCCTTGAGGTCAGTGCCGCCGTGGGTGTTTGCTTGCTTCACAAAAGAATCTTTATTCACAGGACTTGTATAAGTATCGCACTGTTCAAGCATTCCATATATGCCGCCCACGGAAAGTCCTGCAGCAAACGTTTTGTTGAACGCATAGTGAGCGGAAAGGCTTCCTTTGAACTGCTTGAACCACAAGTCGCTTATATCCCTGAAACGTTCGGAGCGCTGCCAGTGTGTGTCCGTAGAAAACGTAAACACATACGGCGCGACTGCCACCGCCAAATCAAACGAAAGCTTGTCAGTCGGGACGACTTTGAAGGTGCAGCCGAGGAACGTGCTGACCGCATACTGGTTGTAGCTGATTACTTTACCAGAGAGTGTAAAATGCTTTGCATGAGAATCATCCCAGGCATAGTTCTTGACCAAGCCGGTACTAGACGAGTCCCCATACCAGAGTTCAGCGCCCATTCCGTTGAATTCGATGTTGTAATAGCTGACTTCCGCCGTCGGCATGATGCGGAACACCGCGTCCGGACGGAACAGGACCCCTGCCGTCGCACCCAGCCTGACACAGCTTACCAGTTTGTTGTCGCTGACGGAATAGTTCGTCTTCATACTGCGATCCGACGCATTCTGCCAGTCAGAGTCATACATCTTGCCACAGGAAGCAGGAATTCCGATGCCGAGGTTCACCGTGGTATAGAACCGGCTGTACCCGCCCGTCGCCGTAAAACCGCAAAGCCAGAGCGGCTTTTCTTCCCACTCAAGGTAACTCAGCTTTTCATAATCGCTGGAGGTATTTTCTTTAATAAAGACGTATTCACCAAGATTTCCGTACACACAGGAAAGGTACGGCTCAAAAGACAGATGAGCCTTGGAGGAGTCCAACGCCCCGCAATGCGCAAGAAGCCCTGCCGCAAGCAGAACAGCAAATGCAATACGCTTATACAACATCATTCTGCATTCTCCGCTTCACCGGCAAGCGGATCCACTTTAAAAATCTTTTGCAACTGCTTTCGTACAGCGTCCAAGTCGCGCGGGTATGGTGCTGTAAACGAAATTCGTTCCCCCGTTACAGGGTGTTCCACTTCGAGTTTGTAGGCATGCAATGCGAGACGGGCAAGCAACGGCCGTTCTTCTTCAACATCGCCGTTCCACTTGCGCTTTATATCGCTCAGTCTGACAGGTTTCTGATTACCCGAGTACAGCGGATCGCACACGATGGCAAGCCCGTTCTCCTTTAAGTGCACTCGTATCTGATGGGTGCGTCCAGTCTTTGGACGGGCCTCTATCCAGCTGTACGGACCGCAGTTACCGATGAGGCGGAAATCCGTTATGGCAGGTTTGCCGTAGCGCTGGTTTGCGACAGTGCGGTGGCGTGCATCACCATCGGCAAGCAGTTTTAAATCCACGTGCAAATCCTGCCACAGGGGATGTCCGTTTACCAGACAGTGATATACTTTGTGAACCTCACGCCCCTCAAACTGCATGGACAGAGAGCGGTGAGCCTCTGCGGTGCGGGCATAAATGACAATACCGCTCGTGTCTTTGTCAATGCGGTGGACGGCATACAAGTCACCGAACTCTTTTTCCACTTCCAAATCGAGACGGGGGGCATCTGCATCGTAGCGGTCTGCCGCAACAAGGAGACCGGAGCGTTTGTTCACGACGACAATATCGTCATCGCTGTAAATGACTGTATAATCGGGAGTAATCTTCATCTGTAATCAGGAATTATAGTAGAAAAATGTATATCGTGCAAGGTTTGGCGGATTTTGATGTAGCGCACCCGGCACTCTATGGCTGCTAAAAGGATAGCCACAATGGAGCCATAGAAAAAAAGCGAGTGTGTTCCGAAACCAGCAAAATAATTGTACACTCCATGAAGCACGACAGCCATAAAGAACGGCAACAGGCTTCTGACGCGGCGTTTCACACTGAACACAAACAAACCTAAAAGTCCCGCACAAAGACTGTGCATTACAACAGCCGTTACCATGCGCAGTCCGATAGAGTCCAGACCGCTTATGAGATACAGAAGCGATTCAAAACAGCCGAGTGCAAACCCCGAAAGCATTGCATAGAAGAAAAAAACTTTAAGCCGGGTACGCTTAGCAGGCAATGCAAACAGCAAAAGCATTTTAAACGCTTCCTCAATGAGACCGTTGACGACAAGCGCACTCAAAAGGATGGACACCAACGTCCTTGCAGTAAACAGCGCTCCCCCGCCGGCAAAAAACTGTATTGCAGCAATAGGGATTACCGCAACAATGCCCAACAATACGGCAATCAAACCGTGCAAAGGAGAGAATTCCTTTTCCAGAATCCAAAAGCAGACAAAGAAAACCACCAGCGGAATAAAGCAGCAGAGAACGGAAACAAGAATAATCATGATGCCTCCTATAAGCCTTTCTCGTTATTGACGCAAGCCGGCAATGACAAAATGGCAGGAAGAGCGGCATTCATCCATGTCGGCTTTACCCGTCATAGCAAGGTGGAAAACACCGTCCTCAATCAGCGAGTACAGAAGTTGGTTCACCGTCTTTATGGGCACCTGCTTGAATTCCCCTGTCTGCTGACCTTGTATCAATACCATATTGATAAAATGCTGGAGTTTTACAATCCGGTGATTAATGCGGTTTTCTACATCGCCGCCGGACTTTTGCAGCTGCATGAGATACGACAGGAGAACTTTGAACAGCCTGGCATTGCTTTCGCAGTCCGTCACAATGATATCAATCACTTTATTCAAACATTCAGCCGAAGAAAGCGACTTATCCCGAAGAACACCAACCAGTTTCTGTTCCATCGCGGACAGCAACTGTTTAATGCTCCACGTAAAAATTTCACGCTTATTTTTGAAGTAGATGTACAACGTCGTGCGTGTTATACCGCAGCGGTCGGCAATCTTCTGAAACGTAACGTCCTCATATCCTTCTTCTACGAAAAGGTCTAAAGAACGCGCAAGAATCTCATGCTTGCGCTTTTCATGTTCAACAGGAGTCGCCATCTTATTTTGCGTCGTACATGTAGAGTATGGTATCCAAGTTACCGGCTTTTACAGACTTAAGCTTCTGCGCATACACGCCTGCACACTTCTGGAACGATTTCTGGCTGGTGATGACGCCTATCTTCCAACCCGGGAACGAAGTGAACAGACAGGACATTCTGCGGTACAACGCTTCCGCTTCTTCCACATCGCCGATTCTTTCCCCGTACGGAGGATTGCACAAAAGCAGTCCTTCGTCATAACCTTCAGGAGCATGCAAATCAGCAAAATCGCTTTGTATGAAATCAGGGCGTTCAATCTTCGCGTCACTGCCAATCAACTGCAACGCTCTGCCTGCCATGACACAGGCGTGTTCAGCGTTCAGCCTCGCTTTTTCCACACACTCAGGATCGATGTCGCTTCCCGTAATGCGGCACAAAACATCAGTACGGATTTTTGAGGCTTCCTCTTTCTTTATCTCCACAGCGCGCTGCTGGTTGTATATCTTGAGATTTTCGTACGCAAAGTGCCGTCCAAGCCCCGGTGCGACATTGTGGGCATACAGCGTTGCTTCAATGGCGATCGTTCCGCTTCCGCAGAACGGGTCGTGCAGCGGAAACTTCCGCTTCCAGAGCATTTCCTGCAACAGGACAGCAGCGGTAGTCTCCCGAAGCGGGGCTGGAACATTCGCAGTTCTGTACCCGCGCTTGTGAAGCGGCTCCCCGCTTGTGTCCAAAAGGATATGCGCGGTATTATTTTCCATGTATACACGGACTTTTATCTCTTCACCGCTCTCCGGCATGTTCTGCATGCGGTAGCTGTCGCCGAGTTTTTTGTATATGGCTTTGTGCACCATAGCCTGTATGGTGTGCTCACTGTTGAGTTTACTTCTGAAGACGCGGACCTTGTCCACCACCACACGGGAATCCTTGCGCAGGAAATCCTGCCAGGACGCATCATAGCAACCGTCAAACAGTTCGTCGAAGTCCTCCGCCGGGTATTTGGCAATCTGCAGGTACACACGGTCGCTCATTCTCAAACAGTAGTTCGCGCGGTACATGGCATCGTCATCGCCTGCAAAAGAAACACGTCCGGGAGCGTCACCGGCAAGCTTGTATCCAAGGTGTTTAAGTTCGTTTCCAAGAACCTTTTCGGCTCCGACAGCGCAAAGCGCCACATAAGTATTCATAATGACACTTTAACAGTTTTTGACATTTTGTTCAATGTAACAAAAGGTAGTAAAAACAGTCAAAGTCAACCGTTTCCGTTAGAAAAAATATAAAAAAACACTGACATACAACAGGCAATTATGATACGATAAGAAAAGTTTATCGCCTACAAGCGGGGTTTTCAGTGTATCAGTTTTTGCTAATAGTCCAATATGCAAATGTTTTGCTCATGCTATTCGAATGTGCATATATTTTCAAGCATTGGAAGAACTACCTGCACACCTGCCTTTTTTTTAACGCTGCCGCAATTTTTGTAAACAACGCCGGATACCTTGCCATCATGCTGGCGGAAAACGAAAATGCAGCACTTCTTGCCAGACAGCTTTCCTATCTGGGCAGGGTATGGATTCCCTACACACTTCTTATCTTTCTGCTCAGACTGTGCAAGGTTTCGTGCTCAAAACGGTTTCTGGCAGTCCTCTCAGGCATTCATGGACTCACCTACCTGATGGTGCTCACCTCCCAGTGGCAGCCCCTGTATTACCAGAACATAGGCTTTTCAGAAGAAGGGCTGTTCCCCCACCTAACGTTTTCGGCAGGTCCCTGGTACTTCGGGTATGCAGTTTTGATATCCACCTACATGATTGTAGGCATGAAGATCCTCATCAAAGCCATAGCACGAGAACACCGGAAAGTGGTACGGCAGCAGATGAACGTTTTCTTTCGGGTAATCATCACCCTCTGCATATTTTACCTGATGGATTTGATTCAAGTGTACAGAAAAGAAGTATACGACATGACAACCATCGGCTATACGATCAGTACAGCGATTATGTACGTGGCGATGTTCCGCAACAACATACTCGACAGCCTTGAATTCGCACGGGATTACATCTCAGACAAGATTTCCGAAGCAATCATTGTAACCGACAACATGGGGTACGTCGAATACTTCAATTTTCCGGCGGAACAGCTGTTTCCGAAGCTCGTCACCGATCCGGCAGAAGTGGTGTCCATGCTGCAGAACCACATAGCCATACCGGGGGAACGGCCGCTCCCCATGAATCAAAACGGCAGAGTATACACCCCAGAAGCAGATACCATCATACGGGGCGGGGAAGTATACGGCACCGTATATGTCCTTGTCGACGACACCGAACACTTCCGCTACATGGAAGATTTAAAAGAGCAGCGCAAGATTGCAGAATCCGCGAACAAGGCGAAGGGTGAATTCCTGACCAGTATGAGTCACGAAATCCGCACCCCTATCAATGCCGTTCTAGGTCTCGATGAAATGATTCTGCGAGAAAGCGACGATGAGACAATCAGAAACTATGCGGGTGATATCAGAAGTGCTGGCAAAACGCTGCTCGCGCTCATAAACGACGTCCTTGATTTCAGCAAGATTGAAGCCGGCAAGATGGAGATAATCCCTGCAAACTACGATCTGTCC
>CADBRT010000148.1 GCA_902797055.1 uncultured Spirochaetaceae bacterium
AACGCAGGCCGCAATAAAGTCCAGAACAACAAAACTCCGCAGGTTACGTTGAACTACATCTCCCAGATAGAAAGCTACAAGCAGTCTCTGGAGGAGAAGTTCGCCTCAGAGGTGCTTGCGTTCTATTCTTCCGGCAACGGTACTACCGGCGAGCAGTACCTTGCGAAATTGTTCTGATTGTAACGTAATACGCTATAGCCAGCGGGATCGCAGCTGCAAACCATGCGAGCGGTTCCGCTGCACATATTCCAGCAAATCCTAATACGGCGGGCAGCGCGAATGCTGCAGCGCTTCGGGCTATCAGTTCGAAGACCCCGCCCATCAGCGGCCAGAAGCCATGTCCGATTCCCTGCAACACATTCCGGTAGATGAATATGACGAACAGCACCGGGAAGAACACGGATGTTATGCGCAGATATGTCCGTGCTGATTCAATAATCTCCACCCAGGTCGCCTCGTCCATTGATTGTCTGTCCAGGAACATTCCGACAAGCTGGTCGTTAAATATCCATGCTATGACCGCTGCTACCACAGCGAACGAAACGCTGATGATGACGCTTTTGGTGACGCCTTCTTTTATCCTGTCTATCTTGTTTGCACCCAGATTCTGTCCGCTGTAATTTGCCATGGTGACTCCCATGACACCCGCCGCGATGGTCACCAGCTGTTCGACTTTCTGTGCGGCGGTGAAGGCTGCAATCTTCGTTGCTCCGAACATGTTGAGCGCCCCTTCAAGGACGATTGTTCCGATTGCTGTGATGGAGAACTGGAAGCCCATGCTCATGCCGGTAAAGAGGTGCAGCTTTGTGAGCGGCCAGTTCCACTTGAAGTGTACGGCTTTGACGTGCAGTTCCGGATACTTTATGACAATCCAGATGCATGACAGTATTCCTGCTATGGCGGTGGAAAGCACGGTTGCCCATGCTGCTCCTGCAACGCCCCAGTGGAACTGTACGATGAATACGATGTCCAACACGATGTTGAGGAACGCGGAGAAAATCAAAAAGTAGAGCGGAGTGACGCTGTCCCCTACCGCACGGAGCACACAGGCACAGCCGTTGTAGAGGACGATGGCGGGAATTCCTGCGAAGATGACGAAGATGTAGTTGAATGATAGGTGTATGATGTTCTCTGGTGTGTTGATGAGGCGCAGTATGGGCATGGTTGTGGCACATGCAACTGCGGTGATTACGATTCCTACCGCAAGGTTGAGCGTGATGTTGAGTGCGACGGATTTCTTCAGTCCTTCGCTGTCATGGGCTCCGAAACGCTGTGCTGTGATGACTGCAAATCCTGATGTCATGCCGTAGAGAAAGCCCAGCACAAGGAAGTTCATGGGGCCGGTGTTTCCAACTGCTGCGAGCGCATTAGGGCCGAGGTACCGTCCTACTATGATGGTATCCACCATATTGTAGAGCTGCTGGAAGACATTCCCTAAAAGAATGGGGAAGGCATACAGGAGCAGGAGCTTGAACGGCTCTCCCTGTGTCATGTCCAGACCTGCGCCGGTTTTGTGCGCTTTCTTGAAAATGCGTATGTTCATAAAATCAGATGGTATACAATTTAATTTGTTTGTGCAACACAACCGGGGTTTCCTTGTCTTTGACGGGGGTTTCATGCTATCATGCACGCATGTCAATCATAGAGCTTGAGAACGTCAGCAAAAAATACCAGCTCGGCCGTCTTTTTGTCCCTGCGGTAAACGAAATGTCCTTCAGCGTGAACAAGGGTGAATTTGCCGCTATATCCGGTCCTTCCGGATCGGGGAAGTCTACGCTGCTTAATATCATAGGACTTATAGATTTGCCGTCGTCTGGGCGGCTTGTCATAGACGGCATCGACGTATACTCCGGCTGCACGCTGCCGGAGGGGGATAAGATTCCCCGCGCGCTTGACACGAAGATTACAGAAATCCGGAGCCTTCACATAGGATTTATCTTCCAGAATTTCAATCTTATTCCTGTATTGAATATATATGAGAATGTGGATTTGCCGTTGAATTTTGTGGGTAATGATGCAGCCCCGCTCTTTAAGAGCAAAAAGGAGCGGGCTGATTGGGTGAATTACCTCATAGAGACGGTGGGGCTTTCCGACTGGAGAACCCATAAACCTTCTGAGCTTTCTGGCGGTCAGCGGCAGCGCGTTGCGATTGCGCGTGCTCTTGCCACGCGGGCGCCTGTCATTCTGGCTGATGAGCCGACGGCAAACCTTGACTCGAAGAACGGTGAACAGATTCTCTCCCTCATGCAAAAGCTGAACAGGGAGCTGTCCACTACCTTCATATTTTCCACCCATGACAAGCGGATTGTTGATATGTGCAACCACGTCATCTATATCCTCGACGGGCACAAGGTCAACGAGGAATTCCGCTCGTAGGGAATTGTCCCTCTGCTACTCGGTGATTTCAGGCGCTTTCGCGTCCTTCACTTCTTCAGGGATGATGACATAACTGCGGTTTCGCCAGGCGTAGAGGGCTATGCAGACTCCTGAGAGAAGCATGAGCAGTCCGAGGATTCTTGTTATGACGATGCCGAAGTTCTTTGGAATCATGAACATAACGATGGCTGCAATGATGAACGCCCCGGCACGTGCCAGAAGCGGGCCCGAGGGAATGCCTGCAAGGCCGAGTTTGAGCGCGACAAAAATCTGTGCCACTGCGGACAGCACAAGATACACGGCTGTGATGTAAATCATGATTCTGAGGACTGCCTGTGCAGCGCCGAAAAATATCAGCGGCATTGCCACTGCAACAATTCCTATGACTATGCCTGCAACGGAATTGACTATGATTGTTTTCTGAACAAGCGGTTCCTGCGCCTGTTTGCGCGTTGTAAGCAGTTCGTGAATGCCGTTGAGCAGGGCTGCCAGTCCCATCATTATTATTGCAATCTTTATGCTTGCTTCTGGTGCTGCCAGAAGGATAAGTCCTATGGCTGACACCATCAGCCCCAATCCAATACCAGATGTGTCCATGTATGCCTCCGGAATATGACGATTTGTACCGTCGGGGACGTGAAGCCCCGTTGGTTTTCTTAAAGTATACCACTGATTCTGCGTGTGCGCTACTTGTTTTAGCGTAGGCGCGTTCAGGCAGTTTGCTGCTGTAGAAAAAAATGGGAAAACAGAAAGAATTTTTCTGCTTAGTGACTTGACATAGTTATGACTTTTGTGTAAACTCCATATTACATTCATGGAGCGATGGCAGAGTGGTCGAACGCGGCGGTCTTGAAAACCGTTATACCCTTTCGGGTATCGGGGGTTCAAATCCCTCTCGCTCC
>CADBRT010000149.1 GCA_902797055.1 uncultured Spirochaetaceae bacterium
CGGGGAGACACTGGGCGGGGGTGGTTTTCTGCTGAAGGAAAAGAATCCCATGGAGACTGCCGCCGTAATGAATCGCATTCTTACGGACAATTCTCTTCGTAAGGTGATAGTCGGCAATCAAGATGAGCGATTACAATATTTTTCATATGAAAGAATACGGGATTTGTTCTGGAGCTATATGGATGAATTTATAGGTGGCAAGCAATGAACGGTAAAATTTGTTTTGTGGTACAGCGGTATGGACTTGAAGTCAATGGCGGGGCAGAGCTTTTGTGCAGACAATATGCAGAAAGACTTTCTACATTTTACGACCTTGAGGTTTTGACGACAAAAGCTGTGGACTACAAGAGCTGGAGGAATGAATATAAAGCTGACTGTGAAATCTTAAATGGAATAGTCGTAAGACGTTTTGATACAGCTAAGGAGAGGAGCTCTATTTTTACTAAAATACACGAAGACTTTCTTGCAGGAAAAATGAAGTCGGAGGCAGAACAAGAATGGCTTGAGGCGCAGGGACCATACTGTCCGTCTTTGATACAGTATTTAAGAAAACATCAGGAAGAGTATAAGGTCATTATTTTCTTTACGTATTTGTATTATACGACCGTTGCAGGAATCAACAGCATTTACCAAAAATCGATTGTCATTCCATTTGCACATGATGAACCTCCGATTAAAATGCATATTTTTGATTCCGTCTTTAAAAATCCAAATGGTATTGTCTACAGTACACAGGAGGAACAAAACTTCATTCAGAATAAATATCATAATGGTGATATTCCGTGGACGTTTGGAGGCAGCGGTGTAGATTTGCCGGAATCACTTGATGGAGGACGGTTCCGTTCAAAGCATGGGTTATCTGATTATATCGTATATGTCGGTCGGATTGAAGAAGCGAAAGGTTCAACAGAACTTTTTAAATATTTCCATGAATATAAAAAACGCAATGCAGGGAATTTAAAACTTGTTCTGATGGGAAAGCCTTTAGTGCCTGTGCCTGTTACTTCTGACATTATTTCTTTGGGATTCGTAAGTGACGAAGATAAGTTTGACGGCATTGCTGGAGCCCGTGCTCTGGTTCTTCCTTCAAAGTTCGAAAGCCTTTCCATAGTTGTACTAGAGGCAATGGCTGTGGGAACACCTGTTATTGTCAATGGAGCCTGCGGTGTTTTAAAAGGTCACTGTCTGAAAAGCAACGGCGCGTTTTATTATACGAATTATTTTGATTTTGAAGGGGAAGTTGCTTTTTTACTCAATTCAAAAAATAACGAAACTGTATCCCAAATGATAGCAAATGCAAAATCCTATGTCAATGAAAATTATCAGTGGAATGCCATAGTATCCAGACTTCGGAATTTGATAGAAGAAGTTGCAAGTAAAAAAGGGGATGAATTATGAGAATCCTACAGGTAGTTCCGAATCTTCACTATGGTGATGCTGTCGGCAATGATATTATTACCATGGACGGAATTCTCAAAGAAGCAGGATTTCGCACTGGGATTTATGCACATCAGATTGATAAGAGAATTTTTTTAGATTCTGTACATTCTTTTTCTTCTTTAGAGATAAAAAGTGATGATGTTCTTATATTGCATGAGGCTACCGCCCACGGGATGAATGAGTGGGTGAAAGGGCAAAAATGCAGAAAAATCATGGTGTATCATAATATTACACCGCCCCATTTTTTCGCCCCGTATGACACTGCCATTTCAGATGCCTGCACGCTTGGTCTGGGGCAGGTTGAAGGACTGAAAGAATCTTTCGGTATGGTGCTTGCGGATTCCTCATTCAATAGACAGAATCTCATTGACATAGGCTATGAAACAGATATCAAAGTCCTTCCCATTCTGATTTCTTTTTCAGACTACGATAAAACTCCTGACGGACAAATTCTTTCCAAATATTCGGATGACGGCTTTACCAATATTCTCTTTGTAGGACGGGTCGCTCCCAACAAGTGCCAGCAGGATGTCATTGCTGCATTCGACGCGTACCAGCGGAATTGTAATCCAAAATCTCGACTTTTCATTGTAGGCAGTCCCTGTCCTGAATATTATAAAAATGTGCTTGAGGAATATGTTCGGCAGTTGGGTACGAATAACGTTATTTTTACAGGGCACACAAGGTTTGATGAAATCCTTGCATATTACCATTTGTGTGATTTGTTCCTGTGTCAGAGCGAGCATGAAGGTTTCTGCGTACCCCTTGTCGAG
>CADBRT010000150.1 GCA_902797055.1 uncultured Spirochaetaceae bacterium
AAAAAAAGCCGCCCATTCATGGACGGCTAAACTTTGGAGATAATCGGGATCGAACCGACGACCTTATGATTGCGAACCACACGCTCTACCAACTGAGCTATATCCCCATCTATATGTTGACAATTATTCTAGCACACTGGTTTTAGTTTTGCAATGGGGCATAACACGTTTTTTATTGAGTTTTCCAACTTTTCTTCATATATTTTAGTCTATAAAAGCAATTTAATAACTGGAGCACAGCCATGATTGAAGTTGAGCACGTTTCCCGCACCTTCGGGACGTTCCGTGCTGTTGACGACATCAGTTTTTCCATCCAGACAGGGGAAATTGTAGGTCTCCTTGGTCCGAACGGAGCTGGAAAAACAACCACGATGCGTATGATTACTGGATTTCTGAATCCTTCAGCAGGAAAAATCAGTGTTGACGGCCTTGATGTAACAGAACATTCTGTTGAAACAAAACGTAAAATCGGTTATATGCCTGAATCGGCGCCGTTGTATGCCGACATGATTGTCAGTGATTACCTTGAATATGTAGCGCAGATGGATGACGTTGACGCCGCAGAGCGGGTCCCTCATTTGGCGGAAATCTGCGGACTCAAGGAAGTGATGCATAAAAACATTGGTGATTTGTCTCGAGGAAACAAGCAGCGCGTTGGTCTTGCTCACGCGCTCATGGCAGACCCTGAGATTCTTATTCTTGATGAGCCTACCAGCGGTCTCGACCCGAATCAGGTGTCTGAGGTCCGTTCCCTTATAAAGAAAATAGGTGAAACCCGTACTGTCATTATCTCTACTCATATCTTGAGCGAAGTGGAAATGCTCTGCAACAGGGTTATCATTATCTCTGCCGGCAAGAAAGTTGCCGACAGTCCTACGGAAGCTTTGCGTTCTCAATATGCGACCGGGGAGTCTGTTTCCCTGCTGGTCGGCAATTGCGATGCGGAAAGCCTGCGGACTGCGCTGAAATCGCTTGCGGGTGTGGCTGATGCAACAACTGAAGACTGCGATGGAAAGGTTCAGGCCGTTGTTTCTATGGAGCCGGGGGAGGATGTCCGTCCTGATGTTGCCCGCTTGGTTCTGACGCACAATTGGGATTTGTATAACATGGAGTGCAGAAAGAACAGCCTTGAAGACGTGTTCAGAGCACTTACGACGGGAGGCGAAACAAAATGACGGCATCAAAAAACAAGTCATCTACCTGGAATATTATTGCACGCAGGGAACTTGCTTCTTATTTTTCAAGTCCCGTTGCGTATATTGTCTGTGTTCTTTTTCTGGTGTTTTCCGGCATAATGCTGTTTTCCACCTTCTTTATTGTAGGACGCGCGGAGCTGCGGAATTTCTTCCAGTTGCTCCCTGTTCTGTTCAGTTTTTTTATTCCGGCCCTTACGATGAGGACATTCAGTGAAGAAAAGCGCAGCGGTTCGTTTGAAACGCTTTTGACGCTGCCGGTGCATTCCGTCGATGTCGTTATCGGAAAATATGTTGCAGCGTGCGTCTCGGCCCTTGTGCTTCTGCTGCCGACGCTTTTTTACATTGTAACGTGTTATATGTTCGGTTCCCCCGATCTTGGCCCTATTGTCGGCGGTTATATCGGTGCGGTGCTTCTGGCGGCTGCATTTACTTCAATAGGCGTGTTCGCCTCTTCTCTTACAAAGAATCAGATAGTTTCTTTCTTTGTGGCATTTGCGGTGTGCGTAGTGCTTTCGTTCATCGATAATTTTGCAATCCTCATGCCGGGTGCTGTCGTTTCCTTGGTGACCTTCCTTTCTGCAACGAGTCACTTTGAATCCATCGCCCGCGGAATTATTGATACCCGCGATGTTCTTTACTTTATTTCCGTCGCTGTCGTTTTCTTTGTGTTTACGGTAAAGAACGTAAACGATGCGAGGAGGGGGTAAGCTATGACAGAAAAAAATAATGCTTCGTTTATTTCTTGGATACGAAGTCCTTCAAGTGATATCTGGCTGTTTGTTGTATTTGTTGTTCTCTTAAACTTAGTGGCATCCCGGGCGTTCCTGCGGTTGGATTTGACGGGACCGAAGTCTTATTCTCTTTCCAATGCCAGTAAAGAAGTTGTTAAGACCATTGAAGAACCGCTGAGCGTAAAAGTGTTCTTCTCTGAAAATCTTCCGGCACCGTATTCAAGTGTGTACCAGTATGTGAAGGATATCCTGGGTGAGTATAAGTCTTCATCAAACGGGAACTTCAGCTATGAGTACTATTCCATGGATGACCCGGAAGACGAGAGCAATGCCAGAAAATATGGCATTGCTCCGGTGCAGATTCAGGAAGTAGCAAACAATGAAGTGGGATTCAAAAGCGCATACATGAGCCTTGCCTTTACGTATGCAGACCAGATTGAGCGACTTGAAAATATTACGACTACAAGCGGATTGGAATACAAGATTACTTCTACAATTGCAAAAATCCTTTCCAATACAAATGCGCTTGCAGGATTGTCTGACAGCGTCACGGTAACGCTGTACCGTTCTTCTTCTATGTCAAAACTTGGCATAAACGGTTTCGACCGCATGGAAGAAATTGTCAGAAAAGCATTCGATACGGTAAACGGAAAGTTCAGAAACCGCATGTCATTTGCTGTTGTTGATCCGGAAGAAAGTTCCGTGCAGTCTCTTACGGAGCGCTACGGAATCCAGTCGCTGAGATGGAAGGACTCGTCTGAGACTCACACCGGTGCAATCGGTCTTGTGGTCGAAGCGGGTGAATCGTTCAGAACCGTTCCGCTGACAGTTGCAAATGCGATATTCGAATATGTTGTGAGCGGACTTGACGGACTGGAAGATACCCTTACCAAGAGTGTTGAAAGCCTTGTTTCCAAGACAACAAAAATTGCTTACGTTACAAACCATGGGGAGCTTGGTATTCAGGATTCACAGAACGGCGCGGGAAACTTCGCTTCTCTGGTAGACGACAATTACTCCTTTGAAGAAATCGATTTATCGTCAGCCGATATCCCGGTGGGTACGCAGAGCCTTGTGATTAACGGTCCGAAGACAGCATTTACAGAGGAAGAACTGTACAAAGTCGACCAGTTCCTTTTGCGCGGTGGAAACCTCATGCTGTTCCTCGATCCGTTCAACATGCAGCAGGATCCGTATACCGGTCAGGCGAGCTATACCCCGATTGATACCGGACTTGAACGTCTGCTTGCTGCGTATGGGGTAAAAACCGGTAAAGAGTATGTCATGGATGAAGAATGTTATTATCAGAATGACAGGCAGTACGGCAGGCTTCAGTTTTATTACGCTCCGATGCTGAGCGACCAGAATGTAAACCAGAAGCATGAGCTTTCTAAAAACTTGGGCTACCTCATTTTCCTGATGCCGGGTTCAATTGATACGGAGGAGGCGAGCAAGAATGCGGATACCGCCGTAACGGTTCTTGCCCACACGTCCCCGAAGTCCTGGATAATGAAGGACAACATCATGCTCAGCCCGCTGATGAACAGCGCTCCGTCTGACAAGAGCACAGAGTCCGTACACGATTTGGCTGTTCTTGTGGAAGGAAGCTTCAAGAGCGCTTTTGATACCGCTGTCGCAACGAAACAGGTGGCCGAAGAGAACTCTGCTATGCAGGATGTAAGCACGGATTCCCATATTGCAAAAAGCGTTCAGAAAGGAAAGATTTTCTTGGTGCCTACATCATACATTACCAGTCCTCAGATTCTGCAGGCGGACAGCGATGAGCCGATTGCATTGTTCTTGAAAAATGCTGTTGACTACATGAACGGAAACGGAGACTTGTGTGCCATGCGTACGAAAGGGCTCAGCCTGAATACGCTACACGTAACAAGTGGTCCGCTTGCGAATATTGCCAAGTATTTCAATATCGTTGGGCTGGCTGTCATTGTCGTTATTGTCGGACTGCTGGTATGGGGTTCACGCTCAAAACACAGAAAAGAAATTCTGCTGCGTTATGATGCAAACGATGTTCGCGAGGGTGCAAAATGAAAGTTGGATTAAACAGAAAATTCTGCCTTTTGGCAGGAATCGCAGTATTGCTGTGCATTTATGTGCTTCAACTTGTTTTTACGGGGCGCAGTCAGATAAAAGACTTGTCTTTCAAAGATGAAGTTGAAGAAATCCTCATTCAGACACATGATGGGGAAATCCGTATTTCACGGGATGGAGTGAAGTCGGAGAATGAAGCATACAGCTGGACTGTTTCAGACGGAACGTCTTCGTATGTTGCAGCTGGTGCTGTCGCTGACGGTATGGCTGACAGCCTGCAGAACCTGAAACTGCTCGGCTTGGCGACGAAATCAGCGGGAGCCGATGCTGCGCGTTACGGGCTTGACGATGGAGCGAAGATTGTTGTTACCGCGTATGCCGGCGGGAAACCTGTACGCGTTGTGACTGTCGGAAAAAACACCTCTACGAACAGCCAGAGCTATATTCAGGTTGACGGCAGTGACGCTGTGTACATCGTAGGGGAGACGCTCCACGGTACGTTCTCCAAGACTGTCGATGACATCCGCAGTAAGAGCATTTACAGCGTTGAGTCAAAGGAAATTTCTTCGGTGCAGATTTCTTCAGAAAAGGATTCGTTTACTGTTGTCAAAAAAACAGAAGCAGCCCCTGCAGGAAACGAAGGTGAAACTGCGGTACAAAAAGACAGCTGGACACTGATACGCAGTGACGGTTCCTCTCTTGGAGAAGGTGAGGAGCTCGACGATGATAAAGTGTCTTCTTGGATATCATCTCTTGCGGTGCTCACCTGTTCCGGGTATCTTGCCGATGACGCCCTTGTCCCTGCACCGGACGGTGCAATCTCTCTGGAGATTACCGTTCCCGGTAAAACCATCAAGGTCAAACTGTTTGCAAACGGGGACGAGGAAGCGACTTCGTATGTAATGCAATCATCGGAGTCACCATATCTCTTTACGGTTGCGAGTTATGTAAAAGCACGGTTTGACAAATCGGTTGCTGATTTTGTAAAAGCAAAAGAGTAAAAGAAAATACTATTGCGGTTCAGAAAGATTACTCTTTCTGAACCTTTTTTTTGATTCCCCTCACACCTTTTGCTGGAAATCTCTGAAAAGCAATCCGGTAAGGTCTTGTATTCCAAGAACTTAAAAGGTATACTAGGCGGATATGACTGAACTATTAGCGCCTGCGGGCAATGTTGAAGCGCTTGACGCTGCAATTGGAGAAGGAGCGGATGCCGTTTACCTCGGACTCAAAAGCTTTAACGCCAGAATGCGATCCTCAAATTTTTCCTGGAGGGAATTCGAGGGGGCTGTCCAGAGTCTGCACCGCATGGGCAAAAAGATTTATGTCACTGTGAATACGGTGTCCGAAGAAAGCGAAATGGAAAAACTGTACCGCTTTCTCGGGTATCTGAACAAAGTGGGGCCTGACGGTCTGATTGTACAGGACTTTGGTGTTGTCCGTATGTGTCAGGAATTTTTCCCTTCTTTGGAACTGCATGCTTCCACACAGATGAATGTGGAAAATGCCGATGCAGCGAATCTGTTGGCTCGTGAAGGTTTGAAGCGTGTTGTCCTTGCACGCGAACTTGGTCTGAGCGAAATCAAAGACATAAAAGCAAACACAAAAGCGGAACTTGAAATCTTTGTGCACGGTGCTCTCTGCGTAAGCGAAAGCGGATTGTGCCAGTTCTCCAGCTTTTTGGGCGGTAAGTCTGCTAACCGCGGTGTCTGTACACAGGCATGCCGCCGCCTGTACACAGCCGAAGAACATGGAACCGAGGAGCAGGGGTACTTCTTTTCCCCGTGTGACTTACAACTTATAGACCATGTGCCGGAACTCATGCAGGCAGGTGTTGAAAGCTTTAAAATTGAAGGCCGCATGAAAAGCGCTGAATATGTGGGGGCGGTGACAGCCGCCTATCGTTATGTGATGGACCACTGGGAACAGGACAAAAAAGGTGCTGTCGCAGAAGGCAAGCGCATTCTCAGCACAGACTTTGCTCGTCAAAAAACAGATTACTGGTATGGGTTTGAAAATGTAAAGGAAGGAACCGAACAGGCTGGGGAGAAAATCCTGAACCCTGGCCAGGCTGGCGGAACCGGTATCTACCTCGGAAAAATCTCTGCGCTGCGCGATGCAAGCGCCGCGGAAAAAAAAGAAGCGACAACATTTACGGTTGTAAAGGAAGTGCAGATTCAGATGGCTGTGATTGCCGGCGGTTCGTATGATCCTGATCCTGGTGACAGCATTCGGTTGCACAGTGCAAACGATACCGGACGCGTGAGTCACAAAGTTCGCATCGTCAAGACCGATGAAAAAGGCAGACGGTGGATTGATATTCCCGTTGGGTTTAAACAGGGGGATCCCGTGTATCTGCTGCAGACGAAGTCGATGTCCAAGCATTACAAGCGGGTGTTGCCCCAGAGTTTGACGGAATTCGGACACCAACCGGGAGGAGAGCATCTTCCTGTGCTGGATTTGACACCGCTTCCGAAGCAGGGGCTGTCGTATTTTCCCGAAGGCCTATATGTCGCGGTTTCCACCACAGCCGACGCCCATGTCGCACAGATGGCGCATCCGGTACGCATCATTGTGGAGTTGAACAACGAAACAACGTTTGATTTCATGCATAAAGATTCTCGGGAAAAACCCCTGCTGCCGTACAGTAAGAAGATGGTGTACATAGCCTTTGACCCGTTCCTTGCGCAGGGCTCCGTTTCTGATTTTAAG
>CADBRT010000151.1 GCA_902797055.1 uncultured Spirochaetaceae bacterium
GCGATTATTATCTGTTCCAAGTTCTTGTGAGCATGGAATCCGCGTGCCTCATTGGGGAGTGTGTCGTACATGTAGTAGACTCGCTTCACCTCAAAGGGAATGTTTTTTAGATTTTCCAAGGCAATCAATTTTCCCCTGTTGTCACCATGAACATTAAAATCCATAAGCTTGTAATTCATTCTATTTCTTCTCCCCTTGAGGTTTTAAAATTTTTTTTATTCTCTTAGCAATCTTGAAGAGAAGTGGTCTCTGTCGGATTTTTGCCTTTATGCATTTTCTTAAGCTTGCAAGGTCTTGTGCTCTGGGAGCAAAACACCTATGTACACTTGACAGATACCCGAAGTATTCCCATCTTTCTTGAAGTCGCACTGTATCTATTGGTGTTTCCATAACTTCAAAAAGAAATGATTCTGTTTCTTTCACGACTTCAATAGGAGTACGGAAATTAATGCTTATTTTTTCGTCCAGATTTTCCTTATGTTCAATTTCTGCTATATTTTTAGAAATTTCTTCCAACGTCTTGAAGTAGTAGACATGTTTACTGAAATCTTTTAAGCAAGAAGAGAAAAGTTCCCGATTAAGCTGATTGTCATTCACAATTAGCGGTTTGCTAAATTTTGCCGCATCCTTGTTCATGAATCCGAAACCTTCGTAAACACTTGGGAAAATGACACCTGTTGAGTAAGCGAGTAATTCATTGATAAATGAATTTGCTTTGTTTCCGCTCTTGTATGAATAAATATTTTTAGTTATTTCGCCGTCATTGTCTGCGCCAAAAACAATAAAATTAGCATTACAGGACTTTAACACAGGAATAACTTCGTTGAGCATTTTGTGTTTGTAAAAATTTCCAAACACAAGATAATATTTTCCAAATGGAAGCGGTTCTTTTGAAACTTCCTTATTTTCCGACCAATCCGCATGATAAATTCTTCTAAATGGAACCTTGCTTGAGTCGAAAAGGGCTGGGAAATATTTTTTTGTGTCATCGATTGTAAAATCACTGATTCCAACGATTCCATCCGCAAATCTAATCGACTGCCTGAATATCTCTTCTCGTTCCCACACAGGATTTAAGATGTAACCGCAACGCAATGTAATTACATCTTGCATACAGAAAACAAAACGAAGACATGTTCTGTTAAGAATGAAGAGATGTTTGATATGAAATATCTGAGACGGAATATAAGCGATGTCGAATGTTCCGGTTATGTTGTCGGGATAGTATACATTTTTGTATGTTGCAGAAACTTTATGGAAGTTATCACCGCCTCTGTTTATCAAAATATATATATCGTATTTGTCAGAAAATTCTTTCTGAAAGTATTTCAGGAAAGAAAGTTCAAAGATGGACGTTCCATTGAACACGGGAGGAAGATTATACAAACTAATCAGAATACGACGTTTTTTATAAAATTCTTTGTCGATTAAATCCGCAAAATAGTCGATAGGAGACATCTTCCGCGTAAAATATGACTGAACAATGGAATCGTAATAGGGATATCTATCTATTAATATTTTGTGATTTTTTGCGTCCAATTCTGCACGTTTTGTTCCGAAGCTTTTGCTTTCATAGTGATAAACATAGACTTTGTTCGCAGACACAACGTTCCAACCATACTGGTTTATCCGCATGCAAAAATCATTCTCTTCGTTATAGCCAAGTCCATATATTTCATCAAAAAGACCATACAGTTTTATCAGTTTCCGCTTGATAAGAATGCAGAAACCGACTCCCGTTGGCATTATGGAGTAGCGTGGGAATAAACCTCGGGTGCTTTCATAGCATCGATGACTTTCCTCAGGAGTGATATTTCTAGAATCGTTATTTCGCACAGGAACGGTAAAAATAGTGGCGCAATTGCTTCTTGGACATACAGCTCCGTGCTTTTCAGCAAGATAAAGAACTTCCAGCATCTCTTCAAGAAAGCCTTCTGTCACTTCTGTATCAGAATTTAAGAGAAGAATATCATTGTCAGTTTCATCTAGTTCAAAGACGGCTCTGTTGCATGTTCTTACGAACCCCATATTTTCAGGATTCCTGAAGTATACAAAATTTTGCTGCCCAACTATGGCATTTTTGATGTTGCCTTCTATTTCATCCGCTTCTGGACTTATATCGTTTACAAGCATGACTGTATGACGGCTATCAAGATGTTTTTTAAGAGACTCTATACAAAGTTTCAATGTCGCCCAGTCCTTGTAAACTGGAATTACTATTGTAACTTTATTTGTCATGATTCAGTCTCTCCCAAAGAGCCGAAAACTTCATCGGTGAAGATGTTGTGAAAAAAGAATGTCGTCGCGCTGAGGTCGAAGATGTAGTTTATGAAGTTGGAGCCGATGAATACGGCACCGCCTGTTACAAGTATGTTGTGAAGTCTGCGGTTCATCTCATTCTCCAATCCACTTCCCCTGTGCATCAAAGAACTTCCCGTTCACATCAAAGGCTAGGTGCCTGCCGTCCTTCTCGCTCAAAACCGGCTCAATGTTCCCGCCAATCTTTTTCCAATCAATACCGATTGCTGGATCATTCCACGGAATGCCCCCCTCGCCCTGCGGGTCATAGAACTCCGTGCACTTGTACGCAAACACCGCTGTGTCGCTTAAAACATAGAACCCATGAGCAAAGCCTTCCGGGATATAGAACTGGTTCTGTTTTTCAGAGTCGAGAATCACACCGTAGTATTTACCGAATGTAGATGAGCCGTTGCGCAAATCAACTGCAACATCGTAGACACGACCACTCACAGCCCGCACAAGCTTGCACTGCGGGTGACGTGTCTGGAAGTGCAAACCGCGGAGCACGCCTTTTGTGCTCATACTCTGGTTGTCCTGCACGAAGCGCATCGTAAGACCGGCTTCAAAGAAATCCCGCTCGGAGTAGACCTCAAAAAAATACCCGCGGTTGTCGCCGAACACCTTCGGCTGTATCTCATAGAGTCCTTGTATTTCAATTCCATTAGCAAAACATTTCTTGAAGTCAAACGCCATCTTCACATTCCCCGTTCCGCAATGTACTTCAGGTACGCACCGTACTCCGTCTTGTACCCCGCCGCCAGTGACAGCAGGTTCTCCCCAGTAATCCAGCCGTTCTTAAAGGCAATCTCTTCAATGCAGCTGACATACATTCCCTGCCTTTTCTGAATGGTCGCTATGAAGTTGCTCGCTTCGTTCAGCCCGTCATACGTCCCGGTGTCCAGCCACGCCATGCCGCGCCCCAAGAGTTCCACGGAAAGCGTTCCCTTCTCCAAGTACGTATTGTTCACTGCAGTAATTTCAATTTCGCCACGGGCAGACGGCCTCACACCGTGTGCAATGTGGACGACATCATTGTTGTAAAAATATAGCCCCGGCACCGCATAGTTGGACTTCGGGTGCGCCGGCTTTTCCTCAATGCCGAGTACTTTCCCGCTTGCATCGAATTCCACCACCCCGTATGCCGTCGGATCTTTCACCATATAGCCGAATATGACGGCTTCACTTGTTTTGTCTTCTATTTTTTTGCGGGCGGTTATGAGCGTCTTGGTAAAACTCTGCCCGTAAAAGATATTGTCGCCGAGAACGAGCGCCACGCTGTCAGTCCCGATGAAGTCCTTGCCGACGATGAACGCATCTGCTAGCCCCCGCGGTGTTTCCTGAACGGCGTATTCAAACTTCATGCCGAGCCATGCGCCGTCACCAAGCAGTTCCTTGAAAAAGGAAATGTCGCGCGGTGTGGAGATGATGAGCACCTCACGAATACCCGCAAGCATCAGACAGGAAAGCGGGTAATACACCATCGGTTTATCGTAAAGAGGGAGAATCTGCTTTGAAACAGCTTTTGTAATGGGGTACAGCCGTGTTCCGCTACCGCCCGCAAGAATGATTCCTTTCATCTACACCTTTTTAGCCTTCATCTCGCCTTCAACCCCGCACAGACTGTCCGCCAGCCCGCGAAGGAAATATTTTAACGATTCACCTTTTCTTCCTAAAAACATGAGCCTGTCTTTCGTCCGCCGAAGGAACTCGTTTCGGATAATTGCCCTCCATCGGGCAGGGACATACGGTTTGGACATAAGCCTGAGTCCATCCCTTGTCTCGTAGTAAATCCGCATCGGACTAAAAAAAACCAGCTCATGTTCCGTATGACGGAACGGATGTACAACCTTGAGCTTTTCACATCCCAAGCAGTGTCTCATCCGGATGCGTTCCGTTACAAAGTTCTCATACCCCGCCTGCACCAGCCGCCAGCACAAATCCATGTCCGCGTAGTCAAGGAACACGTGTTCGTTCCAGAACCCCACCCGTTCCAGAATCCGCCACCGCGTCATGCACGACGACGTGATGACCGCAGTCACATGCCAGCAGTTGTTTTCCGCCGGAGTGCTGGTCTGTTCCTTGCCGCGAAGCTTGTTCTTGTTCGTGTCGAGGAACACCGGCCCCAAGCAGCCAACCTTATGGTTCTGCTCC
>CADBRT010000152.1 GCA_902797055.1 uncultured Spirochaetaceae bacterium
ATTGCGTTCTTCCCGCTTCAGCCGATACGCTTCTGCTGCGTATTTCAGTCTTGTATAATCACCGTTCCAGAATTCGTCATAACTGACACCGATCATCAGGTAATAAGCACAGGAACGGTCTAGTATGTCGCTTAACGGTGTATCGCTGTTATTCTTGTTTGGAAGATAACCCGGTTCCGCACTCAGGTCATCTTCCAGCTCACGTTTCCCCCACGACCAGACAGCTCATCAACCGCTTCTTTCAGCATCGTTGAGAGTGCTTCCTGAAGTTTGTCGATTTCCTTGCCGTCTTCATCATATTCCGGCTCGGCATCTTCCATGGTCCTGCTGAGTGCTTTGTAGATCTCGTTTGTTTCTTTCCTTGTAATAGCTGGATAATTTGCCAGGAATGCACCCCAGAACAAGACCTCTGTCGCTGTAAATATCTCGTCGTCCAGTTTTGCAAACTTCACACCAGCCTTTTCCATTTTCTTCAGGCTGTTTGCCGTAAACATCAAGACATAATGTTTACCGTCATAATCAAACTCGATCTTGCTTCTTTCGCTGTTTTTCATATAAAACATTTCCTCTTTCAAAAAAGTTTCTTATAAAAACAGGGACGGCGTTCTCTGCCGCCCCTTAAAAAGCGTTTTGATCAGGGTGTGGACTTTGCTGCCCAACCTGCGTACTGGTTTTCCGTAAGCTGTACTGCACCTTGTACGGCCTGTGCGGATTCCACATCAGGGAATCGCATTTCTGCCGGTTCCGCACGGAAAAACACACTCTCTGTGTCAGTTGGCAGTGTAATTTCCCACCACATGCCAAGTCCGCCGGTCAATGCTTCATACTCTGTTACAATCAAATTCCAGTCTGTTCTGGAAGTCGGATTGATATTGCAGTTGAACGTTACGTTACCGTCATTGTTCTGAAGGCCACGAGTGAAGCGGTGACGTTTTGTCTCCGCCAGCGGTGTAACATCATACTGTTCATAATCTGCGCCAAGGCCGCTGATCCCTGTCACATACTCTGCGATTGCGAGTGTTGCGCCAGTTGCTTTATCTTTATACCCCGAGACAGGCCTGACACCTGCCGAACTTTCCGGAGCATACTTGATGCTGATTCCGGCTGTGCTGATTTCTCCTGCCATTTTAGTTCTCTCCTTCCTTTTCTGTCTTTTTATTCGCGTTGCCCTTCCCTGCCATGGCAGTATACGGAAGTTCTCCTTCCAATTCTGCGTAGCACTTTGGACAATGCTTTCCGTTATATTTATTGGGAATGGTCTTCCCACAGTATTTGCATTCCACTGTTTACTCGCCCCTTTCTGGTATCTGGTCCGCATTACCGACAACTCTGCGGAAGGTTCCGACCAGTCGATAGGTCCCATACGTGCCGTCGTCGATTTTGTTCATAGCCGTCTGGATGTAGAAAAGTTTTTGAAACGACTTCTCTACCGTCTCCATAATCGAATATGCATCTGACATGGAAGAATTTTCAGCGTTCGTTTGCACTTGAACCTCATAGGTGCTGATCTTTACACCTTGCTCACCGCTGAACGTTACGCTGCTCTCTTGCGTTGAACGTCCGATCTCACGGATAAAAACAGCTGGAAAAGACTTTGGAACTGGCTCATATACACCGGAGATATAAGCGTCTTCGTATACATCTATAACGTCATGGTAGACATAATCGTAGACGTTGTTTCTCTTGTACGTGCTCATGAGCCAAATACCTCCTGCGCTGCTGACCGAATCCGTGACATAATTTCGTCATACGCATGTTGCATACCGTTCCTTGGCTGAATTTCAGTGTATCTTGTTCCACCGAAAACCCAATATCCATATTGTGCATACATACCTGGCCTTCCCCATCGATCAACGTTTTGTCTGGAATAAGATCCGGAGCTGATTTCAAACGGCATCACATCTGCATATCTGTTTGCAGTGTTGACCGTATCACCGGCGCCGAATTCCAGAAAAACAACAGCATCTCCGTCAGCCAGGATTGCAACACCGTTTTCAAGCGGTTCAAGTGTCACAATAACAGCGCCGCCATTTCCGTAAGCTCCTTGCGCTGCCTGTTGGCCGATTTCAGCAAGCCGTTGAATGAATTCATTCACTTTCTGGTTGAATCGCTCAATCTCTTCATGAAGAGTTCGATTCGCCAAGTCTATACTTCTGGGATTAAACAGATCAATGTCAACAACAACATTTTTTGCCACTGTTCAAATCCCTCTCTGATCCGTTCTCCGCTCCTGCACCGCATACAGAACATTGTTTAAACTCTTTGCAATCTTGCTTACCGTGTAGTTGTAAGGCAAGATGTTCACATTCGTGTATTCAGTCAGCCCTTCATAAATCCACAGAATGCTTTCTTCTGTAATCGGGCAACTTGTATCCGTTGTGCAAATAACTTTAGAATACTTTGTGTCTTTACCAAAGATTTCAATTCCTGCATAACCGGTTGCTGGCGAGATGTTTGCTTTCATGAAAACTGGTCTTCCGTAAGTCTTTTCTTTCTCACCAGTTCGCTTGCCGTCTATATCTTTCCTGTCAGAATTTCCTGTATACAGCGCATAATAGAACCCGGTTTCGTTTCTTTTAAGTCCTTTCATGAGGCTACCCCACAAACGGGAGAAATCTCATTGAGCATAGTTTGTGGAAGATCTGCACTCTCATAAGTGCGGGATATTCCATTTTCAGAATGACTCTGCTCTCCTTCTGCGCCTCTCTTGTTCAGCAGATACACTGCGGCATCAATCTGTAGGTGCTCATACTTCTCCGGAACCTCTGAAACACTGTCGTCAAACGGATACGCACGCCGCAGAATTTTCTTCCCGGCCATCCAGAGATAGGCAGAGACCGTATCTACATCTTCCTCTCCGGATAAGGTGCTAACAATTGTTACCTTCTCGGACTGTATCACAATCTCTGCCTCCTTCTTTATTCTTCCGTTTTCTTCCGTCTGCCTCTCGGCTTTTGTGCTTCTTTTACGGGTTCCTCCGGCTCGTAACGAACCGGAGTTTCCATAATTTCGATCATACTGTTCAGAAGTTGTGCATCCGTCGTGCTGATCTCAAACACATCTCCGCCGCGATAATAAGCCCCGTTCAGATTGATATTATGTTTCGCTCTGACCCTCATATCGCGTCACCGTCTCACGCAAGAACCTTCAGCGTGGCAACCTCGTCCATACGCTCAAAGCTCGGCAGGACGATTTCGGAAGCGATGGTGTTGATGTTCACGGGGTGCGGCTCCACAATGCGGGAAATTGCAACACCGGTGTTTACAATCGCAACGTCCATCGGAGCATCGGCACCGTCCGCTTCTTCAGGAGTCGTGCCGTACCAGGTCTGACCAAGCGAACCGGAAGGAATCAGAGAAACATAACCGTCAGGAACAAAGGTGTGCGCGACCTTGCTCTCGTCTCTGTACATCTTGTTGTAAGAAAGGATCCGGATCTTCAGCGCGGACTCAATCACCTGAATCAGTTCCTCATCGGTGGTGACAGCGGAGACGATAGTCGGATTGTAGGTCTTGAAGCGGTTGATCACTTCGTTCGCGGAAAGCATGTACTCGAGCGTGGTGTCATTCATGATTGCAATAGCTACCTCACTGCCGGTGGCGGTGCGGATTGCTTTCTTTGCCCTCTGAATGTCAGCGATAGGAGTTGCTGTTGCTGCGGCGGACCACAGAGCGGTTCCACTCAGGGCTGTGTAGTTCGTGGTTTTCCATGCATCATCAGCGTCATACTCATAGGTGTAATCAACGCCGTTGGCTTTGATAGCGATACCAAGTTCACCGCCAACGGGGAAGAGCAGCTGCATACGCATACGCTCTGCCACGACTTCAGCACCGGCAATGAGTTCGTTCGCATCATCATAAATCCGTGCAATGATTGCCTCGGCATATGGATCAGAGGCTTCAGAAACACGCAGAAGTTCCTGACGGTCCTTTTCCTTGAGTTTGAAACCTTCGCGGAAAAATGGCATCTCAGTCTCAAGCTTTTCAAGACCGATTCTGTCACGGAAAGTAGCCTGTGCGTCAAAAGCAGACGGCATCAGGGAGACAGGCAGGCCCTTGGAGCCTTTGAACCACGCAAGGTCAAGACCGGCCTTTTTACGGGCAGGAAACAGACCGGCGCCGAGATAGGGAATCTGATTGCTGTATACTTCATTCCAGTTTGCAGCAATCGCAGCCGGAGTAAAAAGTCCTTTAAAATCCATAGTTCTTTACCTCCTCATTACTCGTTCACACCAATATTGGTGCGGAACTGGATGGCCGGGCAGGCAGTATACAGGGCAGCAGCATAGGTCACGCCGCTGTGAGCCTGTGCCTTGGCCGCATCAATCGGACCGCTCTGCACAATCGTGCCGTTCGGATTTGCATCAGTGTCAACGTCATAAAGCAGAATGCCAACGGCGTTCGCACCGGTGGTAGATGCACCAGCTGCGGTCAGAGGAGTTCCCGCCTTTACAACAGGAGATGCGCCCTCGCCAGTGGGAGTCGCAACCTCAATAGGAGTCAGCGTGTGCATATCGGTCAGCCCAACGAGAATCTCAACATCGTTGGTCACAGTGGTTTTGCTGAAATTCATATTACATATCCCCTTTCAACAGGATTGATTTACAGATAGTGCTTGAGAACATCAGAGGTCTGTTTATTTGCCTCTGCCTTGGCTTTTCCAATCCGCTTTGCCTGTTCAAGCTCTTCGGATTCTTCTTTTCCACCAGCGCCGCCGCCAGGTCTTGGGTCTTCCTTCATCAATTTTTCCTTGATGGATTTTTCCAGAGCCGCCTTGTGCTTTTCACCGTTGGCAAATACTTTCTGCATATCGCCGTCAGCCATTGCCTTTGCGGTATCTGCCGCAAGATCCTTGTCATATCCAAGGGCAAGATACTTCGCCGTGTATTCTGAAACCGTCTTTTCTTTCACAAGCTGGTCTTTGTCTTTTGTGAGCGCGTCAATCTGCTCCTGCATCTTGCTCAGAGCATCATTGTCTTCCGCTTTCTTCTTCTCATCGTCAGACATCTTTTCTCTCAGTTGCTTGGAAAGATTCGCCGCTTCGGAAGCTTTCTTGTCAAAAGTTTCCTTGCTTACATACTTGCTCAGGTCAACCGCGTCTGGAATCTCAGCGCCAAGAAGCGCCGTCAGCTTCTGTTCAGCAGTCATGTTGTCAAAGCCATCAATCGTGCTGGTGTCAAATTTCGCCATACAAAGTTTTCCTTTCGGGTTTTAAAGTCTTCTCTGACCATCATCTTTTGGGCTTATACACATCTCCGTGTTTTGGGCTTTTTTACCCTTGCATCTCCGCAAGCTGATATGTTCAGCGGTTTCCCGCAAATATCCTTTATCCGTTTACCGGTTCAAACCATCGTCTGCATCTGAGATGCGGCAACGGTGGAATCTTATTGATGTCGTACACTTCTCCGTCTGCCTTCTTACATACATCGCAGACTTTCTCGTCTTTCATCTCATACCTGCGGACTTTTTTTATACCGGCATCCTTCATTGCCTGTATTTCCGCGTCTTGAGAAGTAAAATCCGTGTACCATCCTGCCATCTGAAGCCAGATCCTCACGGCCTTGTCGATCTCCAGCTGCTTCTGAAGCTTCGACGGTGAGGAAAGAACCGCCTCAACTGCACGTTCCCTTTTTCGTATAACTTCTGTGTCCCAGATATAGTGTGTAACCTCATTCGGCTCTTCCAAAAGACCTGCGAGGTACATTTCCAATAGTTCATCCAGTTCATCTTCATCTGGCTTTTTGCCTTTCAGATAAATCCAGAGTTCTTCATATCTGTCCTCATACAGCCTCCTGAACGCTTTTTTACAATCAGCATCAAGCTGTTCATAGAGTTTTTTCAGATACTCACTGACATTTAGCTCATCAAACTTCAGCTGGCTCAGCTTACTCTTTGTTTCCTCCGCTCTCTTCAAGGCCAGCCGCCTGATTGCCGATGCTGTCTGATCCGCCAGACGATACGCTTCCGGTATTTGCTTTTCCGCCATTGCTTGCTACCCTTTCCCGTTCGCGTTCCAGTTCCTTATCAATCTTTTTCTCCTGATCTTCGAGATAATCCTCGTAATACTCAGAAGAAACGCGGTAAGCTTCTTCGGCATCATCAAACAGACCGGATATCGTAAACGCATACTTCGGATGAATCTTCGGATTGTTAAGCATTTCGCAAAGCGTCTGTACCTTGCTCTGCATGTTCGCAAGATTTCCTCTCGGAAACTCAGGTTCAAATTCAGAAAGCTTCGGTACTTCAATTTGCTGATTCCGGCAGATGTTCAGCACAATGCGGTCAAACATCTTTTCTGCTTTTCTGAACATAACCTCTGTTTCAGCAGCTCTGCTTGCCGCTTCGCTCCATCCGTCCCGGTACAAAACAGCAGTCCCTGTATCGCTTGTGCTGCTGCCGCCGTTTCGATTTGGCATTCCGCAGATCTCCAGATAAGCATCTGTCAGATCGTCTACTCTCTCCTGTACGCCGCTCTGACTAAGTTCAGAAGAGACGCGGTAAACTTTCGCTTCCATTCCTTGTACAACGGTCTTGATCTTAACCGCCTTGCCGCCAATAGAGAGCTGACTGTATGCGCCATCCTCAATGTCGCAGTTCTGAAAAACATCAAACCCGTTTACAAAGTCTTCGATGGAATCAACTGCGTTGCTTTCCAGCAGATTTATGTTGTTAAGGATGCTCAGAACAGTCTCAAATACGCCCATTCTGGCTTCGTTGTTCAGGTATTCAACCAGTGGAACGCCTCCATACTGAGGCGTTGCAAGCTTCTTAGCCTTATCTCCAATAACAAGCCAGTGCGCATCTTTTGTGTATATATCCGCCTGTCTTTGACCATTTTCATCGGTGCCAAGAATGACCCCGGCAAGAGGCTTTTCTCCGATCCCATCGTGATAAATCACATATGCCGTTCTTGGATCCAGCGAGTAAATGCAGAACGGAGCATCGTTTTCTTCCTCTTTGTCTTCTTCCGGTCTCAGCGCAAGACGTTCGGCAACTCCGCATATATGCATCCAGTCAACAATGGACTTGTCGTTGCTTTCCTTACCTGCATCTCGCATATATTCGTTGAGCTGATTAACAAGCCTGAAAATTCTTTCATCTCCGCCGTGTGATACATACTGAATTGGTTCTGAAAGAAAAAACGCAGATTTGAATGTAACAATTTCGTTCGCTCGATTTACCGTAACCTTCTCATTGATCGATTCACGGACAAACTTTTTCTTAAACCGGATATCCTGCTCACCCTTGTAAAACCGATAGAGATAATCAATCTCAGCGGCATTGATGGCGTGTACAGAAAGCGTTTCTTCCAAAATCTGTACAATATTTGATTCGTCAATCTTGCTTGCGTGGACCTTTATCTTCCTGCGCCCTGTCAGGTTCTTCTTCGGGAGCCGGTTGATCTCTCTCACGATGTAGTTTTCAAGTCTCAATCCTGTTGCCCCCTCAAAGAAGCGTGTATTTCATGGTTGCGGTGGTCGGCTCTGCCCCGACGATCTCCAGAACATGAATCTGGCAGGATAACTGACTTCCCCACACCGCGATATGTTGCCGATTTCCCTCAAACGGACACAAATAAGTCCTCGGTTCACGGCACTGCTCTCGTCTCATCCCGAAGAGGAATCCACCAAGTGGTCCCCTCACCTTTCCCATCATCAGTCAGCTACGTGCCATTCGGCGTTTTACTGTCCTACGGTACTCGGCCAGCAGTCGTGGGGCTTTACGTAGAAAGGAGGTGCAGCCAATGAAAAGCTGTTGACTGCATGGATGAGGAAACATGCCAAAACCTCACCCGAAAAACGGCAAAGAAAAAAGCCGTCAGAGAAGCAAACAAAAAATGGGCCAACCAACTGCATTTCTGCAATCGGTTAGTCCCATTCAGACTGTTATCATCACCCAATGGTGACGACCTCACGTTATTGAATTCAGCCGTTTGTCACTACCACCCGGTATTTCGTCTTCATCCTCGGAACCTCATAGATCTTCAGTTCCCCAGACCGTGGGTCATAATCGAGCTGTACACGGTTCCCATCACTCAGCAGCTCGTTTACTGTTGCTATAGCTTTGGGCGAAAGTTGGATCTCTGTCCGCACTTATTTCACCTCATACAACATATTGTATTTTCTCCATTCATATTACCACAAAGCGCACATTTACTCAATGGGCATGTGATGTCATGTTTATTTTTAGGCTGTAAACAGTTACAAAACTACCACTGTCTCTGCACGACTTCGGCTTTACTCATTGTTC
This sequence comes from uncultured Spirochaetaceae bacterium, assembly GCA_902797055.1. Taxonomy (GTDB): domain Bacteria; phylum Spirochaetota; class Spirochaetia; order Treponematales; family Treponemataceae; genus Treponema_D. The sequence goes on from CADBRT010000152.1 coordinate 8,250, forward strand.
CGCGAGTCACATAGTCGATTGTCATGGCAAGGCAGTCAGGCGCGTCATCGTGCTTTACCCCCTTGCCAGTAAACGTGAAAGAGAATACCTGATGCATGAACTGCGCGTATTCTTTCGGCCTCTTTCCGTCCATCAGGAAGACAATCCGCTCACGGATATCAGGAGCCGTCGCAATGATACGGTCCCGCTTTCCGGTTCCTGTGAAGTGACTGGTATTAATCTGCATATTAATCTTGATTCCTTCATTGCGGAGTGCTTTGTCGATGTCCTCTCCGTAGCTGGCTGTCATCTTTGTTCCTTCAACCTTCATTGCCGTCACATTGTATTTCTTCACCGCTGCCACAATCATCGGCTGTGTAACCTTCTTGTCCTCGTCGCTGAAAACAACAGCTGGAACAATCAGGTCATGATCATATTGGTAAACCACAACCGCCGCAACGTAGTCGCCTCCTCCCCAGCTCGGATCGACCACCATGAAGACTCTGTCAGGTGCTTTGTCAGGCAGCACTCCGTTGTACATGCGCATCTCTGCCGAGTCAAACACTGCTCCCTCACGCTCAATCGGCTCCCCTTGGTACTGGGCGTTCCAACTTGCCAGATCGCCGCTACGCTCAAAGCTTGCACGTCTCTGCTGGTAGTACGCTGTTGAGAACCCTACTTCATAGTCATAGTCGAAGTTGCTTTCATCCTCATCGTTCAGTGCAGGTGTGTTGACCACCTTCCACTTTCGGTCAGCGTACTGCGGATCATTTTCCAACAGGTCTCTGCGCTTGCCTTGCGGATCTGTGAGCGACCATCTGGTCCCGATCCAGAGAATCTTTGCATTCTCCTTTGCTCTCGGCAGCATATTGTTATCGACCTTCGTCCATGCAGCGTTCAGTCTGTCCTTGCTCAGAGCCTCCTCAATACCGCTGATCAGGTCATCTGCCACCAGATACCCGTTGCAGTCACATGCGCCATTCAGTGTGCCGTACAGTGACCGACCGGTAAAGCTTGCATACCGTTTCTGCCTGTCCAGATTGATCAGTAGGTCTTTTGCATCAGTCGATGCCAATTTCTTATTCGGGAAGCAGTCACCGTATGCATACGTGATGTCATCGTCGATTACTTCCAGAATGCCCTTGTACAGTACCTTGACCACACTGTCTGTGTATGAGCAGTACAGATTGCTCCGCTCAGAGTCTCTTCCCATCACCCACAGGAAGAACATCATCATAAGCGTGCTCTTGCCGATTCGTGGCGGGCAACTCAAGAACAGCTCGTCCAGATCGCCAAACTCCATGTCCTGAAGATCCTTGCAGACAGGCAACAGTTTTGCCCGCCTCGGCAACCAGAATTGCTCCTTCGCTGGCCGGTTGAACTCAAGCGCCCGCATGAAGCAATCAAAGTTGACCGGCGTATCGAAGATCAGTGTCCTGTGGTACAGATCCATCGCACTGTTGTATTTCGTCCTGAAGTGCTCCCGCGATACTTTCCTGATCTGCCCCATGTACTCATGGTCTTCCTTGTCCCGTGCGTATTCAAAAGCATCCGACAGTGCAGACAGGTCCTTCGCACCTAGCCGTATCATCCGCTCCTCAAGCTCGATCTGTTCCTTCGTCTCAAACAAAAAGGACTACCTCCTCTCAGAAGTAGTCCCATCAGACTGTTGCGCGATCCCCAGTCAGGATCCGCCTA
>CADBRT010000153.1 GCA_902797055.1 uncultured Spirochaetaceae bacterium
GGAAAGCAGAAAGTCCAAAGAAGAATATGAAAATAAAATACTCTCAATATTTACGGACATCTCAAATTTCCAGGATAAAAATTCTATTGAATTTCAAAAGTTAATTCAAAAGATATATACACCAATTTGGGAATGGACACTCTTTTGCTTTGATGAAGATGATGTACAAAATGCAGGAATAGAAATATTTCATTGTATTAAAAGATGCATCTTAAATTATCAAGAAACAACCCCAAACTCTTATATTGGATTTCTATATACATACCTTGAAACAGAAATAAAACATAAGAAACAGCGTGGTGAAGTTTCAAAACTCAGAATGTGCAGCCGGGAAGAATACAATAAGGCTGCAAAACTTATTAAATTAGCAGAACAGATAGGTAAGAATCCTAATAATCAAAATGTTCAGGAATGGCTGGCAAAACAATTTGATTTATCAGTAGAGCAAGTAAAAGACTTTGTACTAAAGTATTATCAATCTCAAATTATTGATGAAACATCCGTCTCTTGCTCTTCAGATAACGAATCTCCTGTGTCTATCTTTGAAACTGATTCTGTAAGAAACAATCACCCATCACCAGAATCCGTAGTTATTTCCTTGTTATTCCAACGACATTCCCGCAGTTTTACCAAGCGAATTATCTTTGATGAACAATCCGGCTGCAAACAAACTTTTTCAATTGAAGTTTGCACAGAAACAACTCTTATCGTATGACTATCAACGATTGGAGGAAGAACAGAAGAATCCAAAGAAAAAGAGGAAACTTCTGCTGAAAAGAAAGCACCAAAAGGTCCAATTATTATCTGTGTTGATACAAGCGGTTCTATGCATGGAACTCCTGAGAACATAGCAAAGACTATAACCTTTGCACTCTCAAAGATTGCTATTGAGGAAGAAAGAAAGTGCTTCCTGATTTCATTTTCAACAAATATTGAAACTCTTGATCTTACAGATTTTACAAACAATCCAATTGGCAAACTTGTTCAATTCCTTAGAATGTCATTTCATGGTGGAACAGATGCAGCACCAGCACTTAAACATGCTGTAAAAATGCTTTCTGAAAATGAATGGAAAAATGCAGATGTGTTAATGATTTCTGACTTTGTAATGCAGTCATTGGATAACGATATCAAAGAACAAATAGAATCTGCGCAGGAAAACAATACAAACATCCATAGTTTAGTAATTGGCAGTTCTGGAAACAATGCCGCAATAAATAGTTTCAATCATAATTTGTTTTATGATGCCAATAACCCTAAAGCTAATAGACACCTTGTAGAACAGATTCATGAAATCAAAAGGCATGATTCAATAGCTAGTGCCTAAATTGCCATAAAATCTATTTTTACTTAAATTATTACAAAATTGGCCGTCGGGTTTTTTCGATAAAAGCCCGACGGCGAAGCCGGTGCACCCGTTTTCTCTCTACTGCCTTTTCCCCTGAATATTCCCCAATCGCCAGAAATCTGATACACTTTCCAGCATGAATCTCGAAGCATTTGTCTTAGGCTGTGGCGGCATGATGCCCCTTCCTTACCGTCACCTTACATCAGTTTTGCTCCGCCGTGACGGAGACTTGTTCCTTTTTGACTGCGGGGAAGGCACCCATGTTTCACTCAAAAGGCTCAACCTCAAATGGAAGAAAATCGACGCCATTTTCATCTCCCACACCCACGCCGACCACGTTACCGGCCTTCCCGGAATGCTCATGCTCTCGGCCTAGGTTGACCGCACCGAGCCCCTTTACATCTACGGGCCTCCAAAAGTGAAGGAATATGTGGAGACAAGTCGACAGGTTCTTGACATGTACATCAACTATCCCATTATCATAAAAGAAATTACGGCTCCCTGCGTGGTGCATGAGGGAAAAGATTTTTACATCCGGGCTTTCCCGCTCTCGCACACAAAGACCTGCGTGGGCTACACCCTTGAAGAACTTGACCGCCCCGGCGAATTCAACCCGCAAAAAGCCGAGGAACTTGGAATCCCCCGCGGTCCCTTGTGGGGAAAACTCCAGCGCGGCGCGGAAGTCACTTCGACCGAGGGAAAAATCATCAAGCCCAGCGACGTGATGGGGCAAAAGCGAAGCGGTCGCAAATTCTCATTCGTGACCGACACCCAGTATCTTCCAAGCATCGCCCGTGAAGTTCAGGGGAGCGACCTTTTAATCTGCGAGGGAATGTTCGCCGACGACTGCGAAGACCAGGCCAAAGAAAAAAAGCACATGACAGCCCGCCAGGCAGCCACAATCGCCCGTGACGCAAAGGCCAGCCGCATGGCCATGATCCACTATTCGCCCCGCTATACGGACCGGGAGCTTGACCTACTTTTAAAGCAGGCTCAGGAAGTCTACCCCAAGGCCGAGCTTACAAAAGACAGGATGATTTTTGACACCATCGAAGACATCTACGGCTTTGATGTTTCAGAAGGATTCATTTCTGATGTCACGGACAAAATCCTTCCCCAGATTGAAGAATGGCAGAACCGGCCGCTTGATGATGTTTATCCGGTCATTTACATCGACGCAATTCATTATTCAGTCAGAGACAACGGAGTGATTGTCAAAAAGGCAGTCTATGTAATTCTCGGGCTTACCTGTGATGGACGTAAAGAAGTGCTGTCTCTTGCCATTGGCGAAAATGAGAGCGCTAAGTTCTGGCTGAACGCTCTGAATGAGCTTAAGAATCGTGGAGTACAGGATGTTATGATTATCTGTGCCGACGGCCTTGCGGGCATCAAAGAGGCAATCTCCGCGGCCTTCCCGAAAACCGACTATCAGCGCTGCATGGTTCACATGGTTCGCAACACTCTGAAATACGTCGCTTCAAAAGACATGAAATCTTTTGCCGCCGACCTTAAGACAATTTACAATGCTGCTTCCGAAGATGAAGGTCAGAAAGCCCGCGACCGTGTTGTTAAAAAATGGTCTTCAAAATATCCTAACTCAATGAAACGCTGGATAGAAAACTGGGATGTGGTAGTTCCGATTTTTAAGTTCTCGAAGGATGTCAGGAAAATCATTTACACCACACTGGGGCCAGGCTTACGGCGAAATGTGCATAATGTACGAAGGCCGCTTGCCAGACTAATCTCAAAAAAAAGACAACTTCCCGGCAAGAAAGCTGTCTGTAAAAAATAACTCTTGATAAAAAATCAGCTGTATTTTATATTCGAATAAGAAACAGTAGCTGTCAGCTGCTTGCGGGACATACCCGCATTAAAACTTTTTACCGCAGCCTACTGAATTTACAGAAAGGACTTCACAGCCTCGGGGCTACGGCTAAAGTACTATGAAA
>CADBRT010000154.1 GCA_902797055.1 uncultured Spirochaetaceae bacterium
AGAGTCGAGTTTACTTCCATTTTAGACAAAGAAGCCCTTGAAGCTGTCAGTTTCTTTGCAAAGAACGAGGGCATTCTGTTTGCTCTTGAAAGCGCACACGCAGGAGCCGCCGCCATGAAGATTGCGCGTGAAATGCCTTCAAATGAGGCAGTCATCATAAACATGAGCGGTAGAGGCGATAAAGACGTGTTCATAACCAGCCCCGTATTCAGACCGAAGGAGTGGATTTCCTTCCTGCATGCAGAGTTAGAACGGCTGGAATCAAAAAAAGATATTCACGATGCAAATGTTATGGGGAGTCTTTAATCATGGAAAAAATCAAACTGATGAGTCACTTGGTAGCGGGCTATCCTACTGATGAAATTGCACTTGCTGCAGCGCGCGCACTCGTGGCGGGCGGTGCTGATATTCTTGAGATACAGCTGCCGTTCAGTGATCCGAGTGCAGACGGTCCCGCCATTCAGTGTGCGTGTACAAAGGTTCTTTCCCGTCACTACCGCACTGCAGACGGGCTTGCCTTTATTGCTTCCGTCCATAACGAGTTTCCTTCTATTCCAATCTATATCATGAGTTACGGTTCCCTTGCTTATACTCCGGGAATCAGCAATTTTTGCAGACAGGCGGCGGCAGCCGGTGTAAGCGGCATGATAATCCCTGACCTTCCGTTTGACTCTGACGAAGGTCTGACAAAGGCATGCAGAGAAAACGGCATGGAGAATATCCCGGTAGCGGCTCCGAGCATGTCGAAGGAACGTCTTTCCAAACTTGCAAAAGCCGGATTCCCCCACATCTATGCAGCGCTCCGTGCCGGAATCACCGGTAGCAAGACGACGATTGACGAAGCGACGATTTCCTTCCTCGAAGCTGTCGGGCAGGGGGGCAGCAAAGTCTACGGCGGATTCGGCATTACAGGCGGGGAACAATCGAAAGTTATCGCTCCCTATGTCGAAGCTGTCGTTGCAGGAAGCGTTTTTGTCCGGCTCATTTCAGAGCACGCTGATGATATCTCCGCATTGAAGAAAGCTGTCTCTGCAAAGGCGCGTGAGATAACCGGTCTGTAACAGAAAACTGCTTAGACCAGCACGATATTGTAGCCGAAGACGTTTTCGAACAGATCGCCTTTTTCTGCGACAGCGAGGCGTTCAAGGCTCAAATTCGTGTGGCCTTTTATGCGGAATGTTATGGTGTCCTTTGCGACGGACACGGTGAAATTCCTGAGTTTCTGTTGGTGGCTCCGGTCGAACGCGTCTGCAAGCCGTAGGATTGCGCTTAGTTTCAGTATTATCAATCTGCTTGCACGCGGAAGCAGTTTGACTTCCGGCGCGTTCTGCGGCATTGCGGTGCCCTTGTGGAAGAACACAATCTGCGAGATAAGGTTCAATTCTTCCCTGCTGAGTCCGAATATTTCGCTGTGGGATACGATGTAGCGTGAGTGCACGTTGTGGTCTTTTGCACCGATGAACATGCCGACATCATGCAAGATGGCGCTTACCTGCAGCAACAGCAATGCGTGTGGTTCAAGACCGAGTTCGTGTTCCATTTCTTTGTACAATCGGCAGGATACGGTTCGTACAAACTGCGCGTGCTTTTCGTCCCCTTGGTATTTGCGCAGCAACGTCGTTGCGCTGGCGAGAATCTGTTCTTCAAATTCCTCTCTCAGTTCTTCGCCCGGAATCAGCCCCTGTGATATGAGCAGTCCTTCCCTGATGGAAGTCTCTGGTACAATGACAGACTGGACATTTGTCAGTTTTAAGAACAGCTTGTATGCCACTAAGGAAATCTGGAACGTCCGTGCATCGCTGTAGCTGAGTTTAAAGCGCGCCACACATTCTTCTTCGGTATACCGCTGGATTTCATCTGCGAAGCGGTCAAAGTCTGACCTTTCAATCTTCCAGAGGAAGGTTGAAAGCGGTTTTCCTGCGAATAGTGCCGCTAGCTTCATATCGGAGCCGAGCGCGATGAACTGCTGGACTTTCCCCAGATTCATTTCGGTGTTGAGCGCGCCCTTTGTGTTTCTGATGAATTCTTCTATAAACTGGTGAGCATCGTCGAGGTTGCCTGTCATGGCGTGAATCTGCTGTTCGATGATGACCGTTCCCAGTCTCATGCTGTGGGCACCGACCATTTTTCCCTTTTCCATCAGCATCATTTCTGTCGCTCCGCCGGCGATTTCCAGTATGATAGTATTGCTCTGGCGGACGCTGATGCTTTCTTCCTTAAGGGTTTCGCTGACGGCTATATACATCAGACGGTTTTCCTCAATGCCGTCGATGACTCGCACAGTAAAGCCTGTTTTGATTTTTATGCGGTCTACGAAGGGGTCTCTGTTTGACGCTTCACGAACTGCTGTTGTCCCTAAAACCGTCGTCTCTTCGCGCGTAATGCTCCAGCCCTGCAGCTGCTCCCCGAAACGGTTCAGAATCTTCTGTGCGGAAAGCAGCGTGCTCCGACTGATAGCTCCAGTTGTGAAGACATCTCTTCCTATGGTGACCGGCAGTTCACTTCTGTCGAGAATGGTGCGTTTTTTATCCTCTCCGAGTTCGGCTACCAGCAGTCGTATGCCGGTAGAGCCGATTTCTATGACGGCCTGCGGCTTTATCACAGTTTGTCGATGAGCATTGAGCACTTGCCTGACGGAATCGGCAGAGTCTTTTTCTTTTGGTTCAGAATATTGATGGTGAAGTAGTACAGTTTTTCGCTTTCCATCTGAATTTCCCAACCGCGGGTACTCTTTGTGCTCAGTATTGTTATGAGGTTTCTCTTGAGAGAGAGTTTTTCAATGCCCATGACTTCAAGGTTCGGAATGACCCAGTCGACAGTCTTGCGGGGCAGGCTTATGCTGAGACCGATGACGTTTTCAATCATCAGAGTGATTGTTGAAAGACCGAGAAAGTGCAGGAACCTTTTGCGGGGAAACTCCGGGTATTCGGAGCACATTGCAGGGCCTTCTTTTGTCGGCAGGTATGCTTCGTACAAGTCACCTTTCTTTTTGTTGTCCACCGGGCTTAAGCCTTCGAGAATGTAGTAGAGGTGTCTGATGGCGCATTCCCTTGCAAAGTCGTAGTGTTGGTATTTTTCCAGCCCTTTTATGACCATAAAGTTGAATGTCGGGAAAACGGACCCCTTGAAACCTTCTCCGCTTTCGCTGAATGCAGGGTGAGCCTTGCTGAGCGACGGGAACGGATGGTCTGTTCCGAAGGTGTTCGGATTCGACAGGTGGGAGATAAGCGTTTCCGCCCTGTCGGCGTTGGGCAGTTCTGCCAGAAGCGGCCAGAATCCAGCGATTGTTTTGTGCGGGAGCCGGTGTTCCTCCCTGTCGAGGTCGTGGTAGAATCCTGTTTCGGAATCCCACATCAAACTGTTAATGCGTGTCTTGAGACTGAAATAGAGTTTTTTGTACTGGAAGCTGAGTTCCTTGTCGTTTAAGATATCTCCCAGAGCAGACATGTGGGCTGCGTTTATGGCCATGCAGCTGTTGAAGTCTATCGGATAAAAGGTCTGTTCGCGGGGCGAATTGAACATTGTCGAACAGATGAACGGCGCTGCGTACAGACCATTTTGCTGGCGGAATGTTTTATCAATCCATTCCATGTATTTGCACAGCACCGGCATGACTTCTTTGATGCGCCGTTTGTTTGCGCTCTTGTGGTACAGGTTGTATTCCGCCCAAGCAAAGAGCGGCAAGCCTATGCCTTCTGGATTTGCATCATCAATGAGCGGCTTCCCGGTAGCAAGGTCGTACTTCCAGCGGATGGCCCCGTTTTCTTCCTGTTTTGAATAAAAATAGTCTATATCCTTGTTCGCATTGAAGTTGCGGTTTGAATACACAAGGAAAAAAGAAGAAAATATCGCCTCTGATTGATCCAGAACGTACCTTCCGTTCATGGGATATATGAAATAACCGTCAGGAGATGCTTCTCCTGACTCAGGCAGTATCCAGTAATCTGAGAGCCAAATCCATGTTTTATTATAGATGTCAACGAAATCCTGGTCGTAAAAGTGGATTTTTGGAAAATCGTGCTTATTCACACTAGCTCCTGTGTATAACTTTTGAAAAAAGGTGACGAAAACCTTATCCTGTATTATATCATATTTTATGTAAAAGCGGTATAATTTTGCAAATTTATTTTGTATTTCATGGGATTCTCTATGTATCAGTCGTATGTTTATCTGGAGATACGGGTTCTTTTGTCTGCTGTACCAGGAGTCTTCATTGAAAGTATGGCAGATGAAGGTCGCAAGGATATCCTTTCTGCAAAAGCGGATTTTGTAAAACGGACTGCGGGTGAAGACTCGTTTTCGACGGTGCGTATACAGCCTGCTGCTCTGCACAAGGTTGCAACCTTTGTCCATGCTTCCGGCGGAACCATGTGCTCACAAGCCCTTCTCGAACGCCTTACCGGAAAGATACAGGAGCCTCCTGATGACCGGACGTTTACCGGTTTTTCCGTAAAAGTTGCCGAAGGCGGACATCTCGATATCATGTTCCACCAGAAGGAAAAAAGCATTTATATAGAAGAAATCCGTATAGAAGAGGACCGCGGCAGGCTTACCCGTGCAGGAGGAAAGAAAGCTTCCATGGATTGGACGTATGCGGGCTGCCCTGTCATGAGGATACGTACAGCGGCATCGTTTGAATTGGGTGAGGAAGCCGAAATATTCCTGCGGGAACTGTACACGTTGCTTGCGTACTTGAAACTTGTTTCCACCGACATCGGGGAAAGTTCTGTCAGGTGCAACGCCTATGCGGCAATCGCGGAGTATCCTTCACGTCCCGCCTATTACGTTAAACTCAGGAATCTGAATTCCTTTAATTTTGTGCGGAAGGCAGTGAACAGCGAGTTGTCACGGCAGGAAACGATTCTGTCCTCCGGCGGCACTGTACAAAGCGAAAGCCGCCTGTGGAGTGAAGAACACGCTTCAACCGAGCCGTACCATGCACGGAATGCCAATCTCCAGCGGTTTGAGGCCGTAAAGCCGAACTTCATGGTGCCGGTGTACGGAGAAACCTCTGCCGTCTCTGCCTTGGTGGAACTTCCGTCGGCTCGCAGGGAACGCATCAGAAAGCAGTATGGTTTGTCTCGTCTGCGTTCCCTGTTTATCTGCGGTGAGAAAGACCGCGCCGATTATTTTGAATCCGCTGTAGCGCAGAATGCCGACCCCCTCCTTGTTTCACACTGGATGGCGGGCGAGTTGATGCGGATTTTGAACAAAGCCGACTTGTCGATTAAGCAGTGCAGGATAACGCCGCAGAAATTTGCAGAGATTATGAAGCTGCTTGCAAGCGGCAGGATAAACAGTTCCATTGCCAAGACATTGCTCGCGGAAGTAAATGAGTCGGGCGCCGATGTTTCCGAACTGATAAAACAGCCGGGCATGACGATTTTATCTCAAAAGAAGGAGATAGAACAGTTTGTTCGTCCTGTCATTGAGGGCAACCGCAAAAGCGTGCAGGAACTCAAGCGCGGTGAAATGGCACCCCTTGAATATCTTACCGGCTGTGTCATGAAGGAAACTTCAAACCGCGCTGACCCGTTGGCAGTCAAAAGTCTGATAAAAGAAATGCTCCAGATAAGTGTCGTTTACGTTCTGACCATGGGAGGTGCTATTACCGCTCGGAAGCTCGACGATGGTACTGTCGTTGCGGGAGACGAAGCTACGGCGCATGCGTTGCTGGACAATATCGGCGAGGAAATGGCGGTAAAGGTTTTGCCGGTGAGATCCATGCTCAGCGAGGAGACAGAGCCTCCTGATTGGGCACATCTGATAGCCGCAATCCAGGAAAAAATACAGAGCGGTACTGCAAACGGTATTGTTGTGACTCATGGTACAGATACCTTGCCGTATACGGCGGCACTGTTGTACTGGCTTTTTTCGTCATCCCCGGTTCCTGTCGTGCTTGCCGCTTCTTCAACGATACCATCGGAAGGTTCCGAGGCAGGCGATACGTTGCGCCAGGCTGTTCAGCTTGCCCGCGAAAAGAAGAACGGTGTGTACGTCGTTTACAAAGGGGCGGTACTTTCCCCGTTGAACCTCAAATACATAGGCGGTGAAGGAAACGGCTTTGTAAACTGGAACTCGAATCAGAAAGACGTTTTTTTTGCGGACAGCGGGCTTTCGTCTGCGTTCCTCTCCATCCCTCAAGTTGAGGGGACCGTCATGGCGCGTCTGCTTGATGAAGCTGCCACAAAGCTCGCAGTCGTCAGACTGTATCCCGGCATGCTGGGGTATACGCTTGAAAAAATGTTGGATGAGGAGAACGGCATTGAGACGGTGATACTGGAGCTGTACGACCGGGGAACCTGCAATATGCGTAACAGCGATTATGCTCTTAAGCAGTTCATGGCAAAAGGGCGGAAATGCAGCGTACGCTTTTACTGCACTTCCCAGCAGGAATGTGTGGTGGACTTCTCCGAATATGCAACGGGTGCGAACGTCTGGAGGGAAGGCGCTGTCCCGATGGGAGGGCTTACTACAGAATCTGTCATTGCCCTGTACTTTGCCGGCTATCTGGTTTCAGATTCCCGGGCTGAGTTGGAGGAGCTTATTGAAACGACTGCTGAAAACTGCCAGGCGGTAAAAAATATTTAAAAGATTTTCGGTTTATCCGTAATCTTTTTTGAGTTCGGCGGTTATATAGTCAGAAGCCCGGATGATTCTCCTCCATCCCCTTGAGCTGCCACTCCTTCAGCGCCTGGGGCGAGGAGATAAGGCTGCGCTCCTTTCGGCAAAAACGGGGCGCAGCAGAGCCTTCTCCAGTCTGTTTTCAATAAATCAATGACAGTGTATAATGCTACTCTTGTGTTACGTATAGTAAATGAATGCGTTTATCTTTATAGAAACCGCTGAAATTTGTTTTCACCGGTAACTTTGAAGACTATCCATAAAAAATGCCGAGAATGAGTACGGCGTAAATCAAAAAATAGTGGAGACTATGATGGGACTTCATATCGAAGGTTGTTTAGGTAAGAAGATTATGGCGACAGTCGCTGTCGCTTTTTGTGCGGGTTCGTTTGTATTGGCTGTAGCTCAGGGTGAAGTCAACGGCCGTCCCCCGCTGAATACTGAACTTGAAGTTGAAACTGCTTCGTTTTCAAAGCAGAATTTTGTTCTGAGTCTGCAGAAAGTTCTCCAATCGGAAGGTACTGAACAGGCGCTCGCTTTGTACAGCGGACTTCCCTCAGAATACGAAAAAGACAGCGAGCTGCTCGTCATAAAGGCAAGCCTGCTTATAAGCGCTCAGAAATTTTCACAGGCAAAAACTATCTGCACTGACATCCGTTCGCGGGAGCCAGAGAACATGGATGCGTTGGAACTGCTCCTGTACATAGCAAAACTCGAAGGCGACACCCGCACCCAGAGCACACTCTTAAAATCCATACTGGCGAAAGACCAGTACAATGTGACTGCAAACATAGAACTCGCAGAAAATGCCTTTGATAACAAGAACTACAAACAGGCATACCTGTATTACCAGAAAGCCTTGGTCCGTGACAAGGACAATGAAAATGTCCTGTTTGGACTGGGACAGACCGAATACTACCTCGGTGCAAAGGACCCCAGCATGGACTCAAAGGCTGAAGCTACCTTCAAGCTGATCCTTGAGAAAAATCCGTCCAATTCCCTTGCGTATTCATATCTCGGTAAGATAGCGGCGGCTTCCAGCAAATATAAGACTGCCACCGGCTACATCCAGAAAGCCATAGAACTTGAAAACGACAATTATAATTATTTCCTTGATTACGGCATGTATGAACGGCAGCTGGGACATTTTTCAACCGCTGAACAGGCGTGGGGGCAGGCTATCGCATTGCAGCCTGACTACTTCCTTGCTTACGCATACCGCGGCGGTCTATACGATGAGACTGACAGAATTTCTGAAGCGCTGAAGGACTACGAAAATGTCAT
>CADBRT010000155.1 GCA_902797055.1 uncultured Spirochaetaceae bacterium
ACAATCATCGTTTTGGGGTCCGGACCTATCAGAATCGGACAGGGAATTGAATTCGATTATGCAAGCGTACAGTGCGTGTGGGCGCTCAAAAAACTCGGCTACGAAGTTGTAACCATAAATAACAACCCTGAGACTGTTTCCACTGACTTTGACACCAGCGACCGACTTTACTTTGAACCGTTGACTCCGGAAGATGTCATGGGGGTAATCAACACCGAGCATCCTGTCGGCGTTGTAGTGGCATTCGGCGGTCAGACTGCCATCAAACTGACGAAATTTCTTGACTCAAAAGGTATCCGCATTCTGGGAACGAGTGCTGATTCAATCGACTTGGCGGAGGACCGCGAGCGGTTTGAGGAGCTGTGCGAACGCCTTCACATAAACCGGCCGAAGGGGCTGACAGTGTTCACCGAGGCAGAGGCGTTGAAAGCGACTGCGAAATTGGGATACCCTGTGCTTTTGCGTCCCAGCTATGTGCTCGGCGGGCAGAACATGATTGTTGCCTTCAACGATGACGATGTGCACGAGTACATGAAAATAATTTTGGCGCAGGGCATTGAAAACCCCGTTCTGATTGACCAGTACATGATGGGCATTGAACTCGAAGTTGACGGTATCTGCGACGGTGATGATGTTCTGATTCCTGGCATAATGGAACATATCGAGCGCACTGGTATCCACTCCGGCGACAGTATCGCTGTCTATCCGAGCTGGAACTTGAACGACATCATGCGTGAAAAAATCGTCAAGCAGAGCCGGGAGTTGGCGCTTGCCCTCGGTACAAAAGGTCTGGTCAACATCCAGTATCTCATCTACAACAATGATTTATACATAATAGAAGTGAATCCTCGGTCAAGCCGTACGGTTCCGTATATCAGCAAGGTGACGGGAGTTCCCATGGTGGAGCTTGCGGTGCGCGCCATGCTGGGCGAGCATATCCGCGACATGGGCTACGGTACGGGCTTGTACCGCCTGCCTCCATATTTTGCGGTAAAAGTGCCAGTGTTCAGCTTTGAAAAGCTCATGGACGTGGACACTCACTTGGGGCCAGAGATGAAGAGTACGGGTGAAGTTCTGGGCATTGCCGCCACCCGAGAGGAGGCAATCTTCAAAGGGCTGATTGCGGCGGGATACTCCATGAAGCGTACCGGCGGAGTTTTGTTCAGCGTCAGGAAGACTGACAGGTATGAACTTCCCGACCTTGCGCGCAAGTTCTATGACTTGGGCTTTAAACTGTACGCGACAGAGGGCAATGCAGAAACGCTGCGTGACTTCGGCATGGAAGTCACTACTGTCAACAAAATCCGCGAAAACGAAAACGACAATATCCTCACGCTTTTGGACAGCGGCAAAGTGGACTATGTTATTTCAACCAGCGCAAAGGGGCGGGATCCCCATGCTGACAGCGTCCGGATCCGCCGTCACGCTGTGGAGCGGGATATTCCGTGCTTGACCGCGATTGATACGGCAAATGCAATAGCCGACTGCCTGAAAAGCAAATACAATGCAGAAAATGTGGAGCTGGTGGACATCAATGCGCTGCGTCACACGAAACAGAAACTGCGTTTCAGCAAGATGGATTCCACCGGCAACGACTTCATTGTGATTGATGCAATGACTCAGGTTGTGAACAATCCTGCGGGGCTTGCAGTGCGGCTGTGCAGCAGGCTTAATGGCGGTATCGGTGCTGACAGTCTGGTGCTCATAGAAAAAAGCCGCAGCGCTGATGCAAAGATGCGTTTTTTCAACAGCGACGGAAGTGAAGGCCGCATGGCGGGAAACGCAATCCGCTGTGTGGGAAAATATCTGTATGACAACGATATTGACGGCATTACCGAAAAGCACGGACGCAAGACAGACAACACCGAAAAGATTACGATTGAAACAGAGGCGGGTATCAAGACACTCGTTTTGTATAAACAGAACGGCAAGGTTTCTTCAGTAACGGTTGATATGGGTGCTCCGTATTTTGAGTCAGCACAGTTGCCGACAACGTTGAAAGCAGAGCCGCTTTCTCCATTGAATCTGGTTGCCGGAAGCGGAGCAAATGCCGTAACGACTGATGCTCACTTGCTTCCTGCACGTGCTGTTGTGAATGCACCGCTCGTTGTTGCCGGCAAAACCTATGCTGTCACCTGCGTTGGCGTAGGAAATCCTCACTGTGTCGTGTTCAGCCGCTTTGTGGACAAGGAACCTGTTGCTGAGATTGGTCCGCTGTTTGAACATCACGAAGCATTCCCTGAACGGACTAATACGGAATTTGTGCGTGTTGTGGGGCCGAATGAACTCAAACTGCGCACGTGGGAACGCGGCAACGGAGAGACGCTCGCCTGCGGAACGGGAGCCTGTGCTGCTGTCATCGCCGCCGTACTCAACGGCTATTGTCCGATGGGTCAGGATGTTACGGTACGCGTCAGGGGCGGGGCGCTGCACGTAAAATACACCGGCGAAACAGTGTACCTTACCGGCGGAACTATGCTCTGCTATGAGGGAACTGTGGAAGTATAGGAAACGCTTAAAGGAATGCGAGGGCACTGTCGGCGTCAACCGAGCGTACGCAGGCTTTGATTTGTCTGAGCTTTGATGCATACGGCTCGAGCAGTCGATATGTTTCGACATCTGCGATGATTGACTCCGCACTGTCGAAGTCAAACATGGAAAGGACTTCCTTCAATGCGGAAAAAGCTTCCTCCGCTCTTTCATTGCTTAACAGCTGTTTGTCATCATCTGTGTCAGAAGAATTGTCGCGAGAGGCATTCTTGCTACACAGAAAGGCAAACTTCTGTTTGTACGAGCGGTAATCGGAAAGCAGTTTTTTTGTTTTGGTAACGAGTTCGGATTCAAGATGCTCAGCGTCTTCTCCCGTTGACGTCTGAATTTTATTCCCCAGAGCTTCAAGTTCTTCTGCAAGGGTTGAAAGTTCAAGTGCACCGACCAGCCGGGAACTGCTCTTTAATGCGTGAACTTGGATTGTATAGTCGTGCCAGTTCCGTTCTGAACAATACGTTTCAATCTGTGCTGATTTCGGTTCGATATTTTCGCAGAACTGGCTTACTACGTCTTTGAATATTTCCAGACTTCCGCAGTTCTTCATGCTGGCATTGATATCGATTCCGAACAATTCTTCCAGAAACGTGGCAATTTCAGAGGATGTGCTGTTTTCCGGTTTCTTTTCACCGGCGGCAGATTTCAACACATAGCCGGTATCCCCTTTATGGAGTACCAGTTCTTTTGGCAGGAACTCTAGGATCGATTGTTCAAAGGCTTCCCCATTCACTGGTTTGCACAGGTATCCGTCGAACCCTTTTCCCAGATACATCTCTCTGGCTCCGGCAACTGCGTTTGCGGTCAAGGCTACTGACGGGGTTTTTGAGTTCTTGCTGTCAGCATCACTTTTAATCTTATTGAGCGTTTCAATACCGTCCATCTCGGGCATCAGATGGTCAAGATAAATGATGTCGTACTTCGTCTTTTGAGCCATCAGTATGGCAATGCTTCCGCTTGCCGCCGTATCAATCTGGATTCTGGTTTGCTTCAGCAGTCCCTTTGCCACCGTCAGGTTCATCGGGTTGTCGTCGACAATCAGAATCTTGGCGTCAGGAGCCTGGAATCCTTCTTCGTAATGGGCTGAAGCTATAGTGTTCTTGTGCCGTTCAAGCCAGTTTCCAATTTCCTTCCAGTCCCGAACTTTCTGTTCCACTGCGAACGAAAAGCGACTGCCCTTTCCATATTTGCTCTGTATGTCAAGGGAACTTCCCATGAGGGAAAGCAGGTTGTGAACGATACTCATACCCAGACCCGTTCCTTCAATGGAGCGGTTCCGTTTTTCTTCTATTCTTTGGAATGGTGTATACAGTTTTTCGAGGTCAGCTTCTTTTATGCCGATTCCGGTATCTGATACTGTAAACCGCAATGCAATCGTGTTGTCTCCTGTTTTCTCTGCGGAGACATCAAGCGTGACAGAGCCTTTCTGTGTGTATTTTACTGCATTTGTCAGAATGTTCAGCACGCACTGTTTTATTCTGTTTTCATCTCCCTTCAGTTTATAGGGGATAT
>CADBRT010000156.1 GCA_902797055.1 uncultured Spirochaetaceae bacterium
CGGGAACTGAAAGATGAAGTTGAACGCAGCATTGACGAAGCGGTAGATTCCATGTTCAGAAATCCTGTCTCGAATGAAGATATGGGCTATGAGTCCGACGGTACGTGGAACGAAGGCGATTCTGTTGATATGGAGGAGGCTTATGATGACTCCGACATGCAGATTCCCGATGATGACGAGGATATTGAAGCAGAGGTTCCATCCGTCGATGACGGAGAAGAACTTGTTGAAGAGACTCCTGTTGAGGAAGCTGCTGGTGACGGTGAATCTGTCGAAGAAGGGGTTGCAGAAGATGTGCCCGTAGAGAAATTCCCTGATGAAGCAGAATCTGTCGAAGAAGCGTTTGCAGCGGATGCGCCTGTTGCAGAGGTACTTGGTGACGGGGAGCCTGTTGAAACTGACTCCGAAGCTGTCGAGCCTGTTTCTGAGGAACCGGAGGTTGCAGCACAGGACGCTGAACCTCAGAACTTGCCGTCTATCGATTCTGTTTTTGCACGTATGCAGGAAGACGCAAAGGAAGCTGTTGAATCAAACGGTATGGAACGGCTCCCTTCAGAGAGCGAAGTGACTGACACGGAAGAAGTGCCTATTGACGACGGTCAGGAATCGGAAGTCGATGATGTCGTGGACAATGATGGCTTCGAGGGGGACGGCCTTGTCGGCGGAGATATTGAGGACGACTCTGGTTCAGAAGACGAGCCTTTCGCGATGGTTGAAGATGACGATATTGCTGAAGAAGAATCCGAGCCTGAGAATGGAGTTGTTTCTGACGACGCCGGCATTGTTGAAGACGTGTTAGAGACAGAAGAAGATGTCGTGCCTGACGACGACGACACCGCTGATGATGAAACTGAGTCGGAAGAAGACGTTGAAGATGAGCAGTCGGTTGCTGAAGATGAGGGCCGTTCTGTTGCTGAGGACGATGAGCCCGTTCTTGCAGAAGCGAAGCCTGTTGAGCCTCCTCGTCCGGTACATGCACGGGGACCGTACAAAATCTCGACGGATTTACTCACCGAATACGATGACAACCCATACTGGATAATCGATGACGAGACGAACCAGGCGGCGGAAAGCCTCAAAGCTACGCTGAACGAATTCGGCATAAAGGCAGAAGTGACGGGAATCAGAAAAGGGCCGGTGGTCACGATGTTCGAAATGCTTCCAGCCCCTGGTGTCAAACTCAGCAAGATTGTCAACCTGCAGGACAACATTGCCCTCCGGCTGGCTGCGAGTTCCGTCCGCATTGTCGCTCCGATTCCCGGAAAAAAAGCTGTCGGCATTGAAATTCCGAATAAGAACCGCGCCATCGTCTCGTTCCGAGAGTGCATTGAACAGGACATTCCGGAGTGGAAAAAAATGGCGGTTCCTGTCATTCTCGGCAAAGACATACAGGGTGAGACGCAGATAATGGACTTGGTGAAAACACCGCACCTGCTCATAGCCGGTGCAACCGGTGCCGGAAAGTCAGTCTGCGTGAACTCCATGATTTTGAGCATTCTGTACAAGCGCAGCCCTGATCAGGTTAAGCTTATTCTGGTTGACCCGAAGATTGTCGAATTGAAACTCTACAACGACATTCCGCACCTCTTGACTCCTGTCATAACGGAACCGAAGAAAGCCATGCAGGCATTGCAGTACTGCTTGTGCGAAATGGAACGCCGGTATGCACTCTTGGATCATATGGGCGTGCGCGACATCTCCAGCTACAACAAGCGGATTACCGAGCGCAAGATAGCGCAGGAAAAAATCCCGTACCTCATCGTTGTCATCGATGAATTCGCGGACCTCATGGCGACTACCGGCAAACAGCTTGAAAGTGTACTGGCGCGCCTTGCTGCCATGAGCCGTGCCGTCGGAATCCACCTGGTGCTTGCAACACAACGTCCTTCAATCGATGTCATTACAGGACTGATAAAGGCGAATATTCCAAGCCGGATTGCCTTTATGGTCGCCAGTAAAACGGACAGCCGCATCATAATCGACCAGATGGGTGCTGAAAAACTGCTCGGCAAGGGAGATATGCTCTATGCAAGTTCTACTGATCCGTTCCCTGTACGCATTCAGGGAGCGTTCGTCAGCGATCAGGAAGTCGAAAACGTCGTTGAAGCTGCAAAAGCATGGGGTGAGCCTGAGTACATAGACGATGAAATCTTTGTGCCTGACGATGATGAAGAAGCTGAGGACATGTCGATTGTCGGTAACGACGGCGAGGATCCTCTGTATGACAAGGCGCTTGAAATCGTCGTGCAGGCGGGAAAAGCCAGTGCATCGTATATCCAGCGTCGGTTGAAGATTGGTTACAACCGTGCTGCCAGACTTGTCGAAGAGATGGAAGCCAGAGGCATTGTAGGACCGGCAAACGGCAGCAAGCCTCGCGAGCTTATACACATACCGTAATTGAAAGGAGCAAAACTTGAGCAGAAGAGAGTTACTAGTACTTACATTGCTGACAGTGTTTTTTATCGGGTTATTTTTTGCACGTGGCGCGAAAGACGCTGCTGTGTCAGCAACCGGTATCGGTGCAGCCGTACAGTCCGATGCTGAGGAAATCCCTGATGGTGCGGGGCTTCTGGCGGAGGATACCAGCAATGAAACCGATGTCGAAGAAGATGTGTTCGCTTCCACCGGTTTCTCGTATGCCCATGATATGCCGGAAGGGGATCCCGTCCAATTCCACGAAGTCTGGGGGTATGTCCTTGCAGACAGGGTGTCGGAGTTCAAGCCTGATTTGCCGATAACCGACCTCGTTTACTTCAGCGCAGATTTGGATTGCTACGGGGAGTTTGAGTCCATTCCCAAGCGGTCTACCATTCCGGCTGATTTCAAGGGACGGGTTCACTTGTCCACAACTTGTTCGAGCCGTTCTCTGACACATTTCGTTCTCGATCCTCAGTTCGGTGTCAACCGGAAGGTGGTGGACGCCCTTGTAAAAGCAATGAATACAAATGGCTATGACGGCATAAATGTAGACTTCGAGTTGATTCCGAAGCGCGATGCCAAACACTTCCACTCATTCATACGGGATCTCCGCAAAAAGATGGGCCAGGAAAAATGGTTGACAATCGCAGTTCCTGCCCGCACAAAGACGCTTCAAAACGATGCATTTGACTATGAAACGCTTGCACCGATGGTGGACAGGATTTTCATCATGGCGTATGATGAACATTGGTCGACAAGCAATCCCGGTGCTGTTGCAAGCATGGATTGGTGCGAAAAAATTGCCGACTATGCCAAGACTGTCATTCCGAAGAAAAAGCTTGTCATGGGGCTGCCGTTCTACGGACGTTCCTGGCAGGACGAAAACTACGGCAAGGCATGGTATTTCAGCGGCATAAACCGCGTTCTCGGTGAAAAGAAAATAAGCAATGTTCAGCGGGAAAACGGAGTTCCGTACGTCTCGTTTAAAACAGAAGTGAATGTCACTGGATACTTTGACGACACGTATTCCCTTGTCCAACGGTGCAGAATGTATGCCGACAAAGGCATCAACAGAATCGGTTTCTGGCGCGTCGGACAGGAAGATGAGTCGTTCTGGCAGTGGCTGGAGATAAACTAGACTTTTAAGGTTGGGTGTTATGGTTGAATATACGGTTGACCTTGCGGGGGTGAAAAACAAACTGCTTTTTCACAATAAACTGGTGCAGGTTCTGCCGTTTCCCCTGTATTATGGGAAGAACTTGGACGCCCTCTACGATGTGCTTGTCGATGCACATCCCATGTGGGAGATTACCTTTCTGAATTGTCAGGATGCTGTGGAATCGATGGGGGACTATATGGCCAACGTGTGGATGACCTTTACTGAAGCCATCGATGCAGGGGCAGCCGTCCGTGTCGTCTGGAAACGCTGAACGGCTAGTGTCTGGCTCCTGTCTTTTGAAGACTTACTGCCCCGGCATGCTGTGGAAGTAGATTGGTCCGCTGTCGTATATGGTTGCCGTATTGTCATCAACCGTTATGATGACGTATCCTGCTTTATCGAAGTAGCCCGGCACGAGAACTTCTTCCATCTGCGAAGTAAATCGTGTCGTGTGGTATTCGTGCATGTGGCCTGCAAGGATGAGCCTAGTGTTTGTCTGTGCGTACAGCGTCAGCAGCAGGTCTGATTCCTCTGTATTCTGCGTTGTGTAATAATTTGAAAAGAAATTCTGCGTTCCGAAAACCGCGTAGTGGGAACAGACAATCTTCGGTTTGCTGTCGTTTTTCATGGCTTCTTTGAGTTTTTTGTACTGTTCCATGCCGATTGAGCCGGAAGCGGAATCGGTCACATAGTAGTTGAACGCACCGATATTGAAGCGGTAGAAAGACGTGTGCGGGTAAATCCGCTCCTTCCAGCTCTCCCATCCTTCGTTGTACACATCGTGGTTCCCGAGAACCGACAGAACCTTGTTTTCGCCCGCTGCGGCTCCCAGCGTTTCATTTATACGCGCAACAAATTCGTTGTATTCGTCAAGTTCTTTTGACCATCCGTGGTCTGCTATGTCTCCCAGACAGATGCAGAATGACGGCAACGGGGTGGTGGCGCGCACCTTCTCAAAAAAAGCATCGTCATAGCGTTCTTTCGATGAGAACAGCATGTCCTCTTCTTTTCCTCGGTGCACATCGCTTAAGACGACAAATGAATAGGTGGATCCAGACACCGAAGGTCCGGTGATATCAACGAGTGCGCCGACTCTCCCTTCTACATCGGTTCCGTGATCAAATACTTCGTTCATGCCGTAAGTGCAAGACATCAACAAGCTTGCACAGGCTGCCGTCAAAAGTGTCAGCAGTGTCTTCATAGCGGGAACCCCATCATAAGCCGTATTTCTGTGGAGTCGTAATAGTTCGACGATGTGAAGAAATCCGTGTACCGCACGGACGCCTCTAAGGTGAAGGAGAACGGTTTCGTCTTTGTTTCTGATATGCCGAACGTAAACGACGGAGCCATGAACATCATGTACCGGTACATTTCATAGCTTGAAATTTTTGAGTACACCATGAATTCCCCCGGCAGATACAAATCCAGCTCCAGATTCAAACCTCCGCACCAGGAATACAGCCATTTCTTGTACTCGTCGATTGCAAAGATATCCCGGAATTTGAAAAGGCAGTCCACGTCCATTTTCAAGCCGAAAAACGTTGCCGGCCGCACTTCCAGAAACAGTCCCGGCATGATGTTGTTTGTTTGGCTTGTCTCAAAAAAGAGATTGTAGTTGAAAAGTCCTCCGGCTCCGAACCTCACCTTTTGGGAATGCCAAGGCCACCAGACTCCCTGAACGGTAAAGTTCAGCATTTTGTTTGCAATTTGTGAGCCGCCGAAGAATGAGAGTTTCTCCGATTCTATAGTGAATTCCGGCTGAATCATTGTTTTGTACGGCTCAAAGCCCTGCCCCGAATTGACTCCCAGTCCAAGACGGAGTGTATGCTGGATTCCCTCTCTGTCAAAAAACGATTCTGCCTCTGTGGAAAATACCGGAATGAGACACAGTATTGTAAGATAAAAGAAAAGAATCGTCTTTTTCATTGTATCCCTTTGTTGACAGAGATTTTGGAAATTTAGAATACCTCATTATATAAATATAATGGAGTTATGTAAATGGGAAGTTCCACGTTTTACTATCGGAACGGGAAAACATAAATGTATAAGATTTCCTTTGCTTTTTGTTGAAAACTCACTTATAATTGAAGGTAGGAAATGACTTCCTCAGGGGGACGGGTAACACCGTACCACAATATTAATATGCTTACAGGGAGAAAATAGCTATGACAAAATCAATTTCAGCACAGGGATTCACACTTGAACAGGATCAGTCAGATTTGATCAATCAGAAGCTCAAGAGAATCGACTATGCGGACAGTCTCATTGTAGATTTGATTCTTCGCGTAAAGGAGGACAAAAAGTACTACTTTGATACCACAGTGAATTTCCGCTGGGGTGCAAACGCTCATGTCACGAGTGATGACTATGATTTTGCAGCTGGACTTAACAAGATGATGGATGTCCTTGACCAGAAGGTAAAGAAGGAAAAGGACAGAATCCAGGAAAAGAAATAAGAGCCTAGTTCATGTCGCTGGCGTTTCTGCCAGCGACAGATACTTCGCCACTGTACGCCGGGCGACTTTGATACCGCGCTCAGCAAGAATATCGCTTATTTTTTGTGCCGAAAGCTTCTTGGGGCTTCCGGCATTTTCTTTTTGTATTTTCTGTATCTCCAGAAGAATTTTGTCACGGCTGGTTTCTGAACCCTCTTTGCCGACAGCCGCGGTGAAAAAGTAGTTTATCTGAAACAGTCCCCATTTGCACTGTATGTATTTGGAACTTGCCATGCGGGATATGGTGGTTTCATGCACCCCGAGGATATCGGCGATATCCTTCTGTTTGAGCGGAATCAGATGACCCGGCCCCTGTTCGAAGAATTCGTGCTGCCGTTTGACGATGACACAGGCTGCGCGCAGGACGGTGCTCTTGCGGGATTCAAGCATTTCAATGAATTCCTGTGCAGTTTTGAGGCTTTTTGCAATCTCCTTGTCTTCGCCTTTGAATGCGGTAAAGCTTTTGCTCAGCCCTAGTTCCGGAACAGCCCCTCGTTCCGACGTCACCTTCCAAGTACTGTTCCCTGCCTTTACTATGCCTTCTGAAAAATTTTCCTCTTTTTCCTCTCCGCTTTCGGGGGACAGCAGTCTGACCCGTACGTCCGGTGAAACATAGTGGGTTTCCGTCGTGGAATAGTCGCGCGCAGGGTAGGGGTCCAGCGTGCGTATGAAG
>CADBRT010000157.1 GCA_902797055.1 uncultured Spirochaetaceae bacterium
CCCTTCCTGTTTATTTATCCGTCACCAGTTCAAATTGACTGCCGTGCTTTGTTTTGGTAATGCGGATTTGCTGCGGTATGCTTTCCTTCAGTTCTTCGCGGTGACTGATGATTCCGACCAGTTTGCCTTTGCCTGACAGCCCCATGAGAATTTCCAATGCATTGTCGATGGAGTTTTTATCAAGCGTACCGAAACCTTCGTCGATAAACAGCGCGTCCATCTGGATGCCGCCGAGGTTTTGGGAAACCGTGTCTGATAAACCGAGCGCCAAGCTCAACGATGCTTTGAAGCTTTCCCCTCCGGACAGATTTCCGACTGGGCGGCGAGTGCCAGTGAAGTTGTCCAATACTTCCAGATCAAGGATTTCCTGAGTTCTTTTGTCGTCAGAGGTTTGTTTCCTGTACAGCTCAAACTGTCCGTCGCTCATCGGAATGAGCCGTTTGTTTGCAGCAGCGATAATGCCGTCGAAACCTGCTGCCTGAACAAACTGTTCCAGAGAGATTTTTGCACTGCCGTTACCGCCCTGTCCGCTAACTAACTTGTAAAGACGCTCCAACATATTGTGTTCTTTTGCCACTTTCTCGTACGTGTTGAAAGCTGTTTGGATATGTTCTTTCTGCTCGCCATTGCCCTTTATACGACTGTCAATGTCATGCAACGTCTTGGAAGCAATTTTGAATTTGTCGTTATACTCCCGTTCTGTAATCCTTAGGGCTTCAACAGCAATCCGCTCCCTGCCTTCGATTTTCTTTTGTGCTTCTGAGAGAAGAGAATTTGCCGCGTTGAGGTTGCTGTTATAGTCTGCTATTTTCTTTCGGTTTGCCTCAATTTCACTCTGCGTCTTTACATGACTGAGGAATGCTTCGTCGGTCGCAAAATGCTTTTCACGCTCCTTAAGGAACGTATTCTTTCTTGCTTCGCCGGTTTCACACGCTTTCGACAGCGTCGCGTTCAACGTGGTAAGCGCAGCCTCTGTTTCTGTCTTTACTTTTGAGCTTTCGTCAAGTTTCTTCTGTGCTTCGGAGAGCGCTGTTTGTATCTTTTGAATGCCAGCATTCAAAACAGCTATCTCATGTTCTGCTTTTTTCCAGCTGTCATACTTCAAATTGCTCAGATTGTTGAGCGTCGTCTCATCTTTTGCACACTCCAATATTGCCGAATCTAAAGCCTGTTTTGCATGCACAAGGTTTTCGTCAATGTTGGGAATCGTCGTATCTCGCAGTGCGGAAACAGTCTTTTGTTTCGTTTCATATTCTTTTTTCCGCTGTTCCTGCTCTTTGAGGTTCTTGTTGGCGCTTTGCAAATCGCTTGCAATCTGCATCGATATTGTGTTGACTATATCCAGGTTTCTGTCCCAATCATCACCAGGTTTTTCAGAAGATTGAACTAACTCATCTTCCTGCAAATCTACTATACTCTGTTGTATTGTTTTTGCTTGTGTTTCTACGGTGCCAAGCAGTGCTGCTGCTGCACTGACAGCAGTGTCCTTTGCACTCTGTGCGTTTCCCTCTATCTGTTTGAGTTCTTTCAGCTTTTCTTCTGAAAGTGACTCTTCAGAAACGGTAGCAGGGGAGGGGTGCTCTTTTGAACCGCAGACAGGACATGGTTCTCCTGGTTTCAAAATCCGTGCAAGGATTCCTGCCCGGCTGCCGTCGAGTATTGTCTCATACCGTTCACGTGCAGCTTTCGCATTTGCCCAAGCGGTACTCTTTTCTTGAACTTCATCCTGCTTTTGTTTGAGCGCCTTCTTTTGTTTGAAAAAAACTTCAAGAGTGGTACGTATGGTTCCGGCTTTGTTTTGTAGCGATTGCAAGGTAGAAACTTTCTGGCTTGCTTTTACCGCAAGCTCCGGGCTGTCTTTTAATCCTTCGGCTTCACTTTCAAGCCGTTTCAAATCCTCTGCCTTCGCTTTTTTATCCGCTTCAAGCTCTGTCACTTTTTCTTGTGCCGACTTTTTTTCGGCTTGATGTCTTTCGGCATCCGCTTTTGCAGTGTCGCGCTTTTTGTAGTTTTCCTCATTGCTTTTGATTTCACTGAGCGCAACCGTATACTCTGAAATCAAAGGTTCATCCTTCTTGCAGGTTTTAAAACTGTCTTCTGCCTGTTTCAAGTTCTCTGCAGCGGCGGCAAGTGATGCTTTCTTTGCAGATATTTCCCCTTCCAGACGGCTGATTTCATTTGCCTGCTGTTTGTATACCTTATACAAAGGATTGACAGCATTGGTTGCTTTTTCATCCAAATCAAGCTGAACTTTCAGCTTTTCAATTTCTTCTTTCTGTGCGTTCAGTTTTGCAAGAGAGTCCTCATATTTCTTTACATCATCAAAGAAAGCATTGTTTGTTTCTGCCTCCGTTATTTTGGAGCGAACTTCCTGCAGAGTTTTATCCAATGCGTCGGATTCTTTTTTCTTTTCTAAGGAAGCGTTCGTATCTGCTTCGATGATTTTGGAGATTAAACCGATTATTTCATCGATATCCCAAATTTCCTTTGCGCTGGCATGGTTTGTTTTGCATGTCTGTAATGATGTTTCTAAAGTGGAACCCTGTTCGGCTTTGACTTCGCCAAGATGAAACAGAACCTCCTTTCGAGCATCTTCACTTTTTTCAGCGCTTTTCCCTTGCAGATCTTTCAACTCTGACGCAATTTCCCTGTATCCGTCTGTTAAAAAGATATTCCTCAAAATATCAGTGCGAACATCAGTTTTTGCATTCAGCAGATCCCAGAATTCCCCCTGGGCAATCATTGCGACTTGTTTAAACTGATCAAAACTGATATTGAGAAGTTCTTCAATCTTGCTATTAACATCTTTTAATTTTTCAATCGGTGTCTCATTCTCAGGAAAAAGAATTGCATTTTCCTTTTTCTCCGTATAACCGCTGCCTTTTGCTTTTTGACGCAGATAGGGTGGATTTCTTTTTATATGGTATTTTTTCCCACGGTGTTCGAAATAGAAATCCACAAATGGTTCAACGTCATCTGAAGCGAATTCACTCTTTAAGTATTTTGTGCCTTTATAGCTGCCACTCGTTTTTCCGAACAGCGCAAAGGTTATGGCGTCGAATATAGTCGTCTTGCCTGCCCCTGTTTCCCCTGAAATGAGAAACAGCCCGTCAGATTCAAAGTTTGAGAATTCGATAGGCGGCATCGTTTTTGCGTACGGTCCGAAAGCACTGATAATCAATTTAATTGGCTTCATGTATAATACCTACCTTTTTAGCAACGCTGTTCATTATTTCCAGCTCTTCCTGGGAAATATCCGTCTGATATATCTGTTTGTAGAACTCGGTAATCAGTTCTGGAAAACTTTTCATTTCCGCAATCTTGGACGGATCCACCAGTTCAATTTCCTTTGTATGGGAGTTTTCATAGCGAATCTGCATGGTGTTCGGATATGTCTGGCGGAAAATCGTCATTGCGTCGTTTATGATGTTTTCTTCGGTCAGGGTGACGAAAATGTAATCCTCTGGATTGCTTACATTCTGTTTATCAAGCAGCTGTTTGAGTGTACCTTTGAGCGCCCTCATGTCATGTAAGGGCTTCAACGTTTTGAGTTCAATTGACACATCTCCCTTTTTACCCAATGTGACTACCGGAACGGACTTCTCATCGTTTACTTCATCTGCATGGTATTTGAGCGGTGTGCCGGCATAGCGCACTGCTTCGCGTCCTATTTTTTGAGCTTTATGGATATGCCCCAGTGCTGCATAATCGAAAACATCAAAGCAATCACAGCCTATGCGTTCGACGAGTCCGACGTTGGTTACCGCCGGGCTTTCAGAACCGCCGAGCGCAATTTCTCCTGATTTTCCTGCAACGAATTGATGTGCAAGGACGACATTCCGTTCATTCGTATTGACTGAGGTGCTTTGTAGTGCTGTCCGTACTGCCTGGTCATAATTTTCTATTGTTGCTTCGGGGAAGAAATGCCTGACCTGGGAAGCCTTGACAAAGGGCAGCAGATAGAAGTTGACGGGGCCAAACTCATCCTCAAAGGTTTGTTTGTACAGTTCTCCATTATATTTGGTGCAGAAATAGACACCGTTATTGACAAAGAGCCTGCTGCCGAAATTCAGCCGTTCATCAGAGTCATGGTTTCCGCTGATAAGCAGCACTTTTACCGGAATCTCTGTCAGCTTTACAATAAAGTCATCGAAAAGACGCACCGCATCTTCCGGGGGAATGGTCCTGTCATAGACATCCCCTGAAATAAGCACTGCGTCCGCTTTTTCATTTTTTACGATTTCAATGATTTGGTTCAAAATGTACTTCTGATCCTCTATCATGCTGAAATCTTTAACAGATTTGCCAAGGTGCAAATCTGCCAAATGAACAAATTTCATATATCGTTTCCTCCTGATATCCTTTTTACATGTATTTTAAAGATTCCAATATATATTATACAACTTTTCCGTCTAACAGACAGGTACATCCCCGTCGGAACATTTCACTACTGATACGGAATTGTCCCGGTGCCTCTCGCTTGCTATGCCCGAAATGCAAAAAGCGTCGTAAATTGGTTACTGTCATCGGTGTAAGAAATATGCTATACTTACTGCAAAACTTACACTATGAGCAGACTTATTACAGGAATCATAGCACACGTAGACGCAGGAAAGACAACGCTTTCGGAGGCCCTGCTGTATGAATGCGGTGCAATCAGACAAATCGGGCGCGTTGACTCAAAGAACGCCTTTCTGGACAACAATGCGATAGAGCGCGAGCGGGGAATCACCATCTTTTCAAAGCAGGCTGTGCTCAATGATAAAATCACGCTGATAGACACGCCGGGGCATGTGGACTTCAGCGCCGAGATGGAGCGCACGCTTTCTGTTCTTGACTGTGCTATCTTCTTGATAAACGCCTGTGACGGTGTTCAGTCGCACACAAAGACGCTGTGGGCGCTGCTGGGGAAGCTTAACATTCCGACGCTCATATTTGTCAATAAAATGGACATGCCGGATACTGATAAAGAGAGGATACTCGAATGTTTACGGCAGAGCCTGTCACAAAATGTAGTCGATTTCAGCCCGGAGTTCCGTACAAGCGAAAGTTTTTTTGATGCCGTTGCGGGCTGTGACGACGGTTTGGCGGAAAAGTTTTTGGAAGGCACGAACCCGACTGACAGCGACATTAAAAAAGCGATCCGTGACCGGAACGTGTTTCCCTGTCTTTTCGGTTCCGCTTTAAAACTGGAAGGTATTGCAGAACTGAAAGGCGTTTTGGAGCACTATTTTGAAAGCCCGTTTACAGTTCAAGGAACGACAGGCTTCGGCTGCATTGCGTACAAAGTCTCACGCGACAAGCAGGGGACGCGGCTTACCCATTTAAAAATCACTGGCGGAGTGCTCAAAGTAAAGGATTTTATCGGGGACGAAAAAGTCAACGAAATCAGAATCTACTCGGGCGAAAAATATGAAAGCGTCAAGGAGGTTTCCGTCGGTGAAGTCTGTACGGTAACAGGGCTTAAACTTTCTAAAGCTGGCGCGACATACGGTGCGTGCCACATACAACTTTCACAGACTGTTGAAGGTGCATTGGTCTATTCCGTCATTATTCCGCCGGAGATTGATGAGCAGGCAATGCTGGGAATCCTGCGCACTTTGGAAGAGGAAATCCCGGAGCTGAATGTTTCCTACAATAGGGAAACTCATGAAATCTCCCTCGTTCTCATGGGGGAAGTGCAGACGGAAGTCGTTCGGGGACTGCTGAAAGAGCGCTACAATCTCGATGTCAATTTCGGAGAAGGCAAAATCTCATACAAGGAAACGATAGCAGCTGCTGTTGTCGGTGTGGGGCATTACGAGCCGTTGAAACACTATGCGGAGGCCCATGTTCAGTTGACTCCGCTGAGGCGCGGTGAAGGACTGCGTTATGTTTCGGAACTGTCTGTTGATGTGCTGGACGAAAACTGGCAACGGCTGATTCTGACGCACTTGCAGGAAAAACAGCACCTTGGCGTTCTGACTGGCAGTCCTGTCACCGACATTGAGTTCCGGGTAGTTGCGGGGCGCGCGCACTTGAAGCATACCGAAGGCGGGGACTTCCGCGAGGCGACGTACAGGGCGGTACGGCACGGGCTCATGAAGGTAAAATCTGTTCTGCTTGAACCGGTGTACCGCTTTGAAATAACCGTTCCCGACACGAATATCGGACGCGTCATGAGCGATGTCGAGCGGATGCAAGGCAGTTGTGCCATCTCTGATAGCCAATCTGGGCTGACAACGGTAAGCGGAAGATGTTCTGTTGCAACGATGAAGAACTATGTCACCGAACTCCGTTCTTTCACAAAAGGGCAGGGCACGATTTCCCTGCTTCTTGACGGCTATGAACCGTGCCACAATCAGGAAGAAGTCATTTCACAAATCGGTTACAACGCGGAAGCCGACAGTGCGAATCCTGCAAGTTCCGTCTTCTGCTCCCACGGAGCAGGCTATGTCGTGGACTGGAAAGAAGTCGACGCACATAAGCACATCAAGGACTGATCTGATACCGTTAGAACAACGACAGCTGGCTGTCTTTGCAGGGAAAATCGTGCAGGTATGCAAAGCAGTTGTCAGGGCAGCACATAATCCCGTATTTTTTGCATCCGGCCGTAAAAATCTGCATAAGGTGTTTGTTGTGGGGACTATTGCATTCGTAGCTGTTGCCGAACTGCTTTTTGTAGCGGGAGCGGAGACCGGGAAAGTGCTGGTCCAGTGCGTTGTAAAAGTATTCGCGATTACCCTCGCGGAGCGTGAGCCCGAAGCCGAAGCAGATGATACCTTTCACACCAGCTGAGGCACACTGTTCGACGATTGAGCGCAGATTTTCCTCGCTGTCATTGATAAACGGCAGAATGGGGGCGAGCCACACAACAGTCGGAATGCCCTTTTTCTGAAAGATGGTTAACACTTCAAAGCGCCGGCTGGTAGGGCAGACGTTCGGTTCAATAATTCGGCAGCGTTCATCGTCAGCGGTCGTAATAGTCATCTGCAGGACGAATTTCGTTTTTGTATGGATGCGCTCTATGATGTCCATGTCCCTCAACACCAAGTCTGATTTTGTGTGCACTGTTGCACCGAATCCGAAGCGTTCCAATAGTTCCAAACTGCTTCGCGTCAGCTTCAAGTCTTTTTCGCAGTGCATGTACGGGTCGCTCATGGAACCTGTCCCTGTCATGCAGGGCTTGCGTTTTCTGCGCAGTGTGTCTTCCAGCAGTTCCAAAGCGTTCTGTTTTACTTCGATGTCTTCAAATGGGACAGGCGTGTGATAGCACAGGCTTCTGCTGTCGCAGTAGATGCAACCGTGCGTACATCCGCGGTATATATTCATTCCATTATGGGGTGACAGTATTGTCTTTGCGGTTACGAAGTGCATATAACTCCCTGGTACATCTTTTTTATTTCTTCCTCTACAGCATTTTTTATGCGTGCCGGAGCAAGCACTTTCATTTTGGAGCCGAAGCTCAGAAGGTACGAGACCAGCCAGAATTCATCAGGCATTTGGAACGTGAGGACGACTTTATCGTTCTTCTTTTCCTGTACGGTCACTTTGTAGTCATCCATAATCCGGTAGGTTTCCTCAGCGGGAATTTGTACGGTCAGCTCAATGAGCTTGTACTCCTGCGCGAGTTTTTGTTCATAGGCTTGTGTGCTGCTTTGTTGGTCTGTCTTTTGTGCAGATTTCTCTAGTATGGTGACAGGCGTGTTCATCTTTTTGATGTTCTGAATCCTGCTGAGTTTAAAATACCGCGCTTCATTTTTCAGATTGCACCAGCCGTACAAATACCACGCCTGTCCGCGGAACACAATCTTCCATGGCTGCAAGGTCCGCTCTCCCTGTTCGCCGCGGCTGGAGTAATAATCAAACTGAAGCTGCTGTCTTTTTAAGATTGCATGTTTTGCAACATCGAAGACTGTACGCACGTATGCACCGAGCGGATTCCATGTACCGAAATCTATTTCGAGCCAGTTCGCGTCTGCACGTGAAAGGAAAGCGATTTTGCCGGCGGCGGATTTTTCGGGGCTGTCGGTTCCAGAGAGTGCCTTGAATGCATTCACTGCAGCAACAATGCTGATTTTCTCGTCTTCGGTAAGCACCGTCTTATCAAGCGCGTAATGCTCGTCAAGCTGAATGCCACCGCCATGCCCCTTCGCAGAAAAAATCGGTATTCCTGCAATGCACAGCGAGTCAATCCAGCGGTAGATTGTGCGCACAGAAACTTCAAAGTGTTCCGAAAGTTCCTGTGCGGTCATTTTCTTTTTGTCGAGTAAGAGATAAACCAGTTCAAACAGATTTTCTGTATTGGTCATGAGTTTATTCTAACACGTCATATTATTTTACCGCAATGTAAATGAAGATAGTTCCTGTCCTGCCGTCGCTGTCTTCCTGATACTCTTCAAAGTCTCCAGTGAAGGTGCGCTCAAGCGGTGTGTTCCAAATTGCTCCCCAAGCGTCGGCAACTGCTTTCTGAACATCGCCGTATACGGTAAATTTTGCGTATTTGCCTGCGGGAATTGTCTTCACCGCAAGCCCGGCTTTCAGCGCTGCGTCTTTGGAGGAGACTTCGCAGCCTGCAAGCACTGTATAGTCGTCCTTTGAGGGGATTCCGTAGTCGCAGTATAGGCCAATGGCTTTTGCATTGACCTTGTCCTGCATGGTCTGTGCGGTTCCGCTGTAAAGTTTCTGCCACAGCGCGCTGATTTTGGCTCCCATGTCTGGGGCTGTGTTGCTGGTGACGTCAGCATAGCCTGCGACAACCTTTTCGTTGAGTTCAACAATTTCGTATTCCATATAATCTCCTGTACTGTTTCGCGGTAGCAATCCGGTACTCGTGATCGGTTGCTCCTGTCTTTGTTGAAATCAGTCTAGCAAGGGTAATATGACAGGGA
The DNA here is from genome assembly GCA_902797055.1 of uncultured Spirochaetaceae bacterium. Taxonomy (GTDB): domain Bacteria; phylum Spirochaetota; class Spirochaetia; order Treponematales; family Treponemataceae; genus Treponema_D. Next base: position 8,871 of record CADBRT010000157.1, read on the forward strand.
TGTGTCATATTTGAAAGAAAAACGTAACTATTCAGCACCTAAAAGGCAATGAACTTTGGCAGGACTCCGTTCTCGTCCATCCCGTCCTTGTCTCGTTTCCCAAAGTTCGGGCATTTGAGGCATGAGGTTCTTTTGATTCGGCTTTGAGGAGTTGAATGAGTCACTGTTGAGCTTCTGTTTAGGGTAATTTTCAGTAAATTTCCACGCTATCAAGCAGGAAATCCTGAAGGCTTACGGTAACAATACCGTTCCCCTCAATTTTCTTCTGGATGTTGTCTTTTATTCCGAAAATCTGTGGTTTACCACACATATTCGGAGTAAAACTAGCATCCTACACAGGGGCTTGGTTTAGTCAGTGTCCCGCTCCCCGCCACGTGAGATGTCATCCACCCGCCACGTGGGTTGCCATCGGGCGCTACGTGGGTCGCCATCCGCCCCTCACGTGGGTCGTCATCGGGCGCCACGTGACATGCCATCTGCCCCTCACGTGACCCGCCATCGGGCGCCACGAGAGGTGCCATCCGCCCCTCACGTGGGTCGCCATCGTTCCCTCACGTGAGGTGCCATCTGCCCCTCACGTGACTCGTCATCGGGCGCTACGTGAGGTGTTCATTCAGGCTTACGGCTTGTGGGATTATCTGGACAGCAGTGGGATATTCTCCAATCCTATAAAGCAGCTTTTGTCTTGCGCTGAAACCTGCATACCGTGCAGACTTGCAAAAGCATATCCCGTGTAATAAACAAAAGCGCCCCTGCGTTGCGGTGCAAGTTGCAATACAGGGGCATGTCTTTGTCTGGGCTTATGTGCAC
>CADBRT010000158.1 GCA_902797055.1 uncultured Spirochaetaceae bacterium
ATATTTTCGGCATTTCCAGCCCTTTTTGCTGTTCCCTTGAGTTCTCCCGCGCGCGGTCCGTATTCAATGGCGATGTTTGCAACCCACCACAGGGGGAGATGGCACACAAGGGCGGCAGCTGCCTGCACCGATGACGGAATTGTGTCCCAATACAAGCTTTTAGCTTTGCAGTGTGTACAGCCTGACCTTTTCTTTCCTGCCGCGGATTTCTGCATCAGCTACGAACGTACATTTGTTTTCCGACAGGGCGGCGGCTGTGCTTTCTGAAACCAGAAGGTCTTTGCCGTATGTCTTGCACAAACCCTCTATACGGCTTGCCGTATTTACAGTGTCGCCAATCACTGTGTATTCCATGCGGCTGGCTGCCCCGATGTTCCCGGCGAGCACCGGCCCGCTGTGCAGTCCGATTCCAAAGCGAATCTCCGGCATACCGTCAGCCCGAAAGCCCTTGTTCATCTCCACCAGAGCCGCCTTCATATCCATGGCAGCAGCAAAAGCATCCGCCGCGTGGTGCTCAGAGCGGACCGGCGCGCCAAACAGCGCCATTACCGCATCGCCGATGTACTTATTGATGACACCGCCATGAGCGGAAATACATTTTTCAAGCCCGGTAAAATACCTGTTCAAAAGCGCAACCACATCCTTCGGCGCCATCGATTCTGAAAGGCTGGTAAACCCGCGTATGTCGCAGAACATAACCGTGATGTCCAACGTTTCACCGCCAAGCGCAACGTTCCCGTCCAAAAAATAGTCCCGCACCTGCGGAGTCACCACCTTGCCGAAGGTGTCTCGCATAAACTCCTTTTCTTTGAGGGAAGCCGCCATATCATTAAACGTATCTCCCAACACACCCATTTCGTCGTTTGAGCAGATATGGGTTTTGCAGTCGTAATTTCCCTTGGAAATCTCATTTGCAGAATCTGTCAATTTGCTCAGCGGCTTTTGAAAGTAACCGGTAATCAGTCGCGTCATAACCAGACCGACAAAACTCTGGATGGCGATAAACAGAAAATCAGAATAACTCGGGATAACCAGATTGTAGCGCTTGGTGAAAAACAGCCGTATGCCAAGATACGCCGTCGGAAAAATCCCCGCAGAGAAAAAATAAAACAGGAAAATGCTTTTGATTGAAGAAAGGGACTGCCGCTCCGTGTGGGAAATTCCCCCATCCGGGTACAGCGACGGCAGAACAAAATTTCTGTTCAGCGTTTCCAGCGTAAAGTAAATGATGGTAAACGTAAAAATGGAAAGGAATAAAAACGAACTCCCGGAAGAAATAAGGATAAACATAATGTCCAGGTTATGCACAATCCGCATATACACCAGCGTGATAAATTCCAAAACAGCATTGCACACCCAGCCCATAATGCCGCGCAAAGCAAACGCCCCGGGCAGATGAACCATCACCTCAATATAGACAGGATCATTTTCTTCACGGTCTTTCGCCTTCAATGCATACTGCACACACAAGATGATTGGAACAAGATAGCAGGTCACCTCAAGCACATTTATGACAAAAGCATGATCTTTCAAGAATCGATGCCATTGCATAAGCGGCTCCGTATCAGGCATGGGGAAATTAGTCAGATCAGCGGAAAACATAGCCAGCACATTCGCAAGCAGACAAATCAAACCGTAAAACAAACTGTGATACTTCAGAAACCGTTGTTTACATCTCATAAAAGCAGTATAGCACATGTCCTGCTCCGCCGCTATGGGACTTTCCCAAGGGCTGTCCTCCAGCACAAACTTACAATTACGACACGTTAAACACCACCGCAAAGCAGGTTTCTTTTTCATCTGAGGTAACGCTTACCGTTGCGTTCTGTGAATCCGCGAGGGCTTTTACTATTGCAAGCCCCAGTCCGCTTCCGCCGGTTTTTCGGCTTCGGGAATCGTCGGCGCGGTAGAAGCGTTCGAAAAGGTGGGCTACATCTTTTTGCGAAATCGGTTCGCCGTGATTTATGACCTTGAAAAAGGTTTTGCCGGTTTCGATGATGATGTTGTCTCCAGTTTTTGTATATTTAATTGCGTTTGAAATGAGATTTACAAGAATCTGATGCAGACGCTTTTCATCAGCAAGGACACTGCCCGCCTCTCCAATGACAGAACAGCGAAGCCCCGCTTTCTTTAGGCTTGAATCAAAACTTGACGAGACTTTTTTTGAAAGCTCGTGCAGGTCAACCAGCGTTTTATTCTGAGAAAGAGACAGGTCTTCAATTTTATGCAGTTCCTCAAGGTCTGATATCAGCGTTTTCAGCCTACTGATTTCTTCCACGCATTCGTTCAAGCGTTCAGGACTTGCCTCAAGAGCACCCTCTGCCATGGCTTCAAGATACGATGAAATGTTTGCCAGCGGAGTCCTCAGCTCATGAGCAACGTCGCGTGTGAGCGTTTTCTCGCGCTTTTCCTGCTCGTCAAGGCTTTTTGCCATTGTGGAAACTGCCGACTGCAATTCCTGAATTTCATAAGCAGATGATTTTGACTTGAACGTGATATTGTAATTTCCCTGCGAAATCTTTTTGGTGAAGCCGACGGTTTCTTTAATCGGTTTTATTACTTTTTCTGCGTACAAAAATCCTGCAACAACAGCAATGATGAGGGCGATGAATCCGACTCTGAAAAGAATTGCATTGAGTGACGAAAGAAAATCAAAATCATTTTTGCTTGAAAAGTACGGACTATAATAGCTGATTTTTACAGAACCGGTCACAGAACCGTCATCCGCGTTCAATTCATATTCTTGAGTCATTAAGGAAGATTTTGAGCGGGCATGCTTGAGCGCTTCTTCGATATTGGCCATTATCGCGTGGCACAAAGCCATGTCGTGATTTTCAGCGTCCCAAAGAGAATTGCCGTCGGCATCAAAAAGTTTTATGACATAGCCGTCGTCCAGTGCGTACATACCGAAGCCGTGAATGTAGTCCAGGTTCCAACTTTGTATGGCCGGGTCATATTGAGATGCAATGTTCTGGGCAAGGGAATCGGCAAACTCCTTCTGGGACTGCTTAATGTAGCGGTTGAATTGTCTGGTGATTAAAACGTTTGCCGAAAATAAAATCGCCATAACGGTAAAAAAAGCAATCAGCAGGAAGCCGAGAGAAAACTCAAAGCGGAGTGATTTTTTTTGTTTCATCTTCCGCCCCCGAACCTGTAGCCCACCCCGTGAACGGTCAGAATGTATGTGGGATTTTTAGGGTCGTCCTCTATCTTCTTTCTCAGGTTTTTTATGTGAGTGTCAATTACGCGGTCAAGGCCGTCAAAATCATCTCCAAAAGCAAGGTCTAAAAGATTTTCGCGGGTAAAGGTTCGCTCTGGATTTTTGCAGAAGGCAACCAGAATATTCCACTCTATGGGCGTAAGCTCAACAAGCTTTTTATTTTTAGTGACAGTCCGCTCAGAAATATGTATGACAAGACCGCCATTATTGAAGGATATCGCACCTGTTTCCACAAAAGATGCTTCACCGCTTCGGCGCAAAACGGAAACAATCCGTGCATACAGTTCCTTAAGGCTGAACGGCTTTGTCATGTAATCGTCGGCACCGATGGAAAGCCCGTTCAGCAAATCTTCTTCCATGCTCTTTGCGGTCAGCATGATGATGGGAACTGACGACGTACGGCGGATTTTTGCGCACAGCTCTTCACCTGTTGTATCAGGAAGCATTAAATCAAGCACGATAAGTGAAATCTTTTCACGACCGAGCATGCGTATAGCATCAGTGCCGGTTTCAGCAGAAAAAACTGTCAGCCCCTTGCTCCGCAAAAAAGAGGAAACAGAATCGCGAATCATCTTTTCGTCATCAACGACGAGAATTGTGTGATTTTGCATGTGTCCTCCTTCTTGTGCATATGCGTCAGGGCTCACTCCACAACAGTGATAGTTCCGCGAATCATGCCCATCCAACAGGTGTACGGAATTGTTCCTGCCGTATCCGCTGTAAACTCAATTTCATTCTTTCCATAATCGAATTCCCAGCCCAAATCCAGCGCCCGTATAATCATACGATAATTGCAACCGTTTAGGCTACCCTCCGGTGCATTGATTGTCCACTTTACCGGCATTCCCTTTTTTACCGTAATAGCAGGATAACGACCGAGTCGAAGTGTACTTTCAACATATTGCACTCCGTCTTTGATTGTCACACCGTTCGGCACAGAGTCTGAACGAGAAGAGTTTTTTTCCGTTCCATCCTGCCCCGAAGAAGAAATCACTGTCACTGAAGATTTTCCATTTCCCCTATTCTGCAAGCTCCCCGCAAGAGCCTTTCCTTGCGAAATCATCGCAAGGCCCATCACAGCAACAATAATAGCCCCAACCTGCGTAACCTGGCGCGCAAATTTTTTCCCGAATGCGCTTACCGCCGTTCCAAGCCCCAGCATGAGCGGAACCGTTCCGAGGGAGAACAAAAACATGGAAAGCGCTCCGGTAAGCGGACTTGCCGAAGCAAGAGCGACAATCCACATGGACTGCAAAGGCCCGCACGGCATGAACCCGTTTAAGAGTCCGACTATAAAAGCACTCCTGTTCTCCTTAAAAAAGGTAGCAATCTTACTAGACAATCCTTCCG
>CADBRT010000159.1 GCA_902797055.1 uncultured Spirochaetaceae bacterium
AATTGAAAACATCAAAACACTGATGAGTAAAACGGGAGGCATTTGTACAGTTGAAAAGAGCGCCTGCATCTTTGAAATCTCAATACTGATTCAAATCGCTGCAGGCACCGGTACTGCGCTACGATAAAACGCGCGCCTATCTGTTTACAACTTCTTCGATGTCAGCGAGTTTCTGCATCAAGGCATAGTTGTACTGCGACTGGTTTTCCAGACGCTGGGCGAGCATTTTGCTCAGGAAGATACCGTAATGGGGGTTCCGTCTGATGAGCGCGAGGAATTCCGTCTTGGGAACTTTTATCAGCTGACAGTCACCCATCGCCATGATTGTTGCCGTACGTCTGTTATTGAGCAGGAACGACATCTCTCCTATGAACATATCGTTCGGGGTCAGGATTGTAGTAAGCCGGTCGTTCGTGTAGACAGCGAGCTGACCTGAGACAATAAAGTACAAATCGTTCGTCGGGTCGTCCTGTTTGCAGATGATATCCTTGTTCTTAAACTTCATGACATCAAAGCGGGACATGATCTCAGGAACAGCGTTGGAAGCATCAACATTGTTGTCGATGCAGAACGTCACTTCATTTCCCTTTTCGTTGTACTCCATTTGTCTGACGATGCTCTTGCTCAGCGATATTCCGCGTCCATGGGTGTCTGTATTGAGTCCTTTTTTGGAAAGATACTTTCTCCAGTCAAAACCATTGCCGTCATCGTGAATGCGGAACGCAGAATGCTTTTTGTGGATTGAATACGAAATCTTAACCTTGCGGTCTTTGTATTTTTCTTCCCTTGAACGGAGGGCGATGAGATCGAAGAAGTTTTTACCTTCACCCAGCCATTTCGTCTTTTCCTCGTAGGAAATCTCAAGGTTGCCGTGTTCAACAGCGTTTATCAGCAGTTCCATGAAGGTCATGCGCAGGCTGGCACATTCGTCGATTGAAATTCTGTTCGTGTTGTACAGGTAGCTGACCAGAAAGCTCATATAAAACCGCAAGTCCATGGGATCGTTCCCGCAGGTAAAGCTTCCCTGTTCGATTCCGCCCATAACATCCTGCATTCCGCGGGTGTACAGAAACTGGGAGTTGCTTTTGAGGATTCTGAGCAAGCGTGAAAAATGCTGCATGAAATCGGCTTTTGTAAGCGAAGCGAGAATATTGACATCCCGCTGTTCTTCCAGCTCTTTTATCTGCTGCCTGTTCTTGCATACCGCAATAACACCGCCGGTATGGAGCCAACGGTCGTTCCGTATGTCGTCCAGTATCTTCTGACAGTCAAGGCTCGCACCGCTTGTAAAGTCAAGGACTTTGATTTCCGGAAGTTCATAATTTATATAGATTTCTGCTGTCTCTGTTGTGGCAAAAAGCAGAGATTCAAATGACGAAAACTTTTTTACCGCTTCCTGAACAACTTCGTAAACATCTTCATTAGTCGTGGCAACAACAATTTTTTTCATGTTATTCCTCTCTTCCAATTCTACCACAGACGGGATAGAATTCAAATGATTTTTATGCGTACACTCTGTATTCTTCGTGCAGACTGATCTTCAACGACAAAGACTGCGTGTTTTCCTTTGTATGCAGCTCCGGTATGGGGAAGTTCCCCGAACCGCTCCAAAAGCCAGCCACCGAGCGTATCAAAACTCTCGCTGTCGAGGTTCATCTTCAGCACATCGTTGCAGTCGTCGAGCTTCATGTCCCCTGGTACGATGAACTCTGTGGAGGATATGACGGTTATCCGTTCTTCCGGCGGAATCGTGCTGTCACCATATTCATCGGTGATATGGCCGAACACCTCACTTAAAATATCGTCCATGGTGACGATTCCAGCAGTGCTCCCGTACTCATTTATGACAACCGCAAAATTGTCTTTTTCTGAACGGAAGGTCTGCAGCAGTTCCAGCGCAGACAGGGTTTCCGGGACGAAAAGCGGTTTCCGCATGCATATCCTGACGAAATTCGCGCTTTCGGTTATGGCTTTCCCCGCAAAGAGCAGGGATTTATAGTGTATGACGCCGATGACGTTGTCGTGGGAGCCTTCGTAGACAGGCAACCGAGAATAGCCGGTGCCGAACTTTCCTTCGACCTTGTCATACGTATCGGTTACATTCACATATTTTACAAGGGAGCGGTGTCGCATTATGTCGCGCACCCGTATGCCGGAAAAGTCAAACAGACTGTCCAGCATACGGGTTTCGCCCTCTTCCAAAGTGCCTTCGTTTTTGCCGACAGCAATCAGCGTGCGCAGCTCCTCTTCCGTAATCAGCGGGACAGACTTCTTGAAGATTTTCTTTTCCACGAAGGTTATGAAAGAGGTAAGGCGGTCGAACACCCACACAATCGGAAAGAGAACTTTCTGAATGAAGGCAATAGGTTTCGCACTTGCAATGGCTACCTGCTGGGGTCTTGCACCCGCGTAGGTCTTGGGAATAATCTCACAGAACATTATGACAAGGACGCTTGTTATGCCGGTGGCGATTGAAACCGAGCCGCTGCCGAAATGGGCGACGGCATAGGCGGTAGCGACGGATGAAGACAGCGTCGTAATGAGGTTCGTCCCGATGAGCACCGTGGAGATAAGACAGTCGAGATGGTTTTTCAAGTCGGAAACAAGCGCGGCGTTCTTTTCTTTGTTTTTGACCATCTGCCGCACCGATATGCGGGAGAGCGCGGTAAAACCTGTTTCTGTGGACGCAAAAAACGCTCCGAGGCAGAGAAGGACAATTTCCGCAAGGAGCGGCGCTACAATTCCGATAATCCGAGCAATCATACCTTGCCCTTCTTGAGGTTGGACAGATGAACCTCAGAAATGCGGTTTTCTTCCAAGGAGACAACGGTAAACGTAAAGCCGTCCTGATAAATGCTTTCGCCTGGCACTGGAATGTGTCCCAGCACTTCTTCGATGTATCCGCCGATGGTTTCGTTGCGCTTAGAAACAAGCCTTGTCCCAAGCTGCTCGTTTATGTCGATGAGCCGGGCAAGTCCTTCAATGTTTGCGCTTGCAGGGTTCTTTATGTGCACTTCCACGTGGCGGGAATACGGCTTGTACTCATCGCTTATCGGGCCGAATATCTCGCGGGCAATGTCTTCGGTGGTCAGAATCCCCGATGTCCCCGAATACTCGTCGATGACGATGGCGAGGCTCTGGTGGTTTTCGCGGAGCATCTGCTGTATGCTGGACATTTTCTTTGTTCTGAGGATAAAAAGCGGCGGACGCATAACCCCCATGCAACTGAAACTCTCGGGCTTATCCTTGTACTGGAGCAAGTCCTTCACGTAGATGACTCCGACAATATCGTCGATGTCATTTCCATAGACAGGGAAGCGCGACAGAAAATACCGCTCGGAGAGTTCCACCACGTCACGGTACGAAGCGGAGACTTTGACAGCGCGGATTTTCTTACGGGGAATCATGATGTCCTTAGCAGACAAGTCGGTGAATTTGAACACACGGTGCATGAGCACTTTTTCGCTGTTTTCGAGCACTCCCTGCTCTCGTCCCACATCGATGAAGGTCTTTATCTCCTCCTCGGTGAACGACACCTTCTTCTTGCTGGTGTCCACATGAAATATGCGCAGCACGAAGCGGGAAAAAGATGTAAACACAGCGACAAGCGGGAACAGCACGACTTCGAGAACTTCGATGAACGGGGCAACCAAAAAGGCTATCGGTTCAGGATGATGTGTGGCAATTGTCTTCGGGGAAATCTCTCCGAACACTAGAAGAAGCAAGGTGGCGGCAAAGGTCGCGATTCCAACACCTGCATTGCCGAAAAGCCCTAAGGCAACATACGTCAGTATGGCGGACAGTGCGATGTTGACAATATCGTTCGCAACCAGAAGCGTGTTGATGAGCCGTTCCTTGTCGTTTAAAAGCCGCCAGACCCGCATAGCCTTTTTATCGTTCTGATTGTGGAGAAAGCGGATACGGAGTTTATTTATGGAAAGAAAGGCGCTTTCCGTGCCAGAGAAAATGAGGGAAAGGAATATCAGTACTGCGGCACACAGAATCAGCGGTAAAAACTGCATAGGCTATTCGGCACCGTTGTCCTCGCTGGCGGTTGCGACAATTGTATGCATTGCAAGCGTTTTTTCCATCATCATTTTAATGTCGGCTGCGTGTTCACTGTCGGGCATAGCCATATAGGATTTGGAAAGTAAATCATGCATACGGATAAAATCACTGCTGCCCAGTACAGAAAGCGTATAGGCAGCCGTATAGTACAGATTCTGCTTTTGAGCATTGTCCAGATGTCCGTTTTCACAGACGGAAAGATATGGCTTTATGGCATCTTCAGCACGCACTGACGGAAGCATTTCAAGCACTTCCCGGTCGGCAGCTATGACTTCATACTTGCCGACAAGCCCTGTTTCGTTCTGGCCATCGAGCGTGATGAACTCCCGTACCAAAGGGAAAAGCGGCTGCTGGAACCGGACATCTGTCGCTTCATATAGTTCATCAATAGCACGTGCCTTTGCCACGCCAGAACGCTCGGACACAGCAGCAATCAATGAGCCGAAGCGCCCGGTTTCACTGCTAAGGGAATGCAGCGCCGCAAAAAAAGAACCTTCATCGGCAAGGGAATCATCAATGGTCAGCGCCGCAAGTACATAGCCTTCCTTTGAAAGCAGATAGACAGCCGGATATTCCTGCACATTATACGTCTGCAGCAACGCCTGTTTGTTTTTGTATTTTTCAAGAAACCGTTTGGTCTCTGCGTCCTGAGCACCGCTTTCAGTTGCGGTCACAGCCTTTGCGTCATCGGTCTGAGAACTGTCGATGTTCAAGAGGATGTACTGGGGATCGATTTCAGAAGCAAAGGTTTCCGAGTCAATGACAGACTTGCGGAATGAAAGCGAACGCCCATCCCAGTCGTCACCAGAGAAAAAGGCGAAGATATGTTTATTTTCTTCTGCTGCCTTTCCTTCTGCTACCGCTAAATCAGTGTGCCACACCGATTTTTTTGTACAGGAAGAAAAGGCACAAAGCACCAGCGCAGTGAGTACGGCAAACGCCGTACCTGCGCCTTTACGCCTATGCAAAGTAGGATACCCCGGCTGCAAAGATATTCTGGCAGGAGTTCTCTTTTTCATTTGAGAGCGGATTGCCGGCGATGTTCTTTATCAAGTCAAGACTTGCACCGTCAGCATCGGTTCCCATGGTACGCTCTGAGTGTCCCATCTTGCCGAGTACGTGTCCGTCAGGGCTTGTGAGGCCTTCAATGGCAAACAAGCTGCCGTTCGGGTTGTCCGGCTCGGTGATTGCGGGAACGCCGTTTTCATCGACGTACTGAGAGAACACCTGTCCTGAAGCGAACAGCTTGCGGGCAAGTTCTGCAGAGACGAAAATCCGTCCTTCGCCGTGGCTCACGGGAACCAGATGAATTCTCGGATCCAAAACGCTCTTTGAAAGTGCCCATGGACTGGTCGCGCTGACCATGCGAGTGCGGACCACACGGCTGATGTGACGGCCGATGGTATTGAACGTGAGGGTCGGCAAATCTTCGGCAGGTTCCTTTATCTCACCGAACGGAACGAGTCCCGTCTTGATGAGCGCTTGGAAACCGTTGCAAATGCCGAGGACGAGCCCCTTTCTTGTCTTGAGCAGCTCCATAATGGAGTCCGCAATCTTCGGTGCGCGGATTACGTTTGCAATGTATTTTCCGCTTCCGTCAGGTTCGTCTCCTGCGCTGAAGCCTCCGGCAAAGGCGATTATCTGGGATTCATCGATTGCTGCCTTGAAGTCATCAAGAGACTGAGCAAGTTCTTCCGGTGTGCGGTTGCGCAGAACCAAAATCTTTGTGTCCGCCCCGTTTAAATTGAATGCGCGGGCCATGTCGTACTCACAGTTTGTACCGGGAAACACCGGGATTATGACACGGGGCTTTGTGGCAGCGGTCTTTACCGTGAAAGAGTTACGCGCTGCAGCAAGGCTCGGATGCGTCTCGGTGGCCCAGCTTTCAAGAGCCGGCTGAAGCTCTGCACTGGAGACTGGCGGGAAGACTTTTGCAAGTTTGCGTTCCCAAACGGTCTCTATATCTTTGAGGGAAATCTGAATCTCCCCGAGGTTGCCGACACCACGTGTTGCGACGGTGATGTAATCCTGATTCTGAGTGAAGCCCAACCGTATCACGGTACCGTTGACAAAGCCGAGGTTTTCGAATTTTTCTTCTTCGGTTTCTACTATTATGGAGCCGTAGAGCGGTGTAAAAAGGTCGCTCATCGTGTCTCCGACGTTGCGGTGGAAGCCGATAGCGGTTGCACTGGAAGGAATTGTATCGATGGAAACACCGATTCTGTTTCCCAACGCCATTTTGCTCACCGCTTCTGCAATGCCGCCTGCTCCTACCGGATACATGGCGACGATTTTGCCTTCACTGTTAAGTTTGTGAAGCACTTCGGTGTTCTTCTTGAACGTTTCAAAGTCAGGGGTAAGCACTTCAGAATACGGGGTCATAACAATGTACACATTGTCTCCGCCCTTCTTGAAGGAACCGGAATTGACATGGGCAGCTTCCTCTGTTGCAACAGCAAAGGAGACGAGTGTGTGAGGGACATTGCGGTCTTCAAAGGTTCCGCTCATGCTGTCCTTGCCGCCGATGCTTCCCGTACCCATTGCAATCTGTGCGTCAATGGAACCGAGCAGTGAAGCGGCAGGATACCCCCACGTCTTGTCATCGACACAGCGGCCGAAGAATTCCTGGAAGGTCAGACGGCAGGTATCCGGCTTGCCTCCAAGACAGGCTATATTAGTGAGTGAAGAAAGCACCGCCGTCTGTGCGCCGTGGTACGGGCTCCACTCGGAAACGCGCGGGTCATACCCGAACGCCATGAGACTGACTGTACTTGTCTCGCGGGGAGACAGAACCGGCAGTTTTGCCGCCATACCGGCTTCGGGAGTTCCTTGATACTTACCGCCATACGGGAACAGAACGGAGGAAGAACCGATAGAGCCGTCGAACCGCTCTCCCAGCCCGCGCTGTGAACAGCAGGCAAGGTCTTCCATATTTGCAAGCCACGCTGCATGGACGCTTTCCTTCGTCGGGTCTTTTCCCAAAGCTTCAGCAACAGAAGCAAGCGGCTTTACGAGCGGCGAATCGTCCTGTGGAGCAGGAGACTCAATCTTTGCAACCGCCTCATGCGGTGCTCCTGCGGTGTCGATGAAGGAGCGTTCTATATCTACGATTGTCTTGCCGCGCCAGTTCATGACCATTCTATTCGTGTCAGTAACAGTGGCCACGACGACGGCATTCAAATTCTCTTTGTTTGCAGCCTGAATGAAGGCATCGACATCCTGTTTGCGGACAACGACTGCCATGCGCTCCTGGCTTTCGGAAATGGCAAGTTCGGTACCGTCAAGCCCTTCATACTTCTTTGGAACTGCATCAAGATTGATGTCCAATCCGGGAGCAAGTTCTCCGACGGCAACAGAGACACCGCCTGCACCGAAGTCATTGCTACGCCTGATCATGCGGCAGACAGCTTTGTCGCGGAATAGACGCTGGATTTTCCGCTCCTCAACAGCATTTCCTTTCTGGACTTCTGCCGCTGCGGTCGTGACGGATTTGACGTCGTGCACTTTTGAAGAACCGGTAGCGCCTCCAATGCCGTCGCGGCCGGTTCCGCCACCGAGCAGGATGACGATGTCTCCGGCTTCCGGTGTTTCGCGCATAACCTGCTCTGCCGGAGCTGCGGCTATAACAGCACCCAACTCCATGCGCTTTGCAAGGAAGCCCGGATGATAAATTTCAGCAACTTGTCCGGTTGTCAAACCAATCTGGTTGCCATAGCTGGAGAATCCCTGCGCCGCCTCGCGGGTCAGTTTAAGCTGCGGAAGTTTTCCCGGCAGCGTTTCTTCAACAGGTACGGTCGGATCCCCAGCACCGGTCACGCGCAGTGCCTGATATACCCAGGAGCGTCCTGACAGCGGGTCGCGGATTGCGCCTCCGATACAAGTTGCAGCACCGCCGAATGGTTCGATTTCAGTCGGATGGTTGTGTGTTTCATTTTTAAACTGCAACAGCCACCGTTCTGTTGCGTCAGGGGAATCTGATGCTATGGCATTTCCGTTTTTGTCGGTTGTATAATGAACATCGACGTAAATGGAACAGGCATTGTTCTCTTCGCTTACCTCGAGGTCATCGAGTTTGCCATGCTTGCGCAGATATTTTGCACCGATACACGCCATGTCCATGAGCGTAACCGGCTTGTCCTTTCTGCCGGCATAAAGGTCTGTCCTAAGCGTCTTGTAATTTTCGTATGACTGTTTAAAAAGTTTTGCGTACGGACCGCCTTCAACTTTTACATTCTTAAGCACTGTGTTGAAGGTTGTGTGGCGGCAGTGGTCGCTCCAATACGTGTCCAACACACGTATTTCGGTGATTGTCGGATCGCGTCCGATAGACTTGAAATAGTCCTGCATCCACTTGATGTCTGCAAAATCCATTGCCAGAGAAAGCGTCTGCCGGTAATTTTCAAGGTCTTTTTTGCCAAGTGAAATGAAGCCAGTTACGGTCTCGATATCCTTCGGAGCGTCTGCTTTCATCTCCAGGGTTTCAGGCTTTTCGTCGCCTGTAAGACGGCTGTCCACCGGATTGATAAGGTAGGATTTTATTTGTGAAAGCTCTTCGTCTGTCACAGAGCCTTTCAGAAGGACAACTTTTGCACAGCGGACTCTCGGAGGCTCTGAACCGACATGTGTCGAAGATTTGAGCCCTTCGCGGAGCAATGTAAGGCACTGCTCTGCGCTGTCCGCACGCTGGTCGTACTGTCCCGGCAGATATTCCCAGATAATCTCAGTATATCCTTCAGGAACATCCAGCGAATCGTAGAAAACAAAGTCGCTTTGCGGTTCGGAAAAGATTCGGGTGGATGCTGCAGCTGCAACCTTGTCAGTTACGTTTTCAATATCGTATCTGTTGAGGTAGCGTACTTCGCATACCGCGCTGATACCCAAAAATCCCGTTATATCGGAATACATCCGTGCCGCTTCATTTCTGAAACCGGCTTTTCTTTCTACATATATACGAAACATTCCGTTATTATAGAGGAAAACTTGTCCTTGTGCAATCTATGCATTCGGACTGTCTTCCTCTAGAAAAAACGGCTTAGTTCTCTGAGTAGCCGCCGGCGAAGGTGATAACGCATTCAGTTCCGTACTCTGCATGAGGCGCAACACCACAGCCAATCGCTTCAAATGAAGAATTGAGAATGTTCTTCCGGTGACCGCGGCTGTACACACCGTCATCAATCAGGAGTGAAATGACGATTTCACGGGCATTGTCTTCTCCGTAGGAGATGTTCTCACCGATGTTCCGGTAGGCAGAACCACCGAATGAATTGATTCTTGAAAGCAGTGTGCTACCGTCAGTTCCTGTATGACCGGTAGTTCCTGCTTCTCCCTGAGAGCGGGCATGAGATACAGCCGCCTGCTGGAGCGCATCGCGGACAGACAGTTTTCCAAGCGGAGCCATGGAAGTCATCGCAGAGATACAGTTGCTGACAGCAGAAGCACCTTCTTCAGTTTCAAGCTCTCCGTTGTATACATTTCCTTCGAACTTCTCCAGTCTTGGAACGATAAACAGATTTGCATACTGTTCAGGGTTCGTTCTTGCCTTGTTTATCTCGAAGACAACGTCTTTTTCAAGGTCGGAAAGCCCTGCAATATTGCGTGCGGTATCGATTTCCTTAAGAGCCCAGAACTTTGACTCGTCGATTACGTTATCTCCCTCAACAACTTCTTCCTCGGAAGACTTTTTCAAAGATGCGCAGGACATCAGACATGCTACTGAGAACGCAGCAACCAATGCGAAAACAACACGTTTCATAAAAAACCCCTTCTCATATAAATAAATCGAACAAAGTATACAAAAGCCTCCCCCAAAAGTCTATTACTTTTGGAGAGAAGTTTTTCTCTATAGACAAAAAAAGAGCAACGCATTAAACTATGGGAATAAACAATAACGGGCGAACAGGAGTGAAAAATGACAGCTGAAGAGTTGTATACACAGGTGATGGGAGATGCTGCTCTGCAGGCAGAACTGGAAGCCGCAACAGACAACGGTACTTTGGATGCTTTTTTGAGTGCCAAAGGCTGTTCTGCAAGTTCTGAGGAGTTTTCAGCCTGCGTTGCCGCACACACGAAGTAATCCTTATAGATAAGGAATAAACCAGCATTCTGCAGCCAGTTCCGTAAGCAATGCAAATAGGACTGGCTGCCAGCATTTTAAACCATAAAAAAACAAATCCAGACTGCTGTTTTAGTGGGACGCAAAAGACCGTGCAAGGAAGCATATAGCGATGCAAAACAAAACAGCTATCAGGATTTGTTATAATAAATATTACCATACCTATTGCCACAAAAGTGCCACAAATCAGGGACTTCAGTGCGTTTTATTCTGCAAAGAGCCGACGGTAACCTCTGCCCAGCTGTACTGGCTCATGTATTCACCGTTGAAAGACGGAAATGTCTGCACCCCAGCAAGATAATCATAGTAATCGCATGAAACAGCCTCCTTTCGGATGCCAAGCAGTCCTCTTCTGACCACCAGGATGTCTTCACAGCCCCTTTCCCGCAGAACACGCCGCAGATCGGCAAGCAGATTGCGGAAGTACGACTTGTGTTTCTGCTCCCAATCCCCTTCCCACAGTTTGTCTTGAAGCTGAGTATTCGAACACAACGAACCGCAGGCATCCACCAAACATGCAAAAAGTTCTTTTGTCTTTGCATAGCCGAACGGCAACGGCTGACGGTCAACGAACACTTCGAACATACCGAAGGTCTGGATACGGACACGTTTATCTGCAATCAACGGATAGCGCAGGTGGGAAAGTTCATGTCTCACCTTATCCACTGTCACAGGCTTCATAATATAGCCGCTGGCATGAAGAAAAAACGCTTCCTCAAGATATTCCTTATAGCCGGTAACAAAGATGATATTCACACGAGGATAGAGCGCTTGAAGCTTCTGGGAAAGCGACAGTCCGTTGGAAGCTGCAATCTCGACATCGAGAAACGCAACGTCAGGAGCGTCACTCTGGGCAACGGTCAGCGCCTCGTTTGCATTTCGGAAGCCGGAGACCATTGCCGTAGAATCAGCTTTTTGTATGGCAGAAACAAGCCCTTCAAGAGCCAACCGCTCATCATCGACGGCAAGAATCTTTAAATTCATGAGCTTTCCCCTTGCAATCTGCCGCGGATGACAACCTCTGTGCCATGACCAGGCTCACTGTATATCTCCATCGCAGCATGAATCATGCTCGCAAGCCGTTCCCGCACGTTGACGAGTCCTATTCCAGTGCACTTGGAAGCATCCAGCTGCGGCAGTTTTCCCATGTCGAATCCCACTCCGTCATCTTTTACGGACAAAACAAACTCCGAATCCGTTCTATGCGTGGAAATTCGAACGGTCCCACCGCCCGGCTTTTTCGTTATACCGTGCTTTACAGCGTTTTCCACAAGAGGCTGCAAGGTCAATAACGGCAGCTTGAACCCCTCGGTCTGAATGTCATAGACAAAGTTCAACCCATCTCCGAAACGAATCTTCTCCAGTTCAACATAGTGGGCGACATGTTCCAGTTCACTCCTGAACGAAACCAGCGAATCGTCTTTCAGACTGTCCAAATTTGTTCTGAGATATTCGGAAAATTCACCGAGTGCCCGCTGGGCTTCGCGGGAGTCTTTTTCGCACAACACGTAGATGGAATTGAGGACATTAAATACGAAATGAGGTTTTATCTGGCTCAACATCAGAAGATTTCGGTTTTCAGCAATAACCAGAGACTGATTGTGAATGTGATGAGTCTGCTCAATATGAAAACAGATATACATCATGAGGATTGAAAGCGCAATGCCGAGTCCCAATTGTGAAAACTCAGGATAAAAGAAACGGACTACAGCAATCAAAACGGGAAAAAAAACAAAGGAAAGCAGAATCAAAGAATCCCTTATGCCCATTTTTTTGATATGACATACGATGATAAGCACTACAAAGACGGTGACTATATAGCCGCCGGACTGCCCCAGTCTGCCCAATGCCCCGGGGACAATCCTCCCTCCCTCTGTCACGAAGAACATATCGTTAAAGATTGATATGATCCACAGAACGGAGAACGCCACGCAAACAACAAATGACACATGGACAGGCAACCAGCTTACAGACGGCACATGCAGGTAGATGCAGGCGGTGGTATAACTTATGAACAGAAGCATCGCAGCATAAAACGCTATGAAACTGATTGCCACCGACACCCGTTGCAACATCAAGCTGCACTCCCTGTCTGCCAACAGCCAATAGACACCGTTGGACAAAAGCATCACCATTGCCGATGACGCCATTCCCATAAACAAAGACGTTCTCTTTCTGTCGGTCTTGTACTCCATACAACATCCCATCAGTACAAAAAGCATGACGAACGATGCATAAAAATCCAATTGGACATTCGTCAACGGCATTTTTCTGCCTGCATAGTACGGTAGTATTCGATTACAGGTTTTGCTATAAGCTTATCTTCGTGGGCGATATGAGAAAGAATCCAGTCGTACAGAAACTTGACGAACTGTAAAGCAGAAGTTATGGATACGGAACCAAAGTTCTGGACAACGTCAAGAATCTTCTTGGTAAACATATCGTGTTCTTTCTTATGTTTGGCATAGCCCTCATACCGGGCTGCCTTCATCAGAACTTCCTCATCATGGAAATGAGTCTGCACATAATCAGTGCATTCCTGAAGAGCGTCGATGAGGGACTGCTCCCAACCGCCGCCAGAATTCTTACGGTTGCTCATTATCCCTTGGTATAGACTATTGCAGAGCGCCACAAGCTTTTTGTGCTGGGCGTCTATGACGGGTATTCCAAGTTCAAAACTCTTATTCCACGAGATATAACTGCTGGCGGGGGCTTCTTCAAGATGAATATCTTCCATTGCGGCCTATTCGTACAGTGCGGACCAGAGGCGGGACTCCGCCTCCGGTACCTGTTTTCAAAGATTCCTTATTCGTTTACAGCAGGAAGCGCTGCTTCATCAGAAAGAGTTCTTTCTTTTTCATATCGCTTTTCACAGAATTTGCAGACCGTACCTTTACCGGCTTCTATTGCCTGCTCTGCGGTTCCGGTGGTCAGCTCCTCCGAGCGGTCGAGCGCCTGACAGTCTTCATACAGGTGGAATTTTTTACCGTGTGCCGTCCAATAGACGTCGCTGCCCATTTGTGCCTGTTCTACCGCTTCCTGAGACAGCGGGTTCCAGTCGTAACTTGCCAAACCGCTGATTGCAAGGAAAACAGCAGCGACGACAGCGCCAACAGCCTTCGTCTTTTTGTCAGCATCCTTGTTTGTCAGCAAAATGATTATAAACGGCAGGAACGCAACTGCGCTCACGATGACACCCATATTGTTCCACAGCCAGAACTTGACGGCGTTCTTCTGAGAAGCAGGGTCAATGTGATTGGCCTTTTTCCACAGCTGGGAGCCAATGACGACACAAATCAAATCCAGCACCAAAGCAGCAATGCCTTTATACAGTGGGGCAATCTGAGGAAGGATAAGAAGTTTCTCCAAAATGAGGGCTATAGCCAGCACTTCAAATGCAAGGGCGACAACCCAAAGAATAACGGCTCCAATGCGGAGACCGGTAGCATTCCCTGTCTGCTGGACAGCTGCCGCAGTAGGCCTCTTTCCTGGCTTTACCGTCTGTCCCGTCGTTGCCGAGACAATTTTATGAGTCTTTTTTTCTGCCATACTAAACAACTCCTTTGGTATGATGTTCTTTCGATTATATACTCTTTTGCCTATTTTCGCAAAGATTACCTGCAAAAAACTAAAAAAGCCGCTCCTGGTTCAAGGAACGGCTTTCTTACAGTACAGTTTTTTTACTTTGCAGCGTCGATTGGCTTCATGCTTGTCATGTACGCACGGAGCTTTTTACCGACAATCTCAATTGGGTGATTGCGGATTTCATCGTTCACCTGAACGAGCAGTGTGTTCGGAACAGAGTTTGTCTTTACATCAAGCCCCTTTCCGATATCCTGAGTCGTGACCTTTGCCATGAAATCTTTTTCCAAAAGCGGAACTGCTGCGCGTGCGAACAGGTAGCATCCGTACTCTGCTGTGTCGGAGATGACTTTGTTCATCTCATACAGACGGCGGCGGTCAATGAGGTTGGCAATCAGCGGAACCTCATGGAGTGATTCGTAGTATGCGCTCTCCGGCATGATTCCGGCAGAAACCATTGTCTCAAAGGCGAGCTCACAGCCAGCTTTTACAAAGGCGCAGAGAAGGACACCCTTGTCAAAGTATTCCTGCTCAGTGATTTCGTCAGCAGCCTCAGCTTCTGTCTCAAATGGAATCTTTGCATAGCTTTCGCGCCATGAAAGAAGATTCTTGTCGTTTGCAGCCCAGTCTTCCATCATTGTCTTGCTAAATTCGCCGGAGATAATGTCATCCATGTGCTTCTGGAACAGCGGGGTAAGGATTTTCTTGAGTTCCTTTGAAAGCTCTGTTGCGCGGATCTTTGCAGGATTGCTCAAGCGGTCCATCATGTTGGAGATACCGCCCCATTTGAGAGCTTCTGCAATCACGTTCCAGCCGTGCATAATCAGCTTTACAGCGTATCCTGGGGCAATGCCGTTCTGCACCATCTTGTCATAAGAAAGGATTGTTCCAGCCTGGAGCAGTCCGCAGAGGATTGTCTGCTCGCCCATGAGGTCTGATTTGACTTCAGCGACGAAGGAGCTTTCGAGAACACCGGCTGTTTCACCGCGGTGTCCGCAAGCCATTGCCTTTGCATATGCCCAACCCTTTCCTTCCGGGTCGTTCTTCGGATGTACAGCGATGAGCTCCGGAACACCGAATCCACGGAGATATTCTGCACGGACTTCTGTTCCTGGTCCCTTAGGCGCAATCATGAATACGGTGATATCAGGACGGATCTGCTCGCCGACTTCCACGATGTTGAAACCGTGGCTGTACCACAAAGCAGCGCCTTTCTTCATGTATTTCATCAATTCTTTGATAACACCAGAGTGCTGTTTATCCGGAGTAAGGTTGCCGACGACATCAGCGGTCGGAATAACTTCTTCGAATGTACCGACTTTGAAACCGTTCTCTGTAGCATTCTTCCAAGACTGGCGTTTCTGTTCGATTGCTTCTTTGCGGAGGCAGTATGTGACATCAAGACCTGAGTCGCGAAGGTTGAGTCCCTGGTTCAGTCCCTGTGCACCACAACCAACGATGACGATTTTCTTGCCCTGAAGTGCTTTTGTTCCGTCTTTGAATTCTTCTTTTGACATCTGACGGCAGTGTCCAAGCTCCTGGCGGGCAACGCGCCACGGAATTGCATTAAAATAGTTCTGACCCATTGTTATTGCTCCTGTATTCGTTATATGAGTACAGTATAGCAGTGAATCAGTATTGCGTAAAGTGAAAGATTATCAAAGAGTTATTGCGTTTTTGTAAATGAATGATTTTCTTCAGTCGTAGCAGTAATAGATGCCCGGCTGTGCCAAACCTGCAAACCCCATACCGTCAATCTTGTCATTGGTGAAGTTGTCCCCGTAGTGGCAGATATACATCTTTTTCTTTATATCAGGACTCAAGGTTTCCAACTGTGCAAGATTTGCGTGCACTCCGCCGGGGAACGGCTGACAGTCGTGGAAAATCGTTTCTATTTCAAACGTGCCCGTAATCCAGTTCAGCAGATCGGGATCAAACCGCGTGTCGCCGGTAAACAGAACCCTGTCATCCAAAAGCACTCCGGTGCTCCAAGCGCTGTCCTTCCAAGACTCTGCCTGCTCCGGCTGGTGCATGGTCGCAAACATCTTTACATCAAGCGTTCCAAGCTGCACCTGAAAAATCGGACGCGGATTGATGCTCAAAAGCGTCGGTGTAATCTGGTTGAAATAATCATCGAAGGTGAGGAATTTATCTTCGGTATGTTTATTATAGGGAGTCTCATGACGCTCGCCGTAGGCAAGACCGCCTTTCAGGCTTTCGTTCCACAGTTTTTTCTTATAGATATCGGTGATGACGATGTCAGCCCTGTTTCTGAGCATATAGCGGTGAGTAAGGGCGATTTCCTCTACACCGCCGATATGGTCTGCATGACTGTGTGTAATGAGCAGTGTTTTTACATTCGCTACCGAAGAGTTATATTTGACAAACGCTTCCGGACAACGCGTTCCGCAGTCGATGAGAAGGCTGGTATCTCCTTTTATAACCAAAAGGTTGTTCTGATAGTTCTTTTTTACAAATGCACTACCGGTTCCGAGAAAGAACAGCTCCAACTTTCCATCATTTGTAAGTCTCAGCGTGCCGTCAAAAACATCTGTTCTCATATTTCTATTTTCGAATGATATATATACATATCTTAACTGAAAGTGACAGGCAAACGCAGAATTTATAATACCGCGTTTAAAAATTGCCTGAGTCGCGGGCTTTTTGGGTTGGAAAACAGCTCCTCAGGGGTGCCGCTTTCTTCAATTATACCGCCGTCCATAAACAAAATACGGGTTCCGACTTCCTTTGCAAAGCCCATTTCATGAGTAACGACAGCCATTGTCATGCCGTCAGCAGCAAGTTCCTTCATAAGGGCAAGAACTTCGCCTACCATTTCAGGATCCAATGCGCTTGTCGGTTCGTCAAAAAGCAGAACCTCTGGATTCATCGCCAGACTTCTGACAATTGCAATCCGCTGCTTCTGTCCGCCCGAAAGACTTGCAGGGTACACATCAGCCTTGTCCGCAAGCCCGATGCGTTGCAGAAGGCTTTCCGCATTTGCTTCAGCTTCTGCTTTTGACTGAAGCTTCAGTGTTACTGGTGCAAGCGTTATGTTGTCCCGGACGGTAAGGTGCGGGAAAAGATTGAAATGTTGGAAGACCATTCCCATCTTTTGCCTCACCTTGTTTATATCGGTGTCCTTCGCTGTCAAATCAGTACCGTTGAAGAGGATATGCCCGCTGTCAGGTGTCTCCAAAAGGTTCAGACATCTGAGGAACGTGCTCTTTCCCGCTCCTGACGGTCCAATTATTACTATCTTCTCACCGTCTTCTATCTTCTCGCTTATATCGTTCAGAATGACGTTCGCGCCGTATTTCTTCGTCAGATTTTTAATGTCTATCACTGCGTGCCATCCTTTTTTCAAGTTGAGAGAAAATCTTTGTCAGTCCCACAGTCAGAATCAGATATATGGTCGCACATGACAGCAGCGGAATCCACGCGTTGAATGTAGCGTTTCTGATGTTGTCGCAGGCTTTCTGCAAATCCATGACAGCGATAAAACTCGCTACAGAAGTTTCCTTTATGAGCGCAATAAATTCGCTTGTGAACGTCGGCACAATGGTGCGGAACGCCTGTGGCAGAATGATTTTTACAAGCGTCTGCCACCAGCTTAAGCCAAGGGAACGCCCTGCTTCCATCTGTCCTGCATCCACGCCCTGTATACCTGCGCGGAAAATCTCAGTGCAGTATGCACCGGAGTTGATTCCAAAGGATATGATAGCAACCACAACGGCATTGCTCATGCCAAGCGGAGAAAAGATGACGAAGTAAAAAATCATCAATTGGGTTGCCATCGGAATGCCGCGTATAACAGTTGTGTATACATTCGCAACCGTCTTCAGAATGCGGCTTCTCGATATTTTAAAAAGTGCAAACGTGCACCCAAGAATTGAGCCAATGAGCACTGCGCAGAGCGCAATGAGCAAGGTGGTGCCCAATCCCATCGGGATAAGCCGCCACCGCCCCTGTGCAAACATGACATCAACGAAACTCTGCGCTAAATTCATCAAGGGGCCTTATTGTTATTTACGTATAATGATTACTTGGTTTGAAACATAGTATGGATCAGAAAAATCGACGTTCTTCCGTCTTTCCTCTGTTGCTGTCATACCGGAAGCGATAAAATCGATAGCGCCTGACTGAAGGGCTGCAATGAGTCCGTCAAAAGCCATATCAACAACGACGAGCTTTCTGCCTGCGTCTCGTGCAATCATCTGACCGAACGAGATGTCGAAACCGACCGGCTCAGATCCCTCTGTGTACTCAAAAGGCGGGAAGTCTGCTGAACAGCCGAGCTTGAGCGGTTCACCCTGTGTTTCGATTTTTTCTGGAATGACAATTTTGCCGTTTGCCGGCATAAAGGAATTGCCAAGCGATTCATAACTGCCGTCAAGCTTCATCTTTGCAATCGTCTTATTTATGGATTTCCGAAGATCGTCATCACCCTTTCTGACGGCAATAGCGTATTCCTCTGATTCAAACACTGCTGTGACGATGGTAAGGTCAACATTTCTCTTTACAATTTCGCGTGCAGGAAGTTCATCGAGCACAACAGCGTCAATTGCACCGTTCTTCAAGTCAAGCGCTGCATCCAGTCCTGTCTTAAAGGATTTGCAGGTTGCATTTTCAATTTCCTGAATCAGAGTCTCTCCGGTTGTTCCTGCCTGGCATCCTATCTTCTTGCCCACCAAGTCCTCTGCAGAATTTATGGAAACCTGCGCCTTTTTCGCACAGCCAGTCGTCACCAATGCAAGCGCTGCACAAGCAATGGCAGCGATACGTATATGTTTTTTCATAAAAATAATAAATCTCCTAATCCGCAAAGTATATGCTTAATCCGCACAGGTGTCAACATTCATGCAATATACGTGCTTTTCCTTGCATATTTATTCGTTTGAACTTTCTTTAGTTAGCTGGGGGACAACTTCTGCGAGTAAAATTGCGAAGAAAATCAGCGCACAGCCAATCCACATCCGCGGGGAGAGCGCCTCTTTCAAGAAGAGTGCACCGAACAGCCCCCCGAACACCGCTTCCAAAGAAAGAAACAGAGAGGCAAGTGCAGACGGTACTATTTTCAGGCATACGGTTTGCAGCGTAAAACCGACCATAGTGCTGAAAACTCCCAGATACAGCATGGATACAATGACGCGGCCGTCTTTCAACGACTCGGTCGGAAACGGTCCGTTTACCGATTCCCAAGGCATCAACGGAGCTGCAATCCATGAGAACAATGCGCAGAAGAAGAACTGAAGCACGGAGAGCAGCACCGGGTCTTCCGTCTGGTCGTATCGCGCACTGTACACGATGTGTAGAGCAAAAAAGACACCGCAGAGCAACGTGAGCACATCCCCTATGTTCACACTGGAACTGTCTTCCTTGTTCAGAGAAAGCAGGGCAACACCCGTCAGAAACACCACTGCAGCCACCCAAACAAACCACGACGGGCGCTTGTGCAGCAAGGGCCAGCCGAACAGAGGGACTAAAATCACATAGATTGCTGTAAGAAAGGCGTTTTTTCCGGCTGTCGTATAATTGCAGCCGATTGTCTGAACCACATATGCCGCAAAAAGAAAAAATCCCAAGAGAGCACCGTGGCGCAGATAGGAGGAAGTCAACAGTTTCAGTTTTTTACAATAGAGAAGCGCCAGAAGTACCGCAGCAATGGAAAAGCGGAATGCAATCATCCAGACGGCACCGACATAAGACAGGCTGTCTTTTACGATAACAAAAGAAAATCCCCAGATTGCGGCTGTCAGAACCAGTCCCAAACTGGGGATTGCTTTTAAAGAGAGTTTTTCACTTGAGGCCATGTGGCCAATAATCTACTTTATTTCGACTTTTTTCAAGTGCCAGATGTCGCGGACATAATCCTCGATAGTGCGGTCGCTTGAGAACTTGCCGGAATTGGCGATGTTCATCAAAGCTTTCTGTGCCCAGCCCCGTCTGTCCTGATAGAGCTTTGCAACCTTCTCCTGTGCCTGAACATAGGAATCGAAGTCTGCGAGGATATAATAGATATCAGGTCTCTGTCCTTCAACACCGTACACGAGGGAGTCGTGCAGCTCTTTGAAAAGCAGACCCGTCCTGTCATATGTTCCATCAACGAGCTGGCTTACAACCTTCTGCAGTGCCGGATTGCGGTCCAGATACTTCTGAGGATTGTAGGAATGCTCATTGTTTATCTTGATGATTTCATCTGAGTTGAGACCGAAGATAACCTCGTTCTCTTTGCCAGCCTCGTGGACAATCTCGATGTTTGCACCGTCCATTGTTCCGATCGTGACAGCACCGTTCATCATAAACTTCATGTTTGAAGTTCCGGATGCTTCGTAGCCGGCTGTTGAAATCTGTTCGGAAACATCCGTTGCAGGGATAATTTTCTCCGCAACAGAAACGCGGTAGTTCTCGACGAATACGACGCGAAGTTTTCCACCGACGCGGCGGTCTGTATTGACGCGGTCAGCAACAGTGTTGATCAGCTTAATAATGCTCTTTGCGCGGCGGTAGCCGGAAGCAGCCTTTGCACCAAAGATAAACGTGCGTGCAGGCGGGTTAAAGCTCGGATCTTCCACGATTCTGTTGTACAGATACATGATGTGGAAGATATTGAGGAGCTGCCGCTTGTACTCGTGAAGTCTCTTGACCTGCGTATCAAAAATGCTCTCTGGGTCAAGGAATTCATTCTGCGTATGCTTGAGATAGTTCGCAAGGGACTGCTTGTTGTGCAGTTTGATATCCGACAACTCGTTGAGGGAAGCATCGTCATCGATGAATTTCTCCAAACCTTTGAGTTTGGTAAGATCAGTCTCCCAACCATGCCCAATTCTCTTGGTTATGAACTCTGAAAGTTCAGGGTTGGAATTGAGCAGCCAGCGGCGCTGCGTTACGCCGTTCGTCTTGTTATTGAACCTCTGCGGATAGATCTCGTTCCAGCTCTTGAGTTCCTGCTCCTTGAGCAGTTTTGTATGAAGTTCTGCAACACCGTTTACGCTGAAAGAAGCATGGATTGCGAGCCAAGCCATGTACACTTTGCCGTCATGGATAATCGCCATGTGGTTCTGCTTGGCGTAATCGTTCGGGAACTTCTGGCGGAGTTCAATAAGGAGACGTCTGTTGATTTCCTCAACAATCTGGTAGATGCGGGGAAGCAGGTTCTTGAATGTTTCAATCGGCCACTTTTCCAGCGCTTCTGCAAGGATTGTGTGGTTTGTATATGCAAATGTCTTTGTCACGATGTTCCATGCATCGTTCCAGCCGACGTTGTACTCGTCGAGGAGAATTCTCATCAACTCCGGGATGGCGACAACCGGGTGGGTGTCGTTGAGCTGGATGACGTGGTACTCAGGGAACTTAGAAAAATCAGTGCCGACCGTCATAACAAAGTGATGTACAAGATCCTGCAAGGATGCAGAAGTAAAGAAGTACTGCTGACGGAGACGCAACTCTTTTCCCATTGGTCCGTTGTCGTTCGGATAAAGAACGCGGCTGATGTTCTCCGCGTTGTTCTGCCGTTCGACAGCGCGCTGGTACTGCATGTCGTTGAAGAGCTGAAGGTCAAAGCCGTTCGGACTCGTCGCCTGCCAGAGACGGAGTGTATTGACGGTATTGTTGCCGAACCCGACGATCGGCATATCATACGGAGTGGCAGTGATTTCTTCCGCGTTCTCCAGATAGAACCGGTCCTGTCCGTCAGGTGTCTTTCCGTATTTGATTTCACCGCCGAATTTGACGGTTACTGCAAGGTCGCTTCTCTTTACTTCCCAAGGATCACGGTGGCGGAGCCAGTTGTCAGGATATTCAACCTGCTCGCCGTTTTCGATGTGCTGCTCGAACATACCGTATTCATAGCGGATTCCGTATCCGTTGCCAGGATACTGCAACGTTGCAAGGCTGTCGAGGAAACAGGCAGCAAGACGTCCAAGACCACCGTTGCCCAGACCTGCATCAGGCTCTTCATCCTCGATGACATCGAAATCGATGCTCATACCCTTCAGGACTTCGACAACCAGATCTTTTATCTGTGCATTGATGAGGTTGTTGCTCAATGCACGTCCCATGAGGAATTCCGCACTCAAGTAGTACAACTGTTTTGTCGTTTTTTCCTCATAAACACGGCGAGTTTCCATCCACTTCGGCATGATGATTTCAAGCGCACTTGCACTTACAGCGTCAAACAGGTCATGCTTCGTCGCTTGGCTTATGTCTTTGCCGTACTGCCGGCGGAGACGTGCCGTAAGGTTCGCCTTGAATTGTTCTGCGTCAAATACCATTTTATCCTCCGTAAAAGACACTTGCTTTTATTTTGATACTAATACGATAAGCGAATTTGAAGGAATCACGTAATGCTCCTGTTCCCTCAACAGTTCTTCCTTTCCGTCCTCTGCAATTGCGTCTGCGCCAGGAATAGACGTATCCGCAACGAGATACCACTTTTTCTGTCCAAGAGGTGTCGGAATCTTTACCATTATATCCTTTATATCAGTATTGGCAGCGATGTAATAGTCATAGGAAGACGTTTCATCCTTGCTGTCCGCTCCGTATCCGAATAAACAATACGCTAAAAAGCGGGAGAGTTTCGTCCATTCAGGGGTACTGCCGTCAGCATTATACCACTGGATGTCAGGTCCTGGAGTACCCGGTCGCTGCCCCCCAAAGAACGTGTGCCTGCGGAAAACACTGTGCTTTCTGCGGAACAGTATGGCCCTCCGGGTGAATTCTATCAGCGATGAGTTCAGATTGGCAATGCCCCAGTCAAAATAGCTTATGTCATTGTCCTGACAGTAGGCATTATTGTTGCCCTCCTGCCCGCGGCGGAATTCATCACCGCCGAGAAGCATCGGCGTGCCCTCTGAAACCAACAGCGTAAGCAGGAAATTCTTCATCTGCTTGTTGCGCAGCCGCTCAATCCGAGGATTATTCGTTGGGCCTTCGTAGCCGTGGTTGTAGCTCCAGTTGGAGTCAGTACCGTCGCGACTGCCCTCTCCGTTTTCATCGTTGTGCTTATGATTGTAACTCACGAGGTCGTTCATCGTGAATCCGTCATGGCTCGTTACATAGTTGATAGAGAAACTCGGATTCCTTCCCGAGATGGTATACAAATCGCTGGAACCGCTCATTCGAGTGGCAGCCCCAGTGGAAACAAATTCATCCCCACGCCAAAACCGACGTATATCATCGCGGAAGCGGTCATTCCACTCCGCCCAACGCCCACCCGGGAATCCGCCGAGCTGATATGCTCCGCCCGCATCCCATGGCTCTGCGATTATCTTTGTCTTGCCAAGAACAGGGTCTTCGGCAATAGCGTTCGTAAGGGGCGGAAATTTCAACAATACGCCTTCCTGACTGCGGCAGAGAATGGAAGCCAAGTCAAAGCGGAAGCCGTCTATATGGTATTCAAGCACCCAGTATCGCAGACAGTCCAGTATCATGCGTCTGACGACCGGATGGTTGCAGTTCAACGTATTCCCGCACCCTGAGTAATTCATGTAGTACTCTTTGTGGTTGCCGACCAGAATATAGTAGACACTGTTTTCAAATCCGCGGAAGTTCAATGCAATGCCGTGTTCGTTGCCTTCCGCGGTGTGGTTGAAAACAACATCAAGGATGACTTCAATCCCCGCCTTGTGCAGTTCCCTGACCATGTACTTGAATTCATCGACACAGCCGCCGGGATTTTTGTTTGCCGCATAGGTAGCCTTCGGCGCAAAGAACGAAATGGTGCTGTAGCCCCAGTAGTTTTTCATTCTGTCACCAGTGCGCGGATTGATATTGGTGTTCTCATATTCGTCGAAATCAAAAACCGGCATCAATTCGACAGCCGTTATACCGAGGTGCTGAAGGTACGGGATTTTCTCTGTCAGTCCAGCATACGTTCCTGGATTTCTGACCCCCGCCCCTTTGCCGGCAGTGAAGCCTTTCACGTGAGTCTCATATATAATGCTGTCGCACAGCGGACGGTTTATCGGACGATCCCCCTGCCAGTCGAAGGACTTGTCGTCGATAACGACACATTTGGGGAACTTGTAGTAATGTCTTGATTCCTGCAGTTCTACATCTGTTTTATCGACAGGGGTACGGTATGTCGGCGGAAGGTTATGGAAGATTGATGTGGGAGTTACAGCCTTTGCGTACGGGTCGAGCAAGTACTGGTGAACATCGAAGCGGTGCCCCCGAGACGGTTCAAACGGACCGTCCACCTGATACAGATACAAAGCACCGGGCTTTAAGCCTGGTATACAGATATGCCATACATCACCAGTTCTGTTCGCAACAGAATCCAGTTCCAAAGACTCACAAGGATCATTGTCATCAGAGTTTGCAAAAATATTTAAGATAACTCTCGTTCCGTTGCGGGAAAAAACAGCAAAATTAACACCGTTCGGTGTCACACTTGCCCCAAGCGGATAGGGTTGTCCAGGAAGGGTGTTTTCCAACTTCATAAAATAAGTATAACATACCTATTTCGTTTTTGCTACAAAAAATCACCTAGTAACGGGGAAAATCTTTCGATATACTAAAGTCTTATGGATACGCTTGAAAACAACACACCGCCGGTCGGCCCTAAAACAGCCCTGGTTTCGATTATTGGACGGCCTTCCGCCGGAAAATCGACCTTTCTGAACACAGCCAGCGGAGAACCGGTGAGCATCGTCTCCTCAATCCCACAGACGACACGCAACGCCATACGAGGCATTGTCAACACTTCATACGGTCAGCTCGTCTTTGTGGACACACCCGGTCTGCACAAAAGTGACAAAAAACTGAACCTTCGGTTGACCCAGATTGCAGAAGACGGCATGAAAGACAGCGATGCCATACTCTATGTTATCGATGCAACCCGTGACCACGGGGAAGAAGAGGTTATGATAGCCTCTCTGATCCAACCGTATCAGGATAAAACCGTCATCGCCATAAACAAGACAGAAGATCCGAAGGCAAATGCAAAAAAAGCACATCTATTTATAGAAGAAAATCTTCCGTCATTCCCTGCTGACCGAGTTCTGGAAATGAGCGCGAAGGGTGATACCGGAGTGAATGAAGTCCTCAAAGCCCTGTATGACCTTGCTCCTGAAGCCCCCCACCTTTACCCGGAGGAATACTACACCGATCAGGAAGTAGACTTCCGTATCTGTGAGGTAATCAGAGGGGAAGCTATCAACAGACTTGAAGATGAGGTTCCTCACGCCATCTACGTCCGCATCGAAGATATGAAGATGGAGCGGGAAAATCTCATGAAAGTACGAGCGGTCCTCTGCGTCGAACGGGAAAGCCAGAAGGGAATCGTCATAGGGAAAGGTGCTTCCAAGATAAAGGAAATCCGGCAGGCAGCCATGCGCCAGTGCAGAAGGATATTCGACTACCGCGTTGACATCGATTTACAGGTAAAGGTAGACAAAAACTGGCGGCAGAAAGATGTTGTTTTAGGCCGTCTTATAAAATGAACAAAAAAGACCTTATTTTCTCAAACCGCGATTTATGGACGCTTGTCTGGCCGCTGCTCATTGAACAACTGCTCCAGATAACGCTCGGAATGGCGGACATCATAATGGTTTCGTCTTTGGGAGAAGCAAGCGTAAGCGGAGTTTCCCTTGTTGACCAGCTGAATATTCTGCTGACGCAGATTTTCGCTGCGCTCGCTACCGGCGGTGCAGTTGTTTGCTCCCAATACATCGGCAGCGAATCCAACGACATGGCAGAAAAAACCGCAAAGCAGCTCATCTACTCAATATCTGCCCTCGCCCTTTTTATCCTTGTTTCCGGCGTTGCGTTCCACCGCCCCATTCTAAGACTGATTTTCGGACAGGTGGAAGACAGCGTCATGGCTGCCAGCCAGAAGTACTTTCTGATTACGCTGCTTGCACTTCCAGGCATCGCGCTCTACAATGCCGCGGCGGCACTCTTCAGGGCGGAAGGGAATTCCCGCATCAGCATGCTAATAGCCTTGCTGGTGAACATACTGAACATCGGCGGCAACGCCATCATGATTTACGGACTGGGCTGCGGGGTGGAAGGAGTGGCAATTCCAACGCTCGTCTCCCGCACTGCTGCAGCAATCGTACTTTTTGTCGCGCTGTATCGAGAAAAGACCGGAGAAAGAAACGCTACCATTTCAATAAAAGGAATCAGCAAAGTTCATTTCGACTGGCATCTGATCGGCAAGATTTTAAAGATTGGAGTGCCAAACGGACTTGAAAGTTCCACATTCCAAATCGGCAAAATTCTGGTGCTTTCACTCATCACTTCATACGGAACGACTGCAATTGCAGCGAATGCCGCCGCAAACACCCTTGCATCGTTTGAAGTGCTTCCCGGCGCGGCAATCGGACTAGCCATGCTTACCGTCGTCGGACAATGCACAGGCGCGGGACGCACCGATCAGGCATCGTATTACACCAAGAAGCTGACAGGCTTAGCCTATGCAGGGTTCTGGGTTCTGAACATTCCGCTGCTTTTATCCACATGGAAAATCCTTTCGTTGTACGGCATGTCGGAAGAAACCTCAAAACTCGCATGGCTGATGACCGTCTGGCACGGAGCATGCGGAATGCTTATCTGGCCGCTCTCCTTTACCCTGCCGAACGCCCTTCGAGCAGCAGGGGATGCCGCCATAACAATGGTCATCAGTATGATAAGCATGTGGACAGTTAGAGTAGGATTAAGCTATGTACTTACATTCAATCATTTCTTCGGGTTGGTGGAGCGCTTCGGTCTGCCTGCGAGTTTCGGAGCATTCAGCGTCTGGTTTGCAATGATTATAGACTGGATTGTCCGCTCCGTCTGCTTCGTAGGACGCTTTGCAAGCGGAGCGTGGAAGACTAAAAAGGTGATTTAAAGTTCGGTAGCGTTCGGGTCGTTGTCATCGATACCTGAACGCTTTCTGTTGTATTTGAACAGCGATATATTCTGGGCATTTATCCTTTTGATAGTCGCAATCCACTTGCTGTTCGGATTCATCTTATCGGATTTCGACAGATACTGACTGCTCAGTGCGGATTCCTTGTTTTCAAGCAAGCCCTGAGAGAGATACACTCCGGCAAAATACTGTTCCACCTCTGTGCGAGCCCCGTCATACGCCTGCTGGAATCTGGCAAGCGCCTTCTTTTTGCCGCCGCCGAAGATTCCTGGAGCATAGAACAGCCACTGGCCAAGGTTCGTGTTTGCCTGCTGAAACAGGGGATCCTGCTCCACCGCTTTTTCATACAGCTCGCGCACCCACAGCCCTTTGAGCAGCGTCACCGCAACGGAAAACGTCATGTAGCAGGAAGTCACATCGCCGGTCAGGACGTACAGCCATTTGTTCGCGCCGTCCGTGGCCTCGTGATCCTTGAGCCACGCTTCATTCCTCTTCATCTGCTCGCGCAGCATGATGCGAATGTTCTTCTGCCCTTTGTCAAGGTCGAACTTGTACACATACCGCTCCATGGCGAACTCACTTTCCCAGATAAGCTTTTCCTGCTCGTAGTCCACAGCTTCTCTGGCGAGGTTCTTTTGTATCTCTGCCTCAAAGGTATCAATATCGTTCAGGACATCATAGACATTCTCATACGCCGAGAAATGCATCCGATAGACGGAGAATTCCCGGAGTTTCGCGGCCGTGTAGTCAGAAATCTGCACACCCGCGAAAAGCTGCGCTGGCAAGAGACATAAAACTGTAAAGATAATCCAGCGGAATTTCATACCTTACTCCCAGCCGAATGTTGCCGGCGGCTTGTTCGTCAAATCGAAGAATACAGCGTCAATGAACGGCAGTGCCGCAATATCAGAGACAATCGCAACGAGTAAATCCTGCGGCAGCTGTGCAAAGCGTGCCGTCATGACATCCTCTGAACACAGCGGTCTCAGCACAATACTGCACCGGTCTTCACTCGTAGCATACGGAATATTTATCGTAAGATGTTGGAAAATCGAGTTGTAAAGGCCGGTCTTGTGCAGTGCGGTCAGCATAATATTGTCAACTTCCCGAGTCTGGTCAAGCCTGCGCTTGTCGCAATACCCTTTCTGCAGGGCAAAGTCCTCGCGCTTTGCAGAAGGATTTCTGTACAAAGCAAGGATACAGCGGTTTATCTTGGTGCAAGCATTGGTTATGGTGCTGGAAGCAGCTTCCAGTTTTTCCCATTTCTTTGGCAGATGGAAGAATCCGCCACCCTCGTCTGCAAATTCCAGAACAGACGGGAACCGATAGGTTCGGAAGTCGCCCTGCACACCGACAGAACGAACTGGCAGAACATATTTTTTCAAGTTCTGACTGCAGTCCGCACAGAACATATCCAGTTTCACCCCGTCAAGTTCTTTTCCAGCAAGAGCAAAATCAGCTTTATCCTGCTCCGGCATACTGCCATCGGAACAAAGCACATTGATGCTGAGTCCGGGCCCAGGGAACGGGTGACGCATGACGAGTTCATCGGAGAGCCCTATCTTCTTGCCAATTCTGCGGACTTCATCTTTGTACAAATCTTTCAGCGGCTCAATGATAAGCCCCTGTTCTATCAGTTTCTGAATGCCGTCAACTCTGTTGTGGTGGGTTTTGATAACTTTGGAATTCTTCGTTCCGCCGCTTTCGATGATATCAGGGTACAGCGTTCCCTGTGCAAGCATCCACTTCGACTCGTCGAGTTTCTGCCGCGCGACGACATCGTTGCGCACCGCAATGAAGTTTTCGCCGACAGCCATGCGTTTTTTCTGAGGATCGGTCAGCCCTGCCACCGCTTTCAGGAAGCTTTCGCTTGCATCCTCGGTGATAAAATTCGTAAAGCCGTGCGCGTGGTAGGCTTCCGCCACCTTTTTGCTTTCGTCTTTGCGCATAAAGCCGTTGTCTATGTGGAGCCCCAGAACGCGCTCCTGTCCCAACGCCTTGTTCAGCAGGGCAAAGGCAACCGTTGAATCGACACCGCCGCTCAGGAACAGAAGCACATTCCTGTCCTTTGCATCGAGTCTGATGCTTTCCATTATATGGTTCAATACGGTGTCTTCGTCCCAGTTCTGCTCCATGCCGCAGATTCTGGCAAAGTTTTCAAATATCTTATTTCCTTCGGGGGTGTCCTTGACTTCGCAATGGCACTGGAGGCTGTACCGCTGTCTGGCGGTATCCTGGAGGGCGGCAAACGGACAGTCCTTCGTCGTTCCGACGACTTCAAAGCCCTCCCCCACAGACAGGACAGCGTCCTGATGGCTCATCCAAACCTGTGTCTCAAAAGTGACACCTTTAAAAAGTGGAGAAGCCTTTCCTTTTTCATTGAGAACAAGACGAGCAAGGCCGAATTCCCCGACAGCAGCCTTTCCCACCGTACCGCCGTAGCACGTTGCCATGAGATGGTGTCCGTAGCATAAGCCGAGTATGGGGACAGGAAGATTCAGTATGTCGCGGTTGAACTCCGGGACATCCGTTTCATACACCGAAGCGGGGCCTCCGCTCAAGATAATTCCCTTCGCATGCTGTACGCTCTCTGTCGGAGCTGAAGGCAGGGCAATTTCTGAATAGTAGCCGAGCATACGCAACCTCTTTGCAATGAGGTGCGCATACTGACTGCCAAAGTCCAAAACAACAATGCTGTCTCTTCTTTCCATGTGCGTATCCTGTTACAGTGGAATATTGCCGTGCTTTTTTGCAGGTGCGGCAGTTTTTTTCTTGTTTTCAAGGAACTCAAGGCTGCGCGCGACACGCTCCCTTGTTTCCGCCGGTTCTATGATTTCGCTTATGTAGGCGTGCTGTGCAGCGACAGTCGGCGTCATGACAGTTTGGCGGTACTCTTCTGATTTCTGCGCGACAAACTGAGCCTGAGCGGGATCCTTCATCTGCTTTGCGTAGAGGATTTCCAGAGCGCCTTCCGCTCCCATGACGGCAATTTCAGCCTTCGGCCAAGCATATACAAAATCTGCACCCAAGTGCTTGGAACACATAGCAATGTACGCTCCGCCGTACGCTTTGCGTGTAATGACCGTCACTTTCGGGACTGTCGCTTCGCTGTATGCGTATATCACTTTTGCTCCGTGGCGGATAATGCCTTTCTGCTCCTCTTCGGGACCGGGGATAAAGCCTGGAACATCGACGAAGGTGATGAGCGGAATATCGAAACTGTCGCAGTAGCGGACGAAGCGGGCAATTTTGTCAGAAGCATCGCAGTTCAAAAAGCCCCCGATCCCGGCGGGATTGTTCGCCGTAATACCGACCGTCCTGCCCTCCACCGTCGCAAAGCCCACGACAGCCATCGGAGCGAATTCCGGCATGACTTCAAAGAAGCTGTCCTCGTCAACCACACAGTTGATGACATCCCTCATGTCGTATGCCTGCATTGATTTTTCCGGCAGAATGGAACCGATGCGCTTGGCGCACTTGCGCTCGTTAAATTTGAATTTGCGAGGAAGCTGTTTTTCCCCGTAGTAGTGGGGGATATAGTCCAGCAACGTGCGCACCTGTTCGTAGCAGCCTTTTTCCGTCTCGCAGCGGAAGTGCGCGACACCACTCTTCTGGGAGTGAATGGAAACACCCCCCAAGTCCTCTGCCGTAATGTCCATAAACATTACGCTTTTGACGACCTTGGGACCGGTGATGAACATCTGGCTGATTTTGTCCACCGCAAAGATAAAGTCCGTGATTCCCGGGGAGTACACCGCTCCGCCGGCACAAGGACCTGCAATGATGCTGATCTGCGGAATAATGCCACTCGCCCTGACATTCTGGAAGAACAATTCGCCGTATCCGCACAGCGAGTCAACACCTTCCTGAATGCGCGCTCCACCGGAGTCGTTTATGCCGATAACCGGACAGCGGGCTTCGATAGCTTTGTCGATCAGCTCTGCAATTTTCTGTCCGTGAACTTTGCCGAGGCTTCCGCCCTGTACGGTGAAATCCTGTGCATAGATGGCAACTTTCTTACCGTTTATCTTGCCGAAGCCCGTGATAACCCCGTCATAGGGAATGTCTTTTGACTCCATGCCGAAGCTGGTGCACTGATGGCGGGCAGCCGAATATATTTCATAAAAACTGTCTTTGTCGCACAGGGCGTTAATACGTTCAATAGCGTGAAGCTTGCCCTTTGCGTGCTGTTTTTCAAGATTATACGTGTACTTTGCCATACGTGCAGTTTAGCTAATATCCAGTGCATAGTCAATATGACAAAAATCTAGATTTTGTCACAAACGCCGTGCGCCCCTTGCTTCCGCAAAACAAAATAAAACAAGGAGTTAACTTATGTATAAATCTACTACAATTTCGACACAATTGCTACAGCTTGCAAACCGACTTGGTTTTGAGAAAATCTGTCTGACTGTCACGCTGCGGCAGGTTATTTTGATGGCTTTTTGAGGATTTTGCAGGTTAATTGGACAGGAGTGTGAAAAACACTATTTCATCACAATTTCCATCAAACTCTTATAACTATCAACAACATCATATTTGATATTATCAGAGCTTAATGCAGCAAAGTGCTTTCTAGCACACTGTATTTTTGCATCCTCAATTCCACGAAGCTGCAAAG
>CADBRT010000160.1 GCA_902797055.1 uncultured Spirochaetaceae bacterium
ATAGAAAATCTTCCGGTAAAACGTGTGTTCCGGAAAAAACACCGTTCAACCCCAATTCGTATTTGAGGATATCGGCACCGTCCTTGCGCTCCAAGTACGGTGCTGTGCTTTGAGCAGGAAGAAAATACGGAGAAACACTGATGCCGTTGAGATGCAGACAGGCTTCCCCTGACGTTATATCGCGGAAGCCGAATCTCAGCCGATGGACTTCGATTGAGTCCCCTGCTTCATCCAGCAGTTCTGTCACCAGCCAGTACAAAACAGGCTCGTCCAAAGACCAGCGGACGACAGGACTGGCTTCCGCAGATGAGATGACGGTTTCCCCCTGTATGCCGGTGAAAATTTCTGCCGAAACCACCGGTTCGGAAACCGTTCCCGACATAACCGCAGGTAAAACGGTCTGATGAACCATACAAGCAGGACAATTCCGCAATTCAAGGCCTATCTCTGTTTCAATGTGCCCGCCGTCAGTTTTTACGGATACTTTTTTTATGTACACAATACTTCAACTTCTTCAGTCACGACGGAAAATATCGCGCGTATACACTTTGCCGGAGACATCATCGAGGACTGATTCATAACGGTTTGCAATAATGACATCGCACGAAGCTTTGAATTTCTCTATGTCATTCACCACACGGCTGCCGAAGAAGGTTGTACCGTCCTGCAAAGACGGTTCATACACGATAACCACAGCACCTTTTGCCTTAACACGCTTCATGATGCCCTGAATGGAACTCTGGCGGAAGTTGTCACTGTTCGCCTTCATAGTAAGGCGGAATACACCGATGGTAACAGATTTTTCGTCTTCCTCGTGCCATTCGTTACCGTCGCTGTAATCGTAGTATCCGGCTTTTTTCATAACCCTGTCAGCGATGAAATCCTTTCGGGTCCTGTTGGACTGGACAATCGCCTGAATCAAATTCTCCGGGACATCCTGATAATTTGCCAGCAGCTGTTTGGTGTCTTTGGGCAGACAGTACCCGCCGTATCCAAACGATGGATTGTTGTACTGACTTCCAACACGGGGGTCAAGGCATACACCGTCTATGATGGATTTAGTGTTCAAACCCTTGATTTCTGCATACGTATCGAGTTCATTGAAATAACTGACACGCAGGGCGAGGTACGTGTTCGCAAACAGTTTGACGGCCTCAGCTTCCGTAAAGCCCATAATCAAAGTCGGTATATCTGTTTTGACAGCACCTTCCTGCAAAAGCGAAGCGAAGGTCTTTGCCGCCTCCACAAGGCGCGTATCTGCCATATCAGTGCCGATTACAATTCTTGACGGATAGAGATTATCATACAGAGCCCTGCTTTCCCTGAGGAATTCGGGACTGAAAAGAATGTTTTTGCTTCCAGTCCGCTTGCGTACGGCATCTGTATATCCAACCGGAATGGTCGATTTTATGACCATAATGGCATCTGGAGCATACTGCATAACAAGCTTTATGACGGCCTCGACAGCAGATGTATCAAAAAAATTCTTCTGAGGGTCATAATTCGTCGGAGTGGCGATTATCACAAAATCAGCACCCGTATAGGCAGCGACTGCATCGGTAGTCGCCGTAAGATGAAGTGGCTTGTTCGCAAGGAAATCTTCTATTTCTTTATCCTGTATAGGAGATTTGCCTGCATTTATTAAATCAACCTTTTCCTGAACAATATCGACCGCCCAGACAGTATTATGCTGGGAAAGCAGTGTCGCCATACTCAAGCCAACATAACCGGTTCCCGCAACACATATCTTTTTTACGTTATCCATGAGCATATCTCCAAAACTATATAATATCTAAAAAAACGATTGGATTCAAGTCAAACCTCGACACCTGCTTTTTTTGGGTATATACTGGAATAACAGCCGTTTTCAAAAGTTTGCGACTTTTTGCGGCTTGAATATTTTTCAACTGGAGTAATTAAAATGTCAGAAGTTGTCACATTCGGGGAACTGATGCTCAAACTCTCCCCGCCAGGATACAAACGTTTTGTACAAACTGATTCATTCGATGTCTTTTACGGAGGAGCTGAAGCGAATGTTGCAGTCTCCCTGGCTAACTATGGCATAGACTGTGCTTTTATTACGAAGCTTCCCAAAAACCAGATTGGCGATTCCGCATTGAATTTTGTCAGACGGTTCGGAGTTAACACCACTACCATAGCAAGAGGCGGGGAACGACTCGGCATCTTCTTCGCTGAAAAAGGCGCAAGTCAACGGCCT
This sequence comes from uncultured Spirochaetaceae bacterium, assembly GCA_902797055.1. Lineage (GTDB taxonomy): Bacteria > Spirochaetota > Spirochaetia > Treponematales > Treponemataceae > Treponema_D. The sequence continues at coordinate 2,219 of CADBRT010000160.1, forward strand.
TCCCTCGTCATCTACGACCGTAAACATTCTGCCATGCAAAACGCAGAACCTAAAGACTTTGATTGGGAGACCATTTTTGCCGATACAAAGTATTTTCATTTCACCGGCATAACACCCGCTTTGGGGGACTCCTGCGCAGCGATCTGCCTTGAGGCTTGCAAGAAGGCGAAAGAAAAAGGCATAACCATAAGCTGCGATATCAATTACCGCGCAAAGCTCTGGGACACCGCAAAAGCCTCTCAGGTTATGACAGGATTGATGGACTATGTCGACATCTGTATTGCAAATGAAGAAGATGCTGAAAAGGTATTCGGTATCAAAGGGAAAAAAAGCGATGTAGAGAAAGGTCAAATAGATTTGGAAGATTACAAGGGAATTGCAGCGGAACTTGCAAAAAAATTCTCGCTCAGCAAAGTCGCAATGACACTCCGCAAATCAATCAGCGCTTCCGACAACATTTGGTCGGCACTGCTGTATACCGGCGGTACCTGTTACACCAGCAGAAGTTACGACATACGGCTTGTTGACCGCATGGGTGGCGGCGACAGCTTTGCAGCGGGGCTCATCTATTCCACCATAAAAAATAAAACACCTCAGGAAAGCATCGACTTCGCCACGGCTGCGAGTTGCCTTAAGCAGACAATCGAAGGAGATTTCAATCAGGTCTCCGTTGAAGAAGTGGAAAAACTGGCAGCAGGAAACACGTCTGGCCGTATATCCCGGTAGTTTCAAGAGATTCCGGCAGGAGAAAAAAAATCCCCCGCATAAGAAAAGCGGGGGGAAACATCTGCCGGAAGGCAAAAAAAAAGCCGGCAGCCACCTACTTTCGCGGCAT
>CADBRT010000161.1 GCA_902797055.1 uncultured Spirochaetaceae bacterium
ATTAAAAGCTTTCTTAAGGCGTCCTTCTGAATGGCTGTTGCCGTTTTCGCTGTCTTCACAGGAGACCAGAAAAAGCAGAAACTGCTCAAGGAATTTTCTGCCCAGACCGTGCGTCCCGTAAGGGTCAAAAAACCATGCCAGCATATTCGAGTGGCGGATTTCAAGGCTCTTCACTCCAAGCACTTCAAACGGATTGAAGCGCGTCAGCTCCCTGTCCAGCGCAAGGAAGTCCGCGTCTTTCAGCAATCCTGTCATTGACAGCATCAGCTCTTTTTCATTGTCTTCCATAAAGGCTTACCCCGTACAAAAAAAGCGTGCCGAACCCGCCAACTGCGGACACGGCACGCCCATATATTTGAGAAAATGTGTATTTAATGAATATGATCGATATAGAGAAAAGTAAGTAGAGCCGACTATCCCAGAACAGAACAGAACAGAATGCGCATTATAAAATTCTTGTCAAGTACTTTCCGCCCTTTTTCCGAGAAATTATTACATCTTCGGACTGAAGCTGAGCTGCTCATAACCGTTTAATCATACCATGGAAAAGCGAGGCTGTAAAGTTTTTTTCAATCACAGGATGCACAGCGAGGGCTTGCGGAAAAAGTGCAAGGCGTTATATGATTACTGTAGCTACGTGAACCGCGTGAAAGCCAACTTGAAATCAGGCATGCCGAAGACGGACGCAGTAAGAAACGCCCTTGACTATGCCAAAAAAGAAAAGGAGCACTGCAATGGCAGACGATTTTACCTTTGAATTCGCTCAGGAAAACGAGAGACACGTCTTATCAACGAGCAATAAGAACTGGAGTCTGGAACTCAACTTAGTCTCTTGGGGCGGCCGTCCTGCGAAATACGACATACGCTCTTGGGCTCCCGACCACACAAAGATGGGCAAAGGCCTCACCCTCACCAAGGAAGAGCTGAAGGCGCTCAAAGACACCCTCAACAAAATGGACTTGTAGGTTACGGTGCAGCCTCGTAGACCGCGGGGAACAGACCGTTTTTAATGACAATCGAATACACAAGCAGCGTCAGCCTTGTGTCCTCTCCCGACATACCGCTTTCCCTGTCTGCCATATCAGTTGCAGACAGCAGCGCAAGGATTGAAGCGACCGTACCAGGCCCCCAGATGCGGGCTGCCTTTGCGTACCGGGCGCGGTTCCTTTTGCTTGCGAAGCCTGCCGTGCGGAACTGTGCCTCTGTCGGGGCTTTTCCGCCGGAACAGAGGGAATGGTACAGACGCAGCTGCCGAAAGCAGTACGCAAGACCGGACAGTATCATGACACCGCCTGAGTCGCGGGAAAGACGAATTTTTTGAAGGATGGCAAGAGACGACTCCAGACGCTCTTTCGGAGAACGGGAATCCTCCGCCATGGAGTCAAAGAGGGTGAACGCATTCTCCTCGCGGTTGTGACTGAGAATGTTGTCCACGTCAGCCACTGTAATGCAGTAGCCTTTTTCAAAACAGAAGAAAAACCGGGAACACTCGGACTTGAGGACTTCAGTATTGTTCTCGACCATATCGAGAATCTGATCCACAGCCTCGTCTTCTATGCGGAAACCGTTCTTTTGGAAATAACGGCGCACCCACAAAGGCTTCTGGCTTTCAAACATCTCCCAGAAAATTTTTTTGCGGGAAGCAGGAACAGCCGCCTCAATCCTTTTTTCAATGCCGTTTTCATCGGATTCCAACACAAGGGTGTTCGGGGAACCGGCGGCACCTTTTATATATGAGACTAGCAGGTCTATGTCAGCCTTGCCTTTTATAAGCTCAGCGTTTTTTAATACAATAAAGAGAGCTCCGGAAAACAGGCTCGCATTCTGCAATTGAGAAACGACATCCGCCACGCGGGTTTCCGAAGCATAGTAACGGTAAAAATCCAGCGGTCCGAACGATTTATCTGCGTTCTTACGGATTGTTTCAAGAGCCTCGCTTTTGTCGCCGTTCTCCGGTCCTGTAAACAGATATACTTCCGGCTCTTTTCCAGCCGCCATTACAGGAGATCCCCTTACTCTTCTTCGAATTTAGACTCAAAGAGCTTCACAATAGCGGCGGAAGCGTCTTTTTCGTCCGGTCCATCGACTTTGAGGGTGAGGTTGGTGTTGTAACCGGCAGCCATTGTTATGACACCCATGATGGACTTAGCATTGACAGTAGCAGTATCGCGTTCGATTATTATCTCTGAAGCATATTTATTGGCAGTCTGGGCAATGAGGGCTGCGGGACGCGCATGAATCCCCGCACGGTTTCTGACCGTTAAAATCTTTTCAATCACGACAATCATCCTTATACATTAAAAATATAATATCAGTAGGAATCCTCACTGCTGTAGTACGCAGCGGCGGCTTCCCCGGATTCAATCCACTTCAGAACATTCTGGTTGAATTCCCTTGCAGAGAAATATCCCATGCTCTTGAGCCTTTCATTCATTGCAGCGGCTTCGATGATAATAGGCATATTGCGGCCGGGTTTTACCGGCAGCTCAATGTAGTGTATCTTTACACCGAGCAAATCCGTGGTATGTGTCTCTGTTCCAAGACGGTCATAGACCTTGGTCTTGTCCCACGACTCCAGTTTTACAACCAGCTGGACTTCCTTCTGGTCGCGAATAGCTCCCACGCCATACAGCTGAGAGACATTTATGATACCCAGACCACGGATTTCCATGTGGTGGCTGATGAACTTGTTCGCACCGCGTCCGAGGATGGTGTTTCCGTTCACACACAGCAATTCAACTATATCATCGGCAACAAGCCGGTGACCGCGCTCCACCAATTCAAGAGCAGTTTCGCTTTTTCCAACACCACTGTCACCGATTAAAAGAATGCCGACACCGTAGACTTCTACGAGAACGCCGTGCATGGTGCGTTTCGGAGCGAATACATTGGAAAAAACACGCAGGAGACGCGCTGAAAAATCAGAGGACTCCAAATCCGTCTGGAGTACAGGACAACCGGAACTCTCCGCAATGGAAAGAAAGTACTCACCCGGGTCAAGCCCATGTGTAAAAACGACACAGGGCATGGCATACATGAACAGTTTCTGAAGCCTGTCGTTGAGGTTGTCTTTCTGCAACTTTTGCAGATAGGCGAATTCTCCCCGTCCGAACATCTGGACCCGTTCAAACGCAAAGGAATCATAAAAACCGGCGAGTTCCAGCCCAGGTCGGTTTATGTCCGGCACAGAAATCACCCGAGAAAGACCGCTTCTACCGCCAATGCACTTAAGATTGAGAGAATCATGCCCTTTTAAGTCCAAATCCAGCAGATCCAGAACGGTGAAGTTCTTGTCAGACATGCCCACAGTATAACCACAAAACACGAATTGTTTCAACTGCAAAAAAAAGCTCCGCACAAGGCGGAGCTTTACTGCGCTGACTCGCAGCGCTATCGATAGATATTAATACATTCCACCGCCCATGTCTGGGGCAGGAGCAGCTGGAGCAGGAGGCTCAGGAATGTCAGTGATTGCACACTCTGTGGTGAGCAGCATACCGGCTACAGAAGCAGCGTTCTGCAATGCACAGCGGGTGACCTTTGCCGGATCGATGATTCCAGCTTCCATCATGTTGACCCATTCCTGTGTTGCAGCGTTGAATCCGACGCCAGCCTTTTCGTTCTTTGCCTTGTCGGCAATGACAGAACCATCGAGACCTGCATTGTCAGCAATCTGGCGGATCGGTTCCTCAAGTGCGCGCTTTACGATGCGGAAACCGACTTTCTCGTCGCCGGTCAAGTCAGACTTGCTCTCGTCGAGAACCTTGATAGCCTCGATGAGTGCGATTCCACCACCAGAAACAATGCCCTCTTCAAGAGCAGCGCGGGTTGCAGCAAGAGTATCCTCAACGCGGAACTTCTTTTCCTTCATCTCTGTCTCGGTGATGGCACCGATGTTGATGACAGCGACACCACCGGAAAGCTTTGCAAGGCGCTCCTGGAGCTTCTCTTTGTCGTAGTCAGAAGTTGACTTTGTAATCTGGTTCTTGATTTCAGCAATTCTGTCCTGAATGGCTTTCTTGTCGCCTGCGCCGTCAACGATTGTTGTGTTGTCCTTGTCAATCTTAACATGCTTTGCCTGTCCGAGGTCAGCAAGTTCTGTAGACTCGAGCTTGAGCCCGAGATCCTCGGTGATGACCTTTCCGCCTGTAAGGATTGCGATGTCCTGGAGCATCTCCTTTCTTCTGTCGCCGAATCCCGGTGCCTTGACAGCGCAGCACTTGAGCGTACCGCGGATAGAGTTGACGACCAGCGTTGCAAGAGCCTCACCGTCCATATCCTCGCAGATAATGACAAGCGGCTTTCCTGTCTGGGCAATCTTCTCGAGCAGCGGAAGGATATCTTTCATTGTAGAAATCTTCTTATCATAGATAAGAACGAACGCGTCAGAGTAATCGCACTCCATGCGCTCGCGGTCAGTCACGAAATATGAGCTGATATATCCGCGGTCAAACTGCATACCCTCAACAGTCTTGACGGTGGTGTCCATGTTCTTGGACTCTTCAACAGTGATGACACCGTCTTTGCCGACTTTTTCGATTGCGTCAGCAAGAATCTTACCAATCTCAGGGTCGTTGTTTGCAGAAATAGTAGCAACATGAGTGATGTCATCGTTGCCCTTTACAGCGCGGCTGTTCTTTTTGACTTCAGCAACAGCAAGAGCGGTAGCCTTGTCGATTCCGCGTTTGATTTCAATCGGTGTCATACCGGCAGAAACAGCTTTGAGTCCCTCGCGCACGATGGCGTATGCAAGAACAGTAGCGGTTGTTGTTCCGTCTCCGGCAACATCGTTGGTCTTGGAAGCAACTTCCTTGACAAGCTGTGCGCCCATGTTCTCATAAGGATCCTTGAGCTCGATTTCCTTTGCGACAGAAACACCGTCCTTTGTGATTGTCGGTGCGCCATACTTCTTGTCCAGCATAACGAGGCGGCCACATGGTCCGAGCGTTACTTTTACTGCGCGGGCAATCTGCTCAACACCACTCAGCATCTTTTTGCGAGCATCCTCATTGTAAATCAACTGCTTAGCCATAATACTTTGTTTGACTCCTTATTTATGTTCTTCCGGGGGAAGCTTATTGTATTCACTGCCCTTTCGGATTTGTATTCTTAACCTGTAAGATACAAAAATTCATTCCAATCGGCAAATTTTTTTTAGAATTTCACGTGAATTTTTGAGGTTGCAGACAATACGGATTTCCGCTATCATGGGCTACTGTATGGAAAAACTGAAGATATTACTGCCCAAAGGCAGAATTTACGAACACGTCATAGATTTGTTCCGCGGAGCAGGAATTGAGATTCATCTTCCTGAGAGAGCGTACCGTCCTACGGTAAACCAGGACGACATTGAAGCAAAGGTTATGAAGCCCCAGAACATCGGAAAGCTGCTTGAACTCGGCGCTCACGACATGGGATTCACCGGACGCGACTGGATCCGCGAAACCAGCGCTGATGTTGAAGAGATCATGGACACCGGTTTTGACCGCGTGCGCATTGTCGCAGCCGTTCCGTCAGCAATCGACGACGCGCACTTGGCAAGCCACCACGTGATTGTCGCGACAGAATACGAAAACATCGCAAAGAACTGGCTCAAAAGCCGCAAGATGGATTATGAAGTAATCCGCACCTACGGAGCGACAGAAGTGTTCCCGCCGGATGATGCCGACATGATTGTTGACAACACCGCCACCGGACGCACCCTGCAGGAGAACGGACTGCGCATTGTCGAAGAGATTATGACCAGCTCAACCTGCATGTTCGCAAGCAAGAAGGCGCTTGCAGACCCGGATAAAAAGAAGAAGATTTACGAGCTCAAGATGCTCTTTGAGGCAGTGCTCGACGCACAGGACCGCGTCATGCTTGAAATGAACGTCAGCAAGGACAAGTTCGACGCGCTCGTAAAGGGTCTCCCCTCAATGCGCAGCCCGACCGTCAGCCCGCTTTTTGGAGACGATGGTTTCGCTGTAAAGGTCGCAGTCCGCAAAGGCGAGGTGCCGAACCTGCTGCCGAAGCTTCAGTCCCTCGGAGCCACCGACATCCTTGAGTACGAACTCCGCAAAGTCGTTTCCTGATTGCATAAAGAGAACAGCCATGAGTGATGAACGGATTGCGACAGTAGAACGCAACACTGCCGAAACACAGATAACGCTTACACTGAACCTTGACGGGCACGGACGCTGCGAAGTGGATAACCCCATAGGATTCTTTGACCACATGCTCCGTGCCTTCTGCAAGCACGGAATGTTTGACTTGTCCGGCACGCTCCACGGAGACTTGGACGTTGACCAGCATCACTTAATAGAAGACACTGGTATCACGCTAGGCATGTGCTTTGCAAAAGCACTCGGCAGCTGTGCGGGAATCAACCGCTCGGGATTCTTCATCTACCCCATGGACGAAAGCCTGTTGCAGGCAAGCGTGGACTTCGGAGGAAGGTCGTTCTTGGTGTGCGACGCAAAACTCACCGGCATTCCGCTTGTCTCCATGGGACAAAACGGCACTCAGGCAAGTTTCCAGACGGACTGTTTTGAAGACTTCTGGTTGGGCTTCGTCTCCGGCGCCCGGTGCAACCTGCATTTAGACACCATCAGAGGCAGAAGCGACCACCACAAGATGGAAGGCCTTTTCAAAGCCGCCTCGCGCGCCATACGCTCTGCGGTGGAGCGTGACCCCAGACGCGGCATGGACATTCCGTCAACAAAAGGCGTCATAGTCTAGGGGCAGATGTTTCCACCCCTTGAAACACAGCAGGCGCTAGAACGCTGCCGTTCCCTTGCAGGCAAAATAGATACAGGAACGCTTTGTATCCGCACCCGCACACAGGAAAGCGAAGAGCGGAAACAGCGGACGTTCATGCTCGGCGTCCTTGTCTGCCGTACTGCGGACGGCGGACAGGAGAATCTCGCCTGCATCTCTGGCACAAGCCATGAACTTTGCTGCGCTGACGGACATAACGAAGCAGATATTGTTCTCGTTCCGCCGGTGGTGTCAGCGGAAGCCATCTCCCGCGCACTTGCAGAAAACGACGCGGAAATCCATTCCCTTACAAAGCTCATCAACGAATTAAAAGCACAGCCTCAACAGGAAAACACTCCGCACCAGCTCGCGGAACTCTCCGACCGGAGAAAGATTCTGACGACGCAGTCCCTGCTGCGTGTTCATTCCCTGTATGCGTTCCGCTGCATCGACGGTACAACGCGCTCCCTCAGAGAAATATGCGACATAAAGGAAATCGGACTCCCGCCAACAGGAACGGGAGAATGCACCGCCCCCAAACTGTTCAACTATGCGTTCTCCCACAATCTGTTGCCTGAAAGCCTGGCGGAAATCTGCTATCCCGGCGGCACGGAGAACATCCCTCCTTGTGACAGCAGGTGCGCCATCCTTCTGCCGCACATGCTCGGTCTTGACATTCTGTACCGGGACGAACACATCATCGCCGTAAACAAACCCAGCGGACTGCTGAGCGTCCCCGGACGGGGACCGGAAAAGCTGGACAGTGTAGAAACCCGCGTCAGACGACTGTTTCCCGAGTGCATTGCACAACCGGCAGTCCATCGGCTGGATATGGAGACAAGCGGAATCATGCTGCTGGCGTTTACAAAGGAAGCGAGAAGCGCACTGGGGAAACAGTTTGAAGAAGGCGGAGTTTCCAAACAGTACACAGCGCTTTTGGACGGAGTGCTTGCAAAACACGGAATTGCCCCCGCTGGCACCATGACGCTTACGTTCCGCCTCGATGTGGACAACCGCCCCCACCAAATATGGGATTCCGTGTACGGCAAAAAAGCGGTCACTGAGTGGAAGGTGGAGTGCGTACAGAACTACCGCGCACCGGACGGAAGCACCCGCCCTGCAACCCGCGTCACCTTTTACCCCCACACCGGGCGAACCCACCAGCTGCGGCTTGCAAGCGCTGATTCCCACGGATTCGGCGTGCCGATTATCGGCGACACGCTGTACGGGCACTGCGGTGACGGCGAGCGTCTCATGCTCCATGCACACTATCTTTCGTTCACCCACCCTGTCACCGGAAAACGGATGGAGGTCCACTGCCCCGCACCGTTTTAACGGAAACAATACGGCTATCTCTTTCCTTCATTCGATTGAAATTTATACTACATGGGATTATAATACTCTCGATGAAGAAAAAAGGAGACCGTTCGTCCTGGCTCAAAACTCTGCTGCTCGTCGTAACCGGCAAAATTGCAAAGCGTCCTGCAAAAGACTCAGAGCCGGCACCGCTCAAGCGCATTCAGGATGCAGGAAAAAATCTCGTACTGCGCTCCACGGCCCTCGGAGCAGGATTTACCGAAGAAAAAGCTGTCATAAGCAGGCTCTCCCAGTCGCTTGACGCCCTTGTAGCGAGCGATAACATTGAAGCAGCGAAATTCGACCACGATATTCTCGGGAAACTGACACTGGCGGGTTCCCTGTGTGACAAAGTCATAGCCGGTTCCGAACCGGTGGAATTCAGAAGAAACCTGTCCTCCCTCGAAATGCTGGTCAGACAAAGAGAACACTTCCAGTAATTCTCGGGGGAAGAGGGATGGCAGTTCTTTATATAGAGCAAATTATCTCTTTCGTAGCCCTGATACTTTCCATCACGAATGTAATCATCATAGCAACAAGACCTTCCTCTGAGGAACAGAAAATCTCCATGACATTCTCGTTCTTTGCCGTAATCACCTGCCTTGGATACTTCGGCACCATAACGTCCGGCAACAACATCGTCATGCTGATTTTCACGACAAAGATAAAATACATAGGAGCGTTCGGACTGCTTGTCATCTGGCCCCAGCTGCTGTCGTACTTCGGCTTCCGCATTTGGAACGGGTTCAGAAATTTTTCCATCATCATCGGATTATGTCTGGTGATAATGGTTCTGAATTTCAACTCCACCACACCGTTCGACCCTGAAAATCCTTCCACCTGGCTGTATTTTATGCGCCACTGGTTCTTTAAGTCCTACTATATGGGCATCGTGCGAGGCATACCGTTTCTAAAGCCGGTAGTCGGCTGGGGATACAACGTCTTCATTGCGCTTGTCGTGTGTTACTTTACGGATATGCTTATCGCGCTTGCATTCATCCTCCACAAAAGCCATGCAGCGCTCACGAAGGACATCATCTCCCTCTTCCTTATCCACACACTGCCGGCGGGCTGTTACCTCATTGAACGCGTAGCCAAACTCATCTACGGTAACGAAGTTCTGCCCATCGTACCGATGGGCATGGCAATCGGAGGGCTCCTTTCTGCCTACCTCGTCATAATCAGAAAATTCTACAACGTCAGCATGCTTGCAAACAATGTCATGTTCGACTTGGTCAATGCACCTGCCATTGTCGCGGACTCCGGCTATAAACTTCTGAATATCAATGAAACCGCCTATTCTGTGTTTCCGCAGCTTTCGCCGGAATTCCTCGGACGCCCCGCACTCAGCGTACTGCCATCGGTGCTGTCGCAGGCAGTGACGGAACTGCTTTCCGGAGAAAAAGAAGTACAGCCCATCTTTGCACGCCGAAGGGTATATCAACCCAAGCTCAAGCGGCTGGTGACAGGCAAAAACGTCTATGGCTTCGTCATGTGGATGGAAGACGTCACTATGCTGCACGATTACCGGGAACGCCTTGAAAACGAAGTCGAGCGGAAAACATCCCAGCTGACCAATACCCGGGATGTCATGGTCATGGGTTTTGCATCCCTTGCAGAGCATCACGACCTGTCCAGCAGGGGACACCTGCGGAGGACTGCATTCTATACAGAAGCGATTGCAAAAAAACTCCTTGAAGAAGGCCTGTTTCCCGAAATCGTGGATTCAGACTTTGTCTCCGTCATGCGGCGGGTCTCCCCGCTGCACGACATCGGGAAATCCTATGTCGATGAGGAAATCCTGAACAAGGATGGCGTACTGAGCGAAGAAGAGCGGACGACCATGCAGTCGCACACGACGTTCGGCTCACAGTTCATCAAGAATACGCTGAAAAACACTTTGAAGGATGAAAACGCCGACTTTTACGCGCAGATGGCATGGGAAGTTGCCCTCTACCACCATGAATGGTGGGACGGTAGCGGTTACCCGACCGGTAAAAAAGGCAATGACATTCCGCTGTCCGCCCGCATCATGGCAGTCGCTGACGTTTACGACGCGCTGATTTCCGACAGACCGTACAAAAAGGCGTTCGAATCAGGAAAAGCGTTCGACATCATCATGCAGCAGTCAGGCACTCATTTCGACCCCGTTGTCGTCAAGGCGTTTGAATCCATACGCCCCCAGATAGAAGCCATCGCCCGGCACACCAAGGAACTGCTTGAGGAAACATCGGACGGCATAACTCCGAATCTCCCTGCCGATTGAAAAAACAGCCCGTATCCTGTACATTTCATAAAAAGGAAATCTCTGAATCCGTCAGTTTCAGGGATGACTTTGAAAAGCTTATATAAAAACGGAGTAACCGAAATGTCAGGTGCAATGATTCAACAAGTCATAGCGTTTACGCTGTATCTGGGGCTTATGATTTACATAGGCATCAGATGGATGAACACAAACAACAGTTCAGAGGATTTCTTTCTGGGCGGACGCAACATTGGCCCGTGGACGACAGCGCTTTCAGCAGAAGCAAGCGATATGTCCGGCTGGCTCTTGATGGGACTTCCAGGTGTTGCCTATCTCGGCGGATTGAAAGAAGCGTTCTGGACAGCCTTGGGGTTGGAAATCGGAACCTACCTCAACTGGCTCATCGTAGCAAAACCGCTGCGCAAGTATTCCATAGCCTGTAAAAATTCCATCACCATCCCGGAATTCCTTACAAACCGCTTCCGCGACAAAAAGCATATCATCAGCTTGGTATCTACGGCATTCATCGTGCTTTTCTTCGTTATCTACACAGCCTCCGGCTTCGTGGCATGTGCAAAACTGCTTCAGTCAGTGTTCGGACTTCCCTATATCTGCGGTCTGTTCATCGGTGTTGTGGTAATTCTGGTCTACACCCTTTTGGGCGGATTCAGCGCAGTGTG
>CADBRT010000162.1 GCA_902797055.1 uncultured Spirochaetaceae bacterium
GACGACGGCGGCCTGTGGAACGGACAGCACCGCCTGACCGCCGTCGTCCGCGCCGGGCTTTCCGTGCGGATGCGCGTCGTGGTGTACGAGAAGGTCGCCGTCCAGAGCTGAGCCCTGCGGCAGGGCGGGCTAGGCCAGCACCGGCGCCGCTTCCGTGTGCTACACGTTCGCTGGCTGCACGTCGCTCACGTCCGTCAGCATCCCCGAGGGCGTGACGGCAATCGGCAGGGGTGCGTTCGCTGGCTGCACGTCGCTCGCCGAGTTTAAATTCAGCGGAAGCGAGAAGCAGTGGAAAGCCGTCAAGAAGGGCAAGGACTGGAACAGGTACGTTCCCGCCAAGGACGTGCTCGTCCGCATCGTGCCCTAATCTCACCACAGATTTGGGACGCAAAGCTGTCATAGGGGATTATCGCATAATTCGCCTTTTGTCTGTGCAAACAGATCCATTCTGAATAAAGAAAGTAAATACCTGTCATTGTCTTCTTAAAAATTCACTTGAACACCAGCTGTTGTTCGCTTAAAACCTCATAACTGGCTTTGTAAAAACCGATAAATTTCTAAGAAATGGAGCCGTATGCGAAGAAGGGGTGGCTTTTGCAACGGCTTGCACAGTAAAAAAAGAGATAGGGAGGGGAAAATGAAAACCTGTACTCGTGTCGTTCTGGTTCTTTCTGCTGTAGCGACACTTTTTTTCTATTCATGTAAAACCGCACCAAAGAAGAAAGCTCCACAAGATGACGGGCAGTCATCGACACGCGATGAAGATGTTGTCAAACCGGAAACCGATGCTTCCCAGGATTCCGGGAAAGACACCTCGGTGAACACCGAAACTTCAGAGGGCAAGGATTCCTCAGGGAGCAAGGGTACCTCAGACAGTTCATCCGTAACGGATAAGTCGAAAGATGGAAATTCCGGCGCAAAGGATGCGGAAAAGGACGCTGACAAGGAAAAAGAGGCTCCGAAAGAAAAAAAACGTACTGCGAAAACTGCTGAATACGAGGAACTGCTGAACAAAGTGAAAGAGGCCCGCAGCAAAGCGCTGGAAAACGGTGCTGATGAAGTTGCCCCCGATGTATTCAAAGCGCTCGACAATGCGCTCAACGACGTTCAGAAGCGTGCGAAAAAATCTGACGAGATTACTGAGGATATGACGAACACCCTCCGGAATTTGAAGCAGGCGTATGACACGCTGTCCCTGTATAAGGATGCTGCGGATAAAAAAGAGCGGATTGACGATAAGGGCTATGCCGCGCACAGCCCGAAGGACTACAACGAGGGCGCTGGCCTCCTTTCTGAATTGAAAGATATCCTGGACAATCCCTCTGCCTTGCTCGGAAAACTTGCCAGCGGAGACACTGCTGCCGGAGAGGAGTTGTACAACAAAGCAGCACAGGCTGACAGCGATTTTGACGCTGTGTTCAAGGCTGCTGCAATGAATGAGCGGGATGCCGCCCTCAAGGCAAAAAAACAGGCGGACAGCGTAAAAGCCTACGTCTCCCGCAAGCATGACTACGATGCAGCCGTCGCGGAGTTCCGTTCCGGCGACAAGAACCTGTCTGCCGAAGAGTATGAAGATGCCGCTGCCTGCTATGTGAATGCAAAGAAACAGTTTTCTTCCCTGTACTCTGAAGTGGCGGCGGTACGCGCTGCTTCCCAGAATCTCATCGACAAGGCGCGTAAAAACGTTTCCCAAAGCCGTACTGCAGCAGCGAAGGCTGATATCAAAAGTCCGATTGAGGAACAGCTCGAGGGGATTGAAGCTGCCGGGACAGACCTGCTTGCTGACGATGATTTTTCATATACCGAAACATACTATGTAAAGCTTGATGAAACTGTGGGCAAGGGAGGTTCTCTGTGAGACGAAACTATGCGTTGCTTATCATTGTCTTTTTCTGTGCCGGTCTGGTGTTTGCTGCGAAATTCAGTTACACGAACAACACCTATCAGCGTCTCGCTGAAGAATATATAGGCAAAGCGGAACGCGCTCAGAAAGCTGGCGTGTATTCGCTTGCAGTTGAGTACGCTGCAAAAGCCTCTGAAAATGCCGCGCTGTCCGAAGAATTCGTGAAGAAAATGCTTCAGCGCAACGAGGCTGAGGACTTGCTTGCGAGTGCCCGTGCCCGTCTGGAGTTTGCCCGGTCAATCAATGCGGACAAGAATTTTCCGGTTGCCTACGAGGCGGCAGTCGGCTACTACAAGCAGGCGGAAGTAACGTTTGCAAGCGATGACTTTGAGTCCGCCGCCTATTACGCTCGGAAGGTGCTGGAAACGCTCGCGGAAATCAGAGGCATGAACCCGCTGCCGAAGTTCTACATCGTTCAGCCATGGGAACTGACGCGCGACTGTTTCTGGAACATCTCCGGCAGAAGTTATGTCTACAACAACCCGTGGCTGTGGGAAAACCTGTACGAGGCGAACCGCGACGCACTCCCAGACCCTGACAACCCGAACCTGATACTTCCCGGCATGAAGATGTACATTCCGTCCATCACCGGTGAATACCGCGAGGGGATATACGACCCCAACAAGAGTTACGGAACATACAGCCCGAACAACTGAGTACGGCGCTGATTCATCACAGGGACCGGAGATGCCGATTGCCTTACAATCGGTGTCCCCGGTTTTTTTTGTATAAGGCGAGTGCACTCGCCATAAGCGCATGCGGATAGTCCGGAGTCCCCATGTTCTGCTCCACGTCGCTCTGCTTTATCCGCATGTAGGAGACGAATTCATCGCTGTCGAGGTCCTGGCTGCCGCTGAACTCCAAGTCTTCTGCAAGGAACACATGCACGTGGTTTGAAAACAGCGCAGGGTTCGGGTTCATCCTGCCCAGCAATGTCAGTTTGCCGGCCTTCGCTCCTGTTTCCTCCAGCAGTTCCCTTCGGGCTGCGTGTTCCGGTTCTTCACCCTTGTCGATGACGCCGCCGGGGAATTCGGTGCTCAACGCCTGCTCTCCGTGCCGCCACTGCCGTACCATCAGGAAGTCCTCTCCGCAGACGGGGATTATGATGACCCAGTCAGGCGCTTCGCTGACGTAGTAGACTCCTCGCTGTCCGTCCGGTCCTTCGCTCGTCCTTGCCGTTACGGTAAAGACGACAGTTTTACAGATTTCTTCGCGGGAGATTTCGTGCCAGGTGAGTTTGCTGTCATTTTCGGCCATGGTGCCACCTCCAAAAAAAATTTTGCAATAATGATTTCAATCGTTTATAATAATAGTATCAGGAAGGAGGTTCAACATGGCTGTTATCACAATTTCAAGACAGGTAGCTGCGTTGGGCGATGAAATAGCAACGGCTGTGGCCAAGAAAATAGGGTATTCGTTTATCGACAGGAAGCAGATTGAAAAGCGAATTGTGGAACTCGGATTCCCCCAGTCAAAACTGCTGAAATACGATGAACGCAAGCCGGGATTTTTTGCCAGTCTGGTCAAAGACCGCGATGAATATTTGAACTATCTTCAGTATGCTGTCCTTGAAGCTGCCAACACCGGAAACTGTATCCTCATCGGAAGAGGTGCGGCATTCATCCTTGAAGATGTCCCCAGCCTGATTTCTCTCCGCTTTGTTGCAAATGATTCTGTGCGTCTGGAGCGGTTGCAGAAGGAATTTTCTTGGAACGAAAAGCAGGCGCAGGGGAGAATTGACGAAAGCGATACAAACCGGCGCGGTTTCCACAAAAGCTTCTACAACATGGATAATGAGAATCCCCAGCACTACCTGATGACGCTCAACACAAGCAAACTAAGCTTGGATGAAGCGGTCAAACTGATAGAGGCTCTGGTGAAAATCCATGTGACCGCAAAGAGCGAAAGCGAGGGGAAAATCGCCATAGAACAGCGGCTCAAAGGCCAGCGCCTGGTGAACCAGCTGCTCTTCGACTTCCATCTGAACATCAACTTCCTGCGCGCTACGGTGGACGGAAACGTCGTTACGCTCCAAGGGGTTGCGGACTCTTCCGGCCTCGCTGAGCGCGCTGTGCAGACTGCGGCAAAGATATTGCCGACCTGTGAAGTTCGCTCCGCTATAAGCATTGTTCAAGATTTCAAAACCTACCAGTAACAGACGGGGCGGCGTTGCTGTCGCCCCCTAACTGGACAATCCCATGTCAAAGACATATACTTGTGGCATGAAAACGTCCAACAAATTCACTTTGACGAGAATCGTCTTCGCTCCTGTTTTTTTCCTTCTTTACTTTGTTCCGCTTTGGCTTGGGAGCGCCCCCGGAAGCCTGGTGTCGGTTTGTTCTGTATGCCTGATGATTCCCGTCCTTGCGTTTGCTGAGTTTACGGATTATCTGGACGGGCATTTTGCACGAAAGCACCATGAGGTCAGCGATTTTGGTAAGATGTTCGATCCCTTTGCAGATGTGTTCCTGCACCTCTCTTCCTTTACCTGTTTTGTATTTTCCGGATATATGCCGCCAATCCTCTATGTGCTTATTCTGTACCGCGAGTTCAGCCAGAACTTTTTGCGCATGGTTGCTGCAAAGAAGGGGACTGCCATTGCGGCCAGAAAGGGCGGCAAGCTCAAGACCGTCCTGTATGTCGTAGCGTGTTTCTTCGCACTGGTGCAGGAGTGTCTGAAACGCACCGGACTCGATGTCGCGTGGAACATCCCCATGTCCGGGCTTCATGTTGCGGGAATCTGCCTCTTCGTGCTCTGCGTCGTGCTGTCGTATGTATCCTTCATTGACTATCTGACACACTTCGGCTCAGTGCTCAAAGACGCTGCTGACGAGCGTTCGTAAAGACGCCTCTCCTTAAAAAAAGCGCACACCTGTGGGCGGGAAAAATCTTGTGTCACAAGTGTGCGTATGGGTGTTCCCTTATTTTGCGGCGCTGTGTTTCGCCATGTCTTCAAAGATTGCCTTTACCTCGTAGGCAAATGAGTACAAATCGTTGAAAAGCATTTCGTTTTCCGACGCGCTCTTTGCGAACTGCGCCAGTGTTTCCTGGTTGTCCTGTTCAACCGATTTGACCGCTTCTATCATCTTGTGAATATCGCTTATATTCTTTTCGACATAGCCGGTGATGCGTCCCACGTTGGAATTGTTCTCTGAGTTGATTGTGCGCACCTTGTTGAAGTTTTCAAGCGTGTTGACAGTCTCTCCGCTCAGCTGTGACAGCGCGATGGAATTGTCTTTCGTCGCCTTTTCGAGCGTATTGATTGAATTGACCAGTTCCGTCATCTTTTCCTTGATTGACTCGGACGTGTTGTTTGTGCCTTCGGACAGTTTTTTTACTTCGTTCGCAATAATGCGGAAGCCTTTTCCCGCAACACCGGCACGTGCCGCTTCAATGGAGGCGTTGAACGACAGCAGGTTTGTCTGCGCGGAGATTTCCTTGATGGAGTCAACCAGATTGTTTATCTCTTTAATCTGCGCTATGACAGTCTTGAACTGTTCGTTGTATTTTTTGTATTCGTGTTCAATGCGGTCGACAGAGTCTCTGAGGGCTTCCACTGCCGTATAAATGTTCGAAAGGCGCTCGTTGTTTTGAATCGCATTGTCAGCAATACTCTTTGTCTCGTTGCTGATTACAGACGTGCTTTCGATGAGTTTCTGGAGTGCTTCCTGCTGTTTTACGGATACATCGTTCTGAGAATGCTGGTTCATAAGGTAGTTCTTAAGGAAGTCGGAACCGATTGCATCTTTTGACAGGTAGTTGATGAGGATGTTCGATATGTCGATACCGCTTTTGACGAGGTTGATATCTTCCATGTTACTCTCCCATGACCAGTGAAACTAAGGTCTGATTACAATGAGCATGTCCGTTCTGTTCCCCGTAGCACGAAAACCCGCAGAACGTAGGGAATGTCGAATTGTACTTGCGGATGATGTTGTCCGCTATGCGCATATTGCCAAAAGCAATGGTGCGTGTAATGCACGTCATCAGCAGCGTGAATTTAGGGCGGGGGATTTCCTTTAAGATGCCGGCACAGGTTTCGTCCGCCTTTTTCTGCGGGTCGCCGATGTGCATGAGTTCCAGTGTGGAGTTCGGCGGAATGCGTGCGAAGAGCGTTATCTTTCTGTCCGCGGAAAGCCCTGCGAGCGCGGCAATGTGAAGACTGCCGTTGATGTAGCGACCGAACGGATTTTCGAAGGTCTGCTTTGCGGCAGTCGCTTCACTCACACCGAGTGTTTGTGCGTACACCGAGGCAGCTGGCTTTCCGTCCAGCATTGAAATTTCCCGTTTGATAGGGTCGGACTTCGTGACGAACACTTTCTTTCCTGTCGGATTGAAAATGACTTCCTGCCGTATGTCGAATTTGCAGCGGGTCTTTACGAACAGCATGACGGCGCCGTCCTGCGTAACCTTTCCGTTGTAACACACAAAGCTTTTGGGGGTATTTCCGGTAAAGCCCGCCGTACCGCCTGCCAGTTTGAATTGGTCGTTGTTTATGATTGCATAAAAATTGGAAAGAATTGTCTCTTCTGCATTATAGACTGCGCTGATGAATGTTATGGCAAACGCGTCCCGGTGGGAATTGCGGTCTCCGGTGGAAATACCGCAGGTGCGGAGGGCAGATTCAATATCATTTTTATATGCAATCGGATAGGTGCTGCCGTGGTCGATGAACACACCCTTTACTCTTGTAGAGGAGTCGTACATGGTAGTCAGCACGATTGAATCGTTTTGGAAGCCCTGCGGTGAAATCTCACCTGCAGTGCTCGTTCCAATAACTTCTGCATGAGGAAACTTTTCCTTCAAGCGGGAGGAAAGAATTGCAAAGTCATAACTGATTGCTGCTACAAAGATGACTGCCTGATATGACGATGCATCACGTTTGAGTTTTTTGCATAACTCTTCGACTGCTGCTTCCGAGTTTGGGTTCCGACTCGTTACAACTTCCTGTTCCATGATGTTCTCCAGACATGTAAGGGTCACTTGGCGGAGTCAGTCTCCGCACAAATCATCTTAAAAGTATATACCAGAGTGCGAAAAGACTGCAATCCCCAATCTGCGTTGCGGATTACGTTTTGCGCCGCGC
>CADBRT010000163.1 GCA_902797055.1 uncultured Spirochaetaceae bacterium
CGAGCTTTATCGCTGGTGGGCTTTTTTTGCCCGGCAAGGTTCATCGGTACAGGTCTTCTGCCGATATGAGGTGGTACTTTGGCGAGGTGAAACAAAAGCCTGCGGAGCAGACAAAGCCTGTTTCCGCGCAGTTCAAATTCGGAATCATCTTGATTTGCGCTTCTTCCTGCTCGCACTCTGAAAGCGTCATGGGGTGCTCATAAAACTTCACCTCGTAAAAAGCATATCCGTCTTTCTTTTTGAGCACACAGTCAAACTGCCCGTTGGTCTTTGTTGCCGGATCGTCATACCAGAACGTGCCGAAGTCTTCCACATCTTCCAGTTTCCCCGCTTGTGCAAGCCGCTTGAAATACTGGCAGACAATGTCCTCGAAGCGCAGGCTTATAAATGTATTCAGGGAAGGGAGGATGCGCCTTGCAAAAAACGGTTCCTCTCCGAATTTTGATATGAGCGCATCGTTTGCGAAAACAAACAGGAAATAAAAGCGCAGAAGGTTGTCCTTTATTTCATAAAACTGCTTTTTTTTGTCCGCCGGCCTGTTTATCGGAAAGACTTTTTCCAAGGTTTCCATCGTCATCAGGTTCTTAATCTGCTTGTCCAAAAGACCTGTGTCGGAAGAAGCAAGCTGTTGGAGTATCTCGCTGTAGCGTCTTTTCCCGTTGCCTATACATTCAAGTATCCTTACGTCGTACGCTTTCTGTACTTCTTTGAGCATGATGCTTTCAATATAGGTGCGCAGCAGGCTGTTCTGGTTTATCAAAAGCGACTGTATGTTTTCTTCCAGCGTTTTTGCATAATCCAAAACTGAAAGGACATACGGAGAGCCTCCGAACACGGAATAAATCGGAAAGGCGGTCAACCACAGTCTGCATGTAGGAGTCCACTTCCATGGATTTCAGGGATTCTTTCAGGTATTGGTACTCGTCAAGGATTATGAGGATGGAGCCCTTTTGCCGCTTCCCGTATGAGTGTTGATTTGCCCACCCTCCGTTTGCCATATATGAGGACGGCTCTTTTTCCCGGGGCAGAAAACTGACCGCGCAGTTCTTCCAGTTCCTTCTTTCTCCCAATGAACATAGGCTTTCCCCTTGCTGTGATTGAGCGTATTATACTGAATAATTTTTCACTGAATTTTTTTTCAGTATAGCAGAATGAACTGGATTGTCAAGTTTTATTGGTTCCGTGCTCCGCTTTCTTACTTGCCCACGCAGAAGCGGGAGAACACGCTGTCGAGGACATCGTCCGGGGTCACTTGGCCAGTAACGGCTCCCAGACTGTCCAGACAGTCCTCCAAGTCCTGCACTACGGCATCCAGACCGTACTCGCCGGAGCGCGCCGTGGCGAGCGCGTGCTGAGCCCGTTCCAAGGCTTCCGCCACAACATCGCGCTGTCGCCGGGAGCCAAGCCCTGTACGGTTTTCCGTGTTGTCGGTGCGGGTACCGGAGAGCAGGGTGGCAACGGTGCTGACAATCGTTCCGATGTTCTCGCCGGTGTGGGCGGAAACCGCGATGAGGTTGCCGGGGTCAACGCCGTCCACGGCGGGGGGGAGCGGGTGTGCGCCTGTTTTGTCCGTCTTGTTCCACACGAGCACGACTGGAACGTCGTGCTGTGCCCGTATGAAGGCTTCATCTTCTTGGGTGAGTCCTGACGTGCAGTCCGCCACATACAACACAATGTCTGCGTCCGACGATAAATCGCGGGTGCGCTCCACGCCTTCCGCTTCTATGACGTCGCTGGTGGAACGGAGTCCCGCGGTGTCGAACAGCCTGACCGGTATGCCGTCAAAGGACGCCCAGCATTCAAGGTAATCGCGTGTCGTTCCCGCAATGTCGCTGACAATGGCACGGTCCTCTTTCAGCAGTGCATTGAACAGGCTTGATTTTCCCGCGTTTGTCCTGCCGCAGAGCACCACCCGCGCGCCGTCCTGGTACAAGCGCTCGCTTTTCCATGACGAAACAAGTGTTTGCAACCGCGACACCGCCTGCACGAGGTCGCTTTCGTTGAACGTGTCGGAAATCGTCTCTTCGTCTTCGGGGTATTCTATTTCCACTTCAATGGATGCGAGGGTATCGGTTACGAGTTTTTTTATGCCGCCGATTTCTTCGTACAGACTGCCGGAAAGCCGACCCACCGCGTGCCCGCGGGAGCTGTCCGTCTTGCTGTCGATGATTTCGCGCACGGCTTCGGCGCGGGTCAGGTCTGTCTTGCCGTTGATGTATGCGCGGAACGTGAATTCTCCGCGTTCCGCCTGCCGGAACCCGTTTGCAAGCAGCAGTTCAAGCACCGCGTTTACAACCCGTACACCGCCGTGGCAGAAGATTTCCACCATGTCTTCGCCGGTATAGGATTTCGGCGCACGGTAAACGCCGAGCATAACTTCGTCTATTTTTTCTTTGTCTGTGGGAGTTCTGAGCCAACCGTATACGAGGCTGTTGCCGGCAGCTTCTTTCAGTGCGCCGGGACGTGAAAATACAGCGCAGATTTTTTCGATGCAGTCTTTACCGGAGGCGCGGACAATGCCGATTGCTCCGGGGGCAAGAGCCGTCGCTATGGCGGCAATCGGCTCTTCCGGTGTGTAGCGGATGTTTGTCATTCTTTCATTGTAAAGAATGGTGTGACGTGAAGCAACCTTATTCTCTGTCTGGCTTCCAGTTCAAGCTCATGTTCTTTTGCCAGCATGGAATCCAGAATGGAAATCATATCTTTCTGATGGCTGAGCGCCCTGGAGATGATTGAAACTTCGTCTGTTTTGACTCCTGCATTTGACCCCGTGCTGAACGCCGGGCGCCGCTGCTGAAGGTCTGACTCCTGTTCTTTCCACGGGGACAGCTGGTCATTGCCGACATCGGGGCTGATGTCGTCGTACATGCCGCCGGAATTGTTCCAGTACATATAGCCCCTGTTCACGCTGTCGCGTACACCGTAGATTTCCCTGAGCACGTAGTTCTTGTCGTAGTACTGCCGGTCGTAGCGCACTCCCATGTAGAACGCCTGTACCCAAGGACGCACGATTATGCGGTTGCGCCCCGCGATGGTGTTGCGGTAGGTTCCGTAGAAGTATATTCGGTACGGACGTTCCCTCACCGGCGGGTACTCAAGGAAGTTCTGTTCAAAGTGGGAGGGGTAGAACATGGGGCAGATGACATCGACGTACTGGCTCATCAGCTCCACGTCCTGCCCGGTGCGTGTTCCCGAGCGGTACCAGCCGTTTGCACCATAGATGTCGATGCCGATTGGAGCCTTGATGTTTTCACGTGCGTACGAGAGGAACGAGACCAGCGCGCTTTCCTTGTCCATGCCTGCGTCCTTCCAGCGGTATGCGGCATCCCCCATGTTGGTGCCGTCGGTCGGGAACCGGATATAGTCAAACTGAATCTCGTCAAAGCCTCTGTCTACCAGTTCCTGTGCAATCTCTATGTTGTATTCCCAGACTTCTTCGCTGTAAGGGTCAACCCAGTTTTCGTCATAGTAGAGGGTTCTGGTTCCGATGACGGCAGTGCCGTTTTCGTCCATGATGTCTTCTGAACCGCGCACTCCAATCCACGGTTTTTTGTTGTTTCTGTCCCAGACTGCATACTTGCCGCCTTTGTACATGGCGAGGTTTTTGTCTTTGAACACAACAATGCGGGCTATCAGATAGGTGCCGTCTTCCTTGAATGCGCTGACCATTTTTTCAACGTCAATCTTGTAGGCGGTTACAGCGCCTTTGTCCTTGAGCATTTCGTTTTTCGGTTCAAAGCGCAGGTATCCGTAGTCGTCCTTCATGTCTACGACCATGGCGTTGAGTTTGTTGTCTGTTACAATCTTGCGGTATTTGGCAATTCCGGTGTCATTTCTCAGTTGATAGGCGGAAGCGTAGATGGCTTTTTTGCCGGTTGCTTTGCCTCCCCACGGGGAAAGCGGCCTGTCGGGATTTAAAAGCCACAGTTCGCTCAGAATGAGCGGTGTCCCGAAGCCACTCATCTCTGCCGGAACATAGGACGTGTTTATGGGGGAAAGCGGCGCGGACAGCATCTGCCGCCAGTTTTTGTATGAGGGCGGCATTTCTATTTCTGAACCGGTGTCCAGATTGATTGCACTTACATTTCCGACGGTGGTGAATAAAAGTGAACCATTGCTCTGGCACAGCGCGTCAATCGTATCGACGGCTTCTGAACCGGTGTACACTTTGACGGCGCGTTTGCCTTTCCAGTCAAACCGGTAGATATTCGGCAGGAAGGTGTTTGCCAGGTAGATGTCGCATCGTAAGGAACCGTCGTTTTCCCTGACGACGACCGGCAGAATGTCGCTGACTTCGTCCGGTTGGGTCAGGCTCGGCATGGCGGAAAAGCCCGCGCTTACGTCCACCCAGGCGGGCTTCTTTGCGTCGGCGCGGTAGTAGCTGAATCCGTATATCGGGTGGGACATGAACACGACCAGTTCATTTCCTTCCATAATTCCGCTTTTGTCATAAATGGGCATATGGGCGCAGGCGACAGCCTTCATGCCGGCTGTGTAGCGGCTCATGGAACCGATGGAAGTCCAGTTGTCCCCGCCGTCACGGGTAAGGTACACTTCGTCTTTTGTGGCGGTGACAAGAATCTGCTCATCAAACGGGTCGGCGCATAAATCTTTGAGCAGCGGGACTTCCTGGACAAGGTGTTTTTCGGTTCCGTTGTATGTCTTTTTGATGAGCTTCGGGAGACCTTTGTTGCATTCGGTGAAGCTTTTGAGGTCGTTGCTGCGGAGAATGCCTTTGTCCGTCACAAAATACCAAAGGTTCTGCGTGCGGATCAGACGCTCAACCCTGCCTTCTGACCAGATGCATTCTGAAAAGCCGTTGGGCGATACCTTATAGAGTCCGCTGTCAGTGCCGACAAGGAAAGGGATGCCGCTTTCTGAGGTGTTCAGCGGCTGGGGCGGCAGTGTTTCGGGGAGACGGTAGAGCGGTTTCGTCTGGGCAAATGCAAGGGATAGACACAGAAAATGCAGGCAAAGGAAGAGAATTTTTCGCATATCGTATTTATCGGCACAAGGCAATAGCCTGTTGAATTTGATTGGCACGGGACGAAATTCACTCCTGTTTGTTGAAATCACATTACCAAAACGCTATACTTACTATTTATAAAAAACATTTCCCATTGCAGGAGTAACACTATGTATTATTTCGTAACTGAAAAGAGCACAAACAAGCCTGTTGATTTCAATTTTAAGCCGGTTGCAGACAGCCAGAAAGCCCTCTTCCATTCTAAGGAAGATGCATTATACTTCCTCGACTGCAATACCCGCGACACGCTCGGTGCAGACAAAATTGACAGTGTCCGCAGCCAGTTTGCCGTAAACGAAGCTGAATAAATTTCTGTATAAACAGTTTTTATGCATATTACACTTGAACACCTTCACAAAACCTACCGCACCAAAGACGGTGTGATAGAAGCTGTGAAGGACAACTCCCTTTCCATTCCTGAAAACACAATCTTCGGAATCATTGGCAAAAGCGGAGCGGGTAAATCTTCCCTTGTCCGCCTCATAAGCCTTTTGGAATCGCCCGACTCGGGAGCCGTATACTACAACGACAAGCGGGTGGACAATCTGCAAAAAAAGGATTTGATTGCACAGCGCCGCAAAATAGGCATGATTTTCCAGAATTTCAACCTGTTTTCTTCCCGTACTGCAGGACGCAATGTGGCTTATCCGCTTGAAATCTGCGGCATGGCGGAAAAAGACATAAAGGAACGCGTGGAGGAGATGCTGTCTCTCGTTGGGCTCGCCGACAGGGCTGATGCTCCCGTCAGCACGCTTTCCGGCGGTCAGAAACAGAGGATTGCCATAGCGCGTGCACTTGCCGCGAAGCCGGATATCCTGTTCTGCGATGAAGCGACCAGTGCCTTGGACCCGCAGACCACACACTCCATTTTGGATTTGATACGTGAACTTCAGGCAAAGATGAACCTGACCGTCGTCATGATAACCCACCAGATGGAAGTTGTCCGCGATGCGTGCAGGGAGGTCGCTGTTATTGACGGCGGCAGGGTTGTGGAACAGGGCTTGGTGCAGGATATCTTTGCACATCCGAAATCCCCTGTTACCAAGGATTTCCTTTCCGGCATCACAAGCGGCGGTACCGGAATTGTCCGCTGGTCCCACGAAGGCGGTAAGTACGTGCTTCACTTCATCGGCGGTGCTACGAACGAACCGGTGCTCAGCAGAATGGCCGCACAATTCAAGGTGTCGTTCAATATCCGTGCGGCAGGCATTCAGCACTTGCCGGACAAGGATATAGGTACCATGCTCGTGGACTTTGACGGTGCAGATGACGAAATCCGTCGCTGCATTGCCTTTTTAAACGAAAACGGTGTTGAAGTCGAAACTGAGGAGGGTGTACATGAGTGAAATGATGAGCCTTGTCGGTGTTGCCACGTTGGAGACACTTATCATGGTGTTTTTTTCCACAGTCTTTTCGCTGGTGCTCGGTTTCCCGCTTGGGGTTTTGCTCTGTGTAACGAACCCGAACGGCATTATGGCAAGACCGGTGCTGAACCAGGTGCTCAGCCGTATTGTGAACGTGCTGCGCTCGTTTCCGTTCATCATTCTGATGATTGTATTGTTCCCGCTTTCCCGCCTGATTGTGGGTACGAGCATTGGAACTGCGGCAACGATAGTTCCGCTTTCAATTGCGGCAGCTCCTTTTGTCGCGAGAATCATTGAGTCTGCG
This sequence comes from uncultured Spirochaetaceae bacterium, assembly GCA_902797055.1. GTDB lineage: Bacteria > Spirochaetota > Spirochaetia > Treponematales > Treponemataceae > Treponema_D. Next base: position 6,695 of record CADBRT010000163.1, read on the forward strand.
CTCAATGAAGTGAACCCTGAACTGATTCAGGCAGCAAAAGCTATGGGTTCCACCAACTGGCAGATAATCTGCAAAGTTCTTGTGCCGGAAGCCTTGCCCGCACTTGCAGACGGAGTGACGCTTACCGTTATCAATCTGATTGGCTACACGGCAATGGCAGGTGCTTTGGGAGGCGGAGGACTGGGAGACCTTGCAATCCGCTATGGCTACCAGCGGTTCCGCACAGGAATCATGGCTGCTGCGGTCATTATAATCCTTGTGCTGGTCGAAATTATTCAGTTCTTCGGCAGCAAGATAAGTTCCCGGCTCATGTCGAAGCGTTAGGTTTTCATCAGCGAAAAAACATCTCCACAAAAGCGTATCTTGATGGTATACTGGGAGTATGTCCAAGATAGAACGATTCAACCCTGCGGCTTTTTTGGATCCGCTGAGAGGAAAAGAATTTTCCGGTGAGTGGCCCACTATACCGGAGATGTTCCTGATTACTGAAAAAAGATTCGGAAGTCGCCCCTGTTTTACTGATTTTGAGGGAGTGGGCGGCAGCCGCCATACGCTCAGTTATACAGAGGTAAAAGAGCGGGTGTTGCGTCTCTCGTCCTGGCTTGCCTCTAAAGGCGTTGGTTCTGGGGATAAAGTTGCCGTAACGGGTAAGAATTCCCCCGAATGGGCAACCGTATATCTGGCAACGCTGTTCGTAGGGGCAACCATCTGTCCGATTGACTGGGCGCTGCACATCGAGGAACAGGAAAATCTGCTTGCCACAGCGAAACCGAAACTATTCTTTGTCGACGATGAAAAATATCCGCATTACAGTGAAAAACATCACGGCGGAGAGAACGACTTCGATGTATACCAGCTTTTCCCGTCGGGACAAAGTGAGCGTTACGTTTACAACTTGCACTCTGAAACTGAGGTTTCCTACACGCTGCCAGCCGAAAATGACTTGGCTGCAATCCTGTTTACCAGCGGTACGACCAGCCGCCCGAAAGGGGTAATGCTCAGCCATAAAAACCTTGTCAGCGATGCCTACATCGCCCAGACGAATCTTACCATTCTTCCTGAAGATGTGTTTTACGTTCTGCTTCCCATCCACCACGCATACACGATGCAGGCTTCTTTCATTGTTCCGCTTTCCGTCGGTTCTGAGATTGTCTACGGGAAAAGTCTTGCCGTCTCCAGGTTGCTCAAGGAACTCAAGGAAGGCAAAATCACAATCATGCTGGGAGTTCCTATGCTGTTCAACAAACTTGCGGCGGGAATCCAGAAAGGTATCAAAAGCAAGGGGCCGGTTGTCTCTGCCTTGATGAGCGTCCTGATGTTCATCTCATACATCATCAAAAAACTGTTCGGAGTGAATCTGGGTAAAAAGATTTTCAAGGCTGTTTTGCTTCAGGCAAACCTGTACACCATACGGATTGCCATAAGCGGAGGCGGTCCGCTGGCAAAGAGCGTGTTCAAGTTCTTCAATCAGATCGGCATAGACTTTGTGCAGGGGTACGGGCTGACGGAGACGTCTCCGATTGTCGCGCTCAATCCGAAAGAGCATTTCAAGATAGAGAGCGTCGGCAGTTACTTTAAGGGATATATGGACATGAGGATTGATTCCCCCGATGCAAACGGTGTCGGAGAAATCTGCATAAAGGGACCGATGGTTATGCAGGGGTACTACGGAATGCCGGAGGAAACCGCAAAAGTCATGACTGGCGACGGTTACTTCCGCACGGGGGATTTGGGGTATCTGGACAGCGAGAACTACCTCATGCTTGCAGGGCGTGCGAAGAACATGATTGTAACCGAGGGCGGTAAAAACGTGTACCCGGAGGAAATCGAGGACATGTTCCAGCTGGAGACGGATATCCAGCAGATTGTCGTTCAGGGGTATATTTCGGACAAGGAAAAAAGAACGGAAGGCATAGAGGCCCTCGTGTATCCGAGCGACGAGCTTTTTAAACGGTTCGGTCTGACGCGTGACGACGCGACCATAAAGTCTTCCGCGGCAGATGATGTTCAAGCTGCGGTGAACCGCGTTATTCACGGCATTGTGGAAAAAGTGAACCGTCAGTTGCTTCCGTACCAGCGGATTGACAGGGTGGTTGTCCTCCGTGAACCGCTTGAAATCACTACGACGATGAAAATCAAGCGCAACTACAACAAATGATTTGCGTTTAATCTTGATAAGCCTTTTATAATCTGCTATGATATAGTTCACGAAATGAAAGTCAATGGGGACAGCGTTTATACGTTGTCCCCATTTTTCATACATAGGGAGAAAAAGATGGAAACTGAAACAGGTGTTAGGGCTGGACGCGTTTTCCACGTAGATCCTTCGTACAAGATGGTAGACACGTGCGCGGGGGAATTCAATGCGGAAACGCCGTATTTTTATGCCGGGTATGACAAAGAAAACGAGGCGGAGTCATTCCTTGATGAACGCGACCAGC
>CADBRT010000164.1 GCA_902797055.1 uncultured Spirochaetaceae bacterium
AATTCCCTGTTTTTAACTTGCGGAGCCGACCAGGCACATCCATTCAGCTTCTGCGCAGAGTGTATCCCCTACAAAAGCTTTGCCGGACTGCTTAACCATCTTTGGAGAAACACGAAGGTTCTTAATCTCCATCCTTACGGTGTCGCCAGGCCGCACCTGATTGCGGAATTTTACCTTGTCGACAGTTGCGAGGAAGAACAGGCTTCCTTCTGCGAATTTTTTCTGATAGCTGAGAGCTGCTCCGCCGCCTTGTGCCATCGTTTCAATGAGGATGACACCTGGCACTACCGGATATTCTGGAAAATGTCCCTTAAAGAAGAAATCTTCTTCGGTGAATTTCCTTGTACAAATACAACCGTCGTCGTCAAACTGCTCGATTGTATCCACGAACAGGAACGGTTTTCTGTGAGGCAGCAGGCTTTCAATGTCATTTGTTACCATATCACTTTACCTTTTTGAACACGAGAATGCCGTTGTGTCCGCCGAAACCGAAGTTTCCGCTCATTGCCACATCAATTGTTGTTTCTATTCCCTTGTTCGGTGTGTAGTCCAAATCACAGCCACCCTCTACATCTGGTTCGTCGAGGTTGATTGTCGGGGGAACGAAGTTTTCCTGTATTGCTTTGATTGTAATCATTGCTTCAAGTGCACCCGCGTCTCCAAGGCAGTGGCCTGTCATGCTCTTTGTGGATGAAATATGGAGTTTCTTTGCAGCTTCTCCGAATGCTATGTGCAGCATTTTTGTTTCACCGGCATCGTTCAAGTGGGTGCTTGTTCCGTGTGCGTTGTAATACTGTACCTGTTCTGGAGTTACCCCTGCGTCCTTCATGGCGAGCGTCATGGCACGTGCACCGATGATGCCGGCAGGATCAGGAGCTGTCAAGTGGTAGGCGTCGCTTGTTGCACCGTAGCCTGCGACTTCTGCGTAAATCTTTGCTCCGCGGGCAATTGCGTGTTCATACTCTTCAAGGACGAGGATTGTGCCACCTTCCCCCATGACGAATCCGTCCCTCTGCTTGTCAAACGGTCGGCTTGATTTTTCCGGTGCGTCAGTCCATTTTGAGCTGAGAGCGTGGAGTACTTCAAAACCGAGATTTGCAAAACCGTTTTCAGTGGATTCTGCTCCGCCAGCAAGGATGACGTCGCTTCTGCCGAGTCTGATGTTGTCAATTGCGTCTCCGATAGCATCTGTTCCAGATGCGCAGGCTGTTGCAATTGTGTGTGAGGCACCGTGGATGCCGAATGCCATGCTGATGTTTGCTGCACCTTCGTTTGGAATCAGCATTGGAACAGTCATTGGCGGAATGCGTGTCATGTTTGAAGTAACATAGCTTGTCATGCTGCTTTCTGTTGTTTCAAAACCGCCGATTCCGACACCAAGGAAAACGCCAGCTGTGTCAAGGACATCTTTCTTGTCCAGCAAGTCAGCATCTTCAAGAGCCATTTTTGCTGCTGCAACTGCGTATTTTGAAAAACGTGCCATCTTACGGGCGGTCTTTGTATCCATGTACAGGGAAGCGTCGAAATTCTTGACTTCCGCATCATACTTCACTTTGAACGGAGCGGGGTCATAGTGTGTAATTGTTGCAATGCCGCTCTTTCCGGCTTTTATGCTTGCCCATGTTTCTTCAACGGTATTTCCGACAGGTGATACACATCCCAGTCCTGTAACTACAACTCTTCGCATATAAATCCTCTTGTATATTGTTTGTGTGTTTATGGGAACTTCGGTCCCTTAGCAGCCAAGTCCGCCGTCAACGCCGATGACTTGTCCGGTTACGTAAGTGCTCAAATCGCTCGCCAGGTAGAGCGCCGCATTCGCTACGTCTTCCGGTTTTCCGGCGCGCTTGAGCGGAATGCCTTCAATCCATCCCTTGCGGACTTCTTCATTGACTGCCTGTGTCATATCTGTATCGATAAAGCCTGGTGCTATGCAGTTGACCCGGACGCCTCGTGAACCGACTTCCTTTGCAAGGCTCTTGCTGAATGCAATGAGTCCACCTTTGGTAGCAGCGTAGTTAACCTGTCCTGGGTTGCCGTGCAGACCTGCGATGGATGACATGTTGATGATTGAACCTGCCTTTTTGTGAATCATATCGAAACTGACAATCTGGCAGATGAGGAAGACTGAGGTAAGGTTCACTGCAATCACCGCGTCCCAGTCCTCTTTCTTCATGCGGAAGTTGAGCGTGTCGCGTGTAATGCCGGCGTTGTTCACCAGAACATCAAAGCCGCCTGATTCCTTGAGCACCGTCTTGATGGCCTCTGTCAAGGCCTCTGCGTTTCCGGCGTCTGCATAGAACTCGTGGAATACTGTGCCGTTTTGAGCGGCGAGGGCTTCAAGCTCTGCCTTTCCTTTTGACTCGTGGGTACACATGCCCCAAACTTCTGCACCCTGGGACAGAAAATTTTCTGCAATCTTTCTGCCGATTCCTCTGGAAGACCCAGTGACCAAGGCTTTTTTATTTTCAAGTAATTTCATAGGATTTCCTTATATATATTGGAATCTCTAAAAATTGCAATTTTTAGAGATAACCTTAAAACTCGGTGGCATTCTAAAAAATAGTCGAAAGACGAGTTTTAGAGATGCCCATATATGTCAATTCCCCTACAAGGAATTGATTGCTTCTGCCGTATTTACAGGAACGGACGGATGTGATTCTCCGAATGAAGTCTGCTTCCACAGTCCTGTCAGAACTTTCCCTGGTCCCGGTTCAATCACGCTCCATTCGTTTCCGTTGTCAGAGCCGATAATCTGCGCTAGAACCGCTTCTTCATCAGTCCAGCGGACTCTATGCGTAAGATGGAGGATTGCGCTCTCTTTGACATCCTTACCGCTTGCAGCCTGCTTGCCGGTGACATTGCTGAACAGCGGAATCTTTGGGTCTGCAAATGATACGTTTTCCAGTTCTTTTGCAAAGTTGTCTGCCGCTTTCTGCATGAGCGGGCAGTGGAACGGACCTGCTACTTTAAGTCTGATTGCACGTGCTCCGGCGGCTTTTGCGGCTTCTTCCGCCTTCGTAAGCGCGTCGAAGGTTCCGCTTATGACTGTCTGCTTCTGGGAATTCATGTTTGCTGCATATGCATCAGGGATATTTGCGGCAATCTCTGTGACCTTTTCTGGCGGAAGTCCGATGATAGCGCTCATTCCCGGTGCATGACCTTCATTCGCAGAAGCAATCTCCTCACAGACTTCCTGCATAATCAAACCTCGTTTTCTGACGACCCTGATGACATCTTCAAATGAGAGGACTCCCGCAGCGTACAATGCGGGGAATTCACCCAGGCTGAAGCCCATAGCTGCTGCAGGCTCAATGCCCTTGTCTTTGAGAGCCGCCATGATTGCAAGGCTTGCTGTCGTTATGGCAATCTGGCTGTTGTCGCTTCTGCTGAGCGTGGCAGCGTCCGATTCCCACAAAAGCTGGGCCATGTCTAGTCCAATGAGCGAAGAAACTGTATCGATTACGTTGCGTGCAGACGGAAATGATTCCGCTACATCTTTAATCATACCTGGAGCCTGAGCGCCCTGACCTGGGAAAAGAAATGCGTATTGTTTAGCCATAACTACCTCTTTATGACAAATTATGTCAAAATGTCATGTACGTGTCAATGCTTACTGTGTTTGATTTTCTTTTCTTCGTACAAAGCATTGTCCGCTTCTTCAAGAAGTAGTTTTATATTGTAGTTTTCTCCGGTTTTACCGGGAAAATCGGCTTTGCCAAGACTCATGGAAAGCGTGAATGGCTGTCCTGATGTTGCTGTCCACGCTACACAGCTTTCATCAAGTTTCTTTCTGATTTCCTGATATTTGAGTTCCGTCAAGCCTAGTGCTATGATTGCGAATTCGTCACCACCCATCCGGCCTATGATGTCAGAAGAGCGGAACGCCTGTTTGAGCAGGGATGCTTCTGCTGTTATGGCGATGTCTCCGGCTGCATGCCCGTAGGTGTCGTTTATCTTTTTGAGTCCGTCCAAGTCTCCGAAGAGTACCATGCCGTTAGAGGGGATGGCGGAAGAAATTTCCAGCGTTTTTTGTCCGAGGGAGATAAATCCGCGCCTGTTCAGCAGGCCTGTCAATTCGTCTGTTACGGAAATAGCGTGGGCGATGTTGTACTTGTCTGTAAGTCGGTGCATTTCATGGGCGCTTTCCGTTGTTGCATATGCCGTCGCCAGATTGCTTGAAAGCATTTTCATCACCATCGTATACACAGCGATATCGTAATTGCCTGGTCTGAACACTATGTAGCCGAACAGCACTGCATTTCTAAACAGCGACATGACATACATATTGTGCATGGACTCAAAAATGCCCGGCGGAACAATGCCTTTCCTCGGGTTGAAGGAAATGGGGGTGGAAGATTTCCCCAGATAGAAATCAGTGTGTTTATCGTAGGAACAGAAAAGTCTGACGGTGCTCGGAAGGATAAAGTATTCGAATTTTTCTGTTTTTATGGGGGCGTTGAACAGCACGACTGCTGCTGCATCAATGCCGAGTGAAGCTAAGTCTGTATTGATATGCGTGCGGAAGTCTTCCAAGGTCATATCGACTTGCATATCTGAGTAGAGTTTTATGACTTGTATGAACTGGCTGCGCTTTATGTTCCACTCAGCAAAGCCGAAGTTGTTCATGGGCGGCTTTGTGTCGAGCAGTTTGCCGTTTTCGTCGAACTCCTTAAAGAAACCTTCGTCTTTTTGAATGCAGCCGCAGGACTGTCTGTAGAATTCTTTTGCAGTAATGACCGTCTTTGCCGGGCATTGTTTTCCGTTGATAAGATCCAGCACCAGTCTGGCTGCTTCCGATGACTGCTGCTCAATGCTCTGGTTTATGGTGGTGAGGGTTGGGTTGCCGAGCAGTGAACGCATCTGATCGTCAAAACCCGTCACGATGATGTCTTCCGGAACCTTGATGTTTTCCTGTGCAAATAAATCCAGACAGGCATAGGCCATTTCGTCGTTCAAGGCTACAATGGCATCAAAGTCAAAGGCGCCGTGTTTTATTTTGTAGTTTTTCAGTGCCGAGTAGGCTGTGCTGTGTAAGAAACCTCCAAAGATGCGTTTTGCATTGTCAAAGGGAACTCCGTTTTCGTTCAAGGCGTCTAAAAAAGCCTTTTCCCGTTCTTTTGCTTCTTCAGAGTCTTTTCCGGCTGTCAGGAGTGCGAAATTTCTGCGGTTGTGTTTTGTGATGAGGTGGGATACCATTCGTTTCATGCTGGCCCTGCTGTCTGCAAGCACACAGGGAATGGTGTCATCGACAAAACCGATGCTGACAAGCGGTATGGAAGCAAATGACTTGATGTAGGAGTACACGAACTCGTGGGTAAAATAGGTCAGCTCCTGCGTCGTCATAAAGATAATGCCGTCTATATTCTGAAGCGAGATATGGGAAGCAACCGCGAGATATTGGTAATCGTATGAAAACTCCAGATTGCTGAGTCCTCCAGTCTGGAAGACGATAAGCTCTGCTTCGTGCTCCTCTATGTACCGTGTTGCTCCATCAATGATTTTTTGGGAATATTCCGACTCTACATAGTCGACAAATAGTGCTATCCGTATCCGTGGTCGCATACCATATAGTATACACTAAATATAATGCTATGGCAAAGAGTTTTCTTTAGTTATAGAAAACTTGTTCTTCTTATACTGGCGGATTAAACAAAATTTTGTTATTTATGTACGGTTTGATTGTTTGACGTGTACTATTTTATTATTATATAGACCATGTCTACGATCAGTACACTCATGCAGGGGCTGGAAAAACGCTACAAGATTTACTCCCTGCTTTGTCCGCTCACAATGGTTGGTGAGGTTGTCCTTGAAACGGTCATCCCTCTGATGATGGCCCGTATTATAGATGTCGGCATTGCAAACGGGAATTTTTTTTATGTGCTGCGTGTCGGAATTCTGATGATTGCCATGTCCCTTGTCTCTTTGGCATTCGGTGCATTCGGGGCAAAGTTTGCAGCTGTTGCGTCGCTGGGGTTTTCTCGGAATGTCAGGCGCAGGCTGTTTGCCAAGGTGCAGGATTTTTCTTTCGGCAATGTTGACCGCTTTTCAACATCATCCCTTGTCACAAGGCTTACGACTGATGTCACGAACATACAGAATACCTATCAGATGATAATCCGTATCTGCATCCGAACTCCATTTATGCTGATAAACGGAACAATCCTTGCAATGATGATAAACCGCAGGCTTTCAATGGTGTTTTTGTTCGCAATACCGGTTCTGGTTGTTGCGCTCACGGTGATTGCTGTCACTGCGTATCCGAGGTTTCAAAAGATGTTGGTCCAGTATGACAAGCTGAACAATGCCGTTCAGGAAAACCTCATAGCGATTCGGGTTGTAAAAAGCTTTGTCCGCAAGGATTTTGAAAACAAGAAGTTCTGTGAGGCAGCGGATTCCGTCCGCCGTATGCAGGTCAATGCCGAACGCGTCGTTATCTGGAATGCCCCTGTGATGCAGCTGGTCATTTATTCCTGTATAATCACAGCTCTCTGGTTCGGCGGCCGTATGATTGTCGTCGGGGATATGAAAACTGGAGAACTGATAAGTTTCATAACCTACATAACACAGATACTTATGTCGCTGATGATACTCTCCATGATTTTTATCGGTATTGTGCTTTCCCGCGCAAGTATCCAGCGTATTGTAGAGGTGCTGAACGAGGTTCCTGAAATTCAGAATCCGTTGCCTGTGGGTATGGTGAACAGTTCCGGAGAAAGTGTTCAAGGGGTATTTGACCGGGTTCCGAACGGCTCTATTGATTTTAAGAATGTTTCGTTCAGTTATTTGAAAGACCCCGGCAATCTTGTCCTGCAAAATGTCAATCTGCATATAGACAGCGGGACAGTAGTCGGCATTATCGGAGGAACAGGCTCTTCAAAGACGACGCTGGTGTCCTTGATTCCCCGTTTGTATGACGTTTTGACCGGTACGGTGAGCGTTGGAGGAATTGATGTCAGAAAGTACGGTCTTACAGCTTTGCGCGACAGTGTTGCTATGGTATTGCAGAAGAACGTGCTTTTTTCAGGAACCATTGAAGACAATCTCCGCTGGGGAAATGAAAATGCCTCCGGTGAAGAAATAAGAGAGGCATGCATTGCTTCCGATGCGCTGGAGTTCATTGAATCCCTGCCTGATGGATTCAAAACAGTGCTGGGACAGGGGGGGGTGAACTTGTCCGGCGGTCAGAAGCAGCGGCTGTGCATTGCCCGTGCGCTTTTGAAAAAGCCAAAGATTCTTATTCTGGATGACAGCACCAGTGCTGTGGACACTGCTACTGATTCCAGAATCCGCACTGCGTTGAGAAACTGTTTGCCTGATACCACAAAGATAATCATCGCCCAGAGAATAAACTCTGTTCAGGATGCGGACGTGATTTACGTAATGGACAACGGTATGGTAAACGGTGCCGGAACGCATGATGAGCTTTTGAAGACCAATGCGATTTACCGCGAAGTCTATATTTCACAACAGTCAAAGAACTAGGAGCAGGATATGCCGCCAGTAAAGATGAAAGGTACGGACAAGCCGAAAAACACTCGTAAAACAATAGGCAGGCTTTTGAAATATATAGGAACGTATAAACTGCTTTTGTTTGTTGTATTCATAGCCGTCATGGTGAGTTCTGGGGCATCTGTTGCCTGTGATTCGCTTTTAAAGCCGGCAATCAATGATTACATTATTCCTTTGTTTAAACGATTCAGTGCAGGAGAGACTCTTGTGTCGGCGGATTTTCTGCCGTTCCTCCGTCTTATACTGGTAATGGCGGGTATATTTGTGTTCGGCATTGTTGCGACTTGGCTGAACTCAAGGCTCATGCTTTTTATCTCCACTCAGACACTGTACAAAATCAGGACTGATTTGTTCACTCATATGGAGACTCTTCCGCTTCGTTTTTTTGATTCCCATACACATGGCGAGCTGATGTCGCTGTATACGAACGATACTGACACCTTGCGAGATATGATGAGTATGACAGTCCCTCAGTTGCTTTCAAGCACTGTTACGGTTGTTTCTGTGCTCGTGATGATGATTGTTACCAGTCCTGTTCTGACGTTGATAATGCTGATTACAATTGTTGCCATGATGTGGATTGCAGGACAGGTGGGTAAGCGCAGCGCTATGGCGTTCCGTGACCAGCAGGCGAAGGTAGGAGAGCTTAACGGATACATCGAAGAAATGATAGAAGGGCAGAAAGTTGTGAAAGTGTTCAACCGTGAAGAGACTGCGAAAAAAGAATTTGCTGTCTTAAATGATGCCCTTTGTGATGCCGGTACCCGTGCAAATATCTATGCAAACGTGCTTGCCCCGCTCATGGGGAATCTGAGTCATGTACAGTATGCTCTCGTTTCCATAGCTGGTGCTTTGCTTGTGATGGCCGGTTCTATCGATTTAGGTTCGATAGCTGTCTTTCTCCAGTATACGCGCAGTTTCAGTCGGCCTATTTCTATGATGAGTCAGCAGTTCAACAGTATTCTGAATGCACTTGCCGGTGCCGAGCGTATATTTGCAGTCATTGATGCAAGCAGTGAAGCTGATGAGGGAAATTCTACGCTTGTTAATGCGGTGGAAACAGTTCCTTCTGCTTCAAAGACTGGAAAACCTGTTCTTGTGCAGGCTTTTGCCGGTACGGGGGAATGGGCATGGCGCATTTCCCGATCTCTGGAACCGAAGCAGGTTCGCCCTGAAACCTTCCTTGAAAGCTATTGTGATGATGAGACTCACAGCCTTGTCAAATTGCGGGGCGATATCGATTTTACTCATGTGTCGTTCGGATACGTACCTGAAAAAGAAGTGCTGCACGATATTTCAATTCACGCAAATCCCGGTGAAAAGATTGCGCTGGTCGGTTCCACTGGAAGCGGGAAAACGACGATTACAAATCTTCTGACGCGTTTCTATGATATTGATGATGGGAAAGGTAGTATAACTTATGACGGTATTCCTCTTAAGGCGATTGCAAAGGACGACTTGCGGCGTTCGCTCGGTATGGTTCTTCAGGATACCCATCTGTTTACAGGAAGCATAAAAGACAATATACGCTACGGAAATTTGGCGGCAAGCGATAGTCAGATTTTGGAAGCGGCGAACCTTGCAAATGCAGACAGTTTCATACGGCATTTGGAAAACGGGTATGATACAGTGATTACGGGGGACGGAAGCAATTTGAGCCAAGGACAGCGGCAGTTGCTTGCCATCGCTCGTGCTGCTGTCGCTGATCCGCCTGTTCTAATTCTTGATGAAGCAACCAGTTCCATAGATACGAGAACAGAGGCTTTGATAGAGAAGGGAATGGACAGACTTATGGAAGGTCGTACAGTCTTTGTCATTGCACACCGTCTTTCAACAGTGCGAAACGCAAATGAAATAATTGTGCTTGAAAAAGGCCGGATAATTGAGCGTGGCAACCATGAATCTCTGATGACTCTGAAAGGCCGCTATTATAAACTTTATACCGGAGCGTTTGAACTGGATTAGGGACAGTTTTTGTCAGAAGATAACGACGTTCTTTCCCTGTTCTTTTCCTTTGTACAGGTTTTCGTCCGCCGCTTTGAAAGTTTCTGTTATGGTACTTCCTTTGATGTGTGTGGCGAAACCACCTGTCATGGAGACAGGAAGCCTTTTTCCCTCGTAAGTAAAGTCCATGGAATCTATTGTTTCGTGGATGTTATATATCATGGATTGACAGTCTTCCACAGGCAGCCCTTTTTTACCGTGCTGCTGAACGATGAGGAATTCGTCTCCTCCCCATCTAGCTACATAGCCACAGTTTTTCTTAGCGTCGTCATATATGGTTTTCCTCATTACGGATGAGATGGTCTTGAGGACATAGTCGCCGGCATCGTGTCCATAGTTGTCGTTGATATGCTTGAAATTATCTACGTCCATAATTGTTATGCAGAAGCTTGTTGAGCCGGATTCGCTTTCTTTGTACAGTTTGTCAAGCACCTGATGCATTTTTCGTCTGTTGTAAATCTGCGTGAGTTCGTCAAAGTCCGCTATGTTGTGCAGACTGTCTTCGTTGAGTATGACAAATTTGGTGTAGTTATGCAGTGCTATTATGATAAGCGCAAAAATCAACACGCTATTGGCAAGAAAAAAGATTTGAAGAATTGTTTCGTCAATCTGATATTTTGGTTTTATCCAATAGGTATACAGTCTGAGTCCGATGAAGATTGTGATGGAGAGAATTGCTACAACTGCAGGTACATAGGACATGTGTTTTTCGGAAAAGTATATGTATTTCGTGTAGTATACTACGCAGATCAAACCAAAACTGTAAATCGGAAAACCTGCATGCCACCCAATGCATATAGTGACAGCTATCATGTGCACCATAATTTCTGTCAACAGAAGCCCCATGAACAGTTGCACCAGTTTCTTATAAATCAACTGAAAACAGACAAAATACATGGCTACGCTGAATATGTTGAAAAAGAACATAAAGCGTATACCGATGTAGTTGAAAGCTATCAGCAGAGAAACATGGGTTGCAAGGATCGTTGCGTTGACGAAGTATGCAATCTTCTTGAACTCCTTGCTCTTGTCAAAGTCATCCATAAGAAAGTAGTAGTATCTCCTTTTAGGTTTCAGATAAAAGGACTTTTTAGTTGGGTTTTAATATTCTAGCATAAAAAACTGCTGTTAGCAAGGGCGGACGGAAGCTGCTTTTTGTTGTGACAGAATAACACAAATTTATGGTTGTTTTAGTTTAAAAGTCGTGTAAAATCCTTTGAAAATCGGATATTATTATTTCCATGAAATGTACTGCCATCGTTGCGACGGTTGTGCTCTGTTTTCTTTTCTGTCCATTGTGTTGTGCTGAGGAGACTGTTGCCTCTCTGCTTGCAGGGTATCTGAAAAATGACCTCAGCCTCAAAACTCTTTCCGCTGATGTCCAAAAACAGTTGCTTTCTCAACAGATGGTACAAATTTCAAACGGTTTCAGTTTTCAAATATCCAGCGGGACTATTTCTATTCGAACAGGTGAAAACGCTTCCGCAGCGTTTACTCCGTCAGCAAGCCTTTCGCTTCCTCAAGCGGGAAACTTGACGTTTTCGGTTTCTTCTGATGTATCAGTAGACGGCGATGACTCTAACAAATCTTGGACCAATACGTCGTTGTCGGCGTCAGTTGATTTGTATTCGGGAGCGATGAAAAAAAGAAAAGTTGCGTTGATGAAGGCGGAAAGAACTGTTCTGGAAGCAAAACGCTCGCTTCAGAACGGGTATTTGTCTGCGGAAAAGAATTTTTACTCGTCGCTTAAGAGTCTCTATTCTGTTGCAGCCGAAATAGCTTCTGAAAAGAAAACTCTGTACGATGATACCATTACTTTTGAGGAGATAAAAGCTGCGGGGTATCAGACTACGGCTCCAAAATACCGTACTGCCAATATGAAGGTCGTCTCCGATTGGCACACTATAGAGATAAAGCAGCGGAATCTTGAGCGCGAGACAAAAATATTTGCCAGCAAATGCGGTGCTGTGTATGACGGAAACGATGCGCTTGCTTTCCTTCCGTCACAAGTGCCAGAAGTGCCTGCAGTGGACGTACTGTCCTTCAGCCGGGAACAATACTCTGGTGTTGAAAGTGCTTTATGGACTCAGCGCATCAATACGCTTTCCCGCGAGGCGGATGTACCCGTAACAATCAGCGCAAATACTGGTTATACATTCAACAATACACGCACAGACTCTGATACCATAGACGGGGGGCTTTCGGTGAAAGTCCATGATTCCGGACTTGCCGTACATTCAGGACTGTCTGTGCCTGTGACAGGGGATGAACATGAGCCTTCGTTCACAATGGGTTTTTCCCTGTCTCCCAATCAGTTCAGAACGGCTGCCGTTTCGAACAAGCAGAATGCTGTTGAAGAGGAACTTGAAAAGCTTTCTGTCATTTCTGCTCAGGAAAAGTATGATACTGCCATCATTTCGCAACAGACAGCGCTGGAAGATTTGGAATGGGCAAAAAAATCTAACAAAGAAATGTATGATTTATATGCCGACCAGGAAAGAGAGCTGTCTGCATATTATAAAAACGGGTATATAACTTTGAGTGAATATATGAGTGCGAAAGTCAATATGGAGAATTACAGAATAAAACTTTTGGTAAACAGTATAGACTTTATTCTTTACAATGCCGAGACTTCAATGTTGTTCTGCCGCGACGGGGAGTTGCATGATGAGCGGTAAAAAGATATTTGTCGGGTGTTGTTTGACAGCTGTTTTTGTTTTCGGCGGTCTTTTTGCAGCAAAACGTTTTGTTAAGAAATCAACAGCTGAAACCCGTACCTATACTATTCGCTCAGAGACGTATGAAAACTGCATCGATATTGCAGGTGTGGTTTCTGCGGCTCAAGAGCAGAAACTTCAGGCGCTTTCAAGCGGTACGGTCATGGCTGTTTACGTCAAGCAGGGGGATGTTGTAAAAAAAGGTGATGTGATTCTCCAGATGGATGATACGACAGAAAAATACAACCTTGCAAAGCATGACTATGATATGCAGACGACCAAAATCACCGGTTCCGCCAGACAGTACACACTGATGCAGACACAGCGTGATGCCCTTGTCCAAAAGATTGCGGAGCGGCAGGTGACTGCTACTTTCGATGGAATTATAGCGGCAATTAGCGTTTCCGCCGGGGATTCTCTGGAAGCAAAAGATTCTGTCGGTACGCTGGTTGATTCTTCGTATCTTGTTGCTGATGTTGAAATTGCAGAAACTGACGTCGCGAAGCTGGCTGTCGGACAGACGGTTGCGTGTACGTTTGCAGCGTGCGACGAAATTGTTGAAGGCAGGGTTGTCAGCTGGCCTGCAATCGGGGAAGTGACAAGCCGCGGAGCAACTGTTGTGAAAGCCCGTGTCAGAATTGATGACTATCCAGAAACCATACTTCCGAATTTTTCTTTTTCCGGTAAAATCAAGATTTCACCGGATGAGACCTATCTGCTGGTTGAACGGTATGCGGTCGGAAGGGTGGAGAACAGAACCTTTGTGGAATTGGCGTCTACGGGGGAAAAAATCTGGGTCACTGTTGAACCCTATGGTTCTGAATATGTAAAACTGAGCAGCGGAGTGACCGGTGGCGAAGTCGTGAAAGCGCAAAGTACGCTCCCTGATTCCGGCTGGAACAAGAAGCGCGCCGGCGGCAGTACGGGCGGGGCAAAACGGAAGAATGACTCTTTCCGAACAGGCAGGGACGGATCACATGGTGGTGGAATGCCTCCGAGATGATGGAGAGCTGTGATGGCAGAAGCAGTAATAACGATGAAAGACGTCAAGCGTGTCTACGAAATGGGGGATTCGAAAGTCTATGCCCTGCGGGGAATATCATTTTCAATTGCACAGGGGGAATTCGTGACGATTATGGGGCCTTCCGGTTCCGGCAAATCCACCTGTATGAATATGATTGGCTGTCTTGACAGACCGTCAGAGGGCTCTGTTCTTATTGACGGCAGGGAAACTGCCTTGATGACTGAAAAGGAACTTGCAGTCCTCCGCAATAAAACGGTTGGTTTTGTGTTCCAACAGTATTTTCTCTTAAATTCTATGACCGTTTTGGAAAATGTCATGCTTCCCTTGCGGTATGCCGGTACTGACAAAAAGGAGCGACGTGCTCTAGCAGAATCCGCTTTGGAAAAAGTCGGTTTGAAGGACAGAATGCTTCACCGTCCGTATGAACTTTCCGGAGGTCAAAAGCAGAGGGTTGCTATTGCAAGGGCTACTGTTACCAAGCCCCGCATTATTCTTGCAGATGAACCGACAGGTGCTCTTGATACTGCTACAGGAAAAGCGGTGATGAAGCTGTTTTGGGAAATAAATTCTACAGGTACTACGGTTGTTATCGTTACCCATGATCCTCGTGTCGGGGCGAGCGCGAAACGGTGCATAAAGATTCTCGACGGTTTGATACAGGCAGATGTCAAGGTTGTCCATCGGCATGCGGTATCGCCGGCGGCAAGGGCGGTAGTGAAGTCTTCTGCGGGGAAAATCCATCAATGATTGAGGACTTTTTAAACGCACTTCAGAATTTCAGACGCAATAAGATGAGAACGTTCCTATCCCTTTTAGGAATCATTATCGGGGTTGCTTCTGTAATCGTCATTATGAGCATGGGTGAAAGTTCTACGAAACAGATTCAGGATTCTTTTGGCTCAAGTGGCCTTGATATGGTGAGTGTTTCTGGAGGTTTTTACCGCCGGAGACGGGCTGCTGTGTCAATTCAGTTTACCGATAGTTTCCGCGAACAACTGTTTGAACAGGTGGAGAATATCCGCCGTATTTGGTACAAGAATACGCTTTCCGCAACAATGGCGTATGGCGAAACGAGTGCTTCTGCTTCCTGTTCGGCTGTTGAGACTGGTTACATGGAAGCCTTTGGGCTGACTCTTGAGACAGGCCGTTTTTTTAATGTGACGGACAATGTCATGGGAACGCAAACGATAATTCTTGGCAGTACAACTGCGTCTACGTTTTTCCCCAGCGGAAATGCTGTTGGCAAGCATCTCTCCCTTGTGGCTGATAAGGTGACTTTCAGTTTTGAGGTTATAGGAGTGCTCAAAGAACAGTCATCCGGAATGGAGGATACTGCGTCAGGCTGTTTTGTACCGCGCGGATTTTATGCAAAGAAAATTGCCCCGAATCCCGAAGCCTCTTTGGTCATGGTACAGGCTACGGATAAGGAGAAGACTACTTCACTTGTCACTGCATTGGAATCGTATTGCGAGAGTGTGTCGGGTACAGAAGGTTCTGTGAACGTGATGTCCATGCAGACCATGCTTGATCAGATAAGTGAGATAACGAACACAATGAGTATTATGCTCTCTGCAATCGCAGCTATTTCCCTTCTTGTTGGCGGAATCGGCATTATGAATATCATGATTGTTACGGTGACCGAACGAAAGCAGGAAATCGGCATACGGAAAGCACTCGGAGCAAGTCCTGCTGTCATACGGCAACAGTTCCTCATTGAGTCTGCCAGCATAACGGTTCTTGGCGGTATAGCTGGAATTGGCCTTGGTTTTTTAATCAGTATGGCGGTAGAATATGTTCGCTCCCAATCCTACATCATAAGCTGGCAAGCATGCGTCGTTTCTTTTTTCTTCTCTGTTTTTGTCGGCATATTTTTCGGTTTTAGCCCCGCTTCCCGTGCTGCAAAGCTGGATCCTGTGGCAGCTTTGTCCGGTGAGTAGAGGGGCGGATTACTAGAGTGGCAATGAACTTGAGCACTCAAGTTTTTTTTAGTATACTGCCTTAATGAAAAAAACATACAAACAGGTTCTTTTCCTTTCGTTTCTTGTGATTCAATGCGTTGTGTTGGCAGTATGCCTTTTGCATATCACACGTTTTTTGCAGGACGACAGGCACATCGATGTCGGATTATCTTCGTGGAGTTCTGAGTCCGCGGTGTGGGACGGTACTTCATGGCAATGGAATGGTTCCGACCGGCGTTCAGCCCCCCTTGTTACGGGAGGCCCTTCTTGGACATGGAGTGACGGTTCCGAAAGCCGCGAGGGGATGTCCGTATTACAAGGGCCGTTTGTACATTTGGATGCAGGCTCGTATTCCGTACGGATTGATTACGATACCGACGATGACCAGCTTGCCGAAGTTTGCTCCGAACGAACCGACAACGGGAAATTCTTTAATAAATACAACCGCAAGACTTGGTTGAGCCATAACCAGCGGTTTGTCATAAGCCGCTTTGAGCTGAAACGCCCTGTCGATGATTTTGAACTTCGCGTTTATTTCAACGGCAATGGTTCTTTCAAGATACGCAATATCGTTTTGAGCCGTAATTCCGTATGGCTCAGGAAAGCACTGTTCATGCTTTTTTCAGTTTTCCTTGCCTTTGATGTGCTTTTCCTGCTCCGACGGAAAATTGTCCGCCATAAAATGGAATGTGTTTGTCTGGCGGGCATAGCACTTTTGTGTTCTCTGCCAGTGTCTGTGACAGGATTGTTTTATGGGCATGATCTTTCTTTCCATTTGAGCAGAATTCAGGGATTGGCAGAGGAGTTGCTCCGCGGGCACTTCCCCGTCAGAATACAGTCTCATTGGTATTATGGCTATGGATATCCGGTCTCCATTTACTATGGGGATTTTTTGTTGTATTTTCCCGCCGTCAT